>DYPH01000312.1 GCA_020720045.1 Sorangium cellulosum | reverse complement strand
CGCCACCGGGCACCGGACGGCGCGGGGTGCGAGTTCTCGATACCACGTTCATCGATGAGCCCAGTAGATAGCGCCGTATCAATTCGTATAAGCTCGACGCGTCGCCCGCGGCAGAGAGCCCGCCATGGCCCTGGCATGGGGCGTGCACATGGCGTAATATCGCGAAAACAACGCAGCGAAGGCACAGATCATGACAAGCGACCCTTCTGTCACGCTCCACTGGTGCAATGGCCCCCACGACGTCACGGGCTCCGACAGATGCTCGGACATCGGCAAGGTTAGGCGGCTGATCATAATTATGCGATCAACTTGCTCCGCGAGGACGAAGCTCATAGTTCCAGTCGCCGTGGAAGTCGCTCCGGTGCAGCGACAGTCCCTTCATCGCTGCTTTCGTGACCTTCACCCCCGTCGGGTAGGTCCCCTTGTCGAGCTTGGCTTTGACGCGCAGGCCGGTGGAGGTGCGTGTGTTCCCGATCAGCTCGACCACCGTCTCGAAGGTGCGCAAGGGCCTGCCGCGCCAGTTCGCGGTGATGTGACAGAAGAGCCGATGTTCGATCTTGTTCCACTTGCTCGTCCCCGGGGGGAAGTGAGCGACGGCGACCGGAAGGCGGAACTCGTCGGCGAAGTCCTGCAGCTCGAGCTTCCAAGCGTGGGTCCGGTAGCTGTTGCTGCCGCCCGCGTCCGCGGTGATGAGCAGCTTCGTCGCATCGGGGTAGGCCCGTCGCCCCATCGTCAGCCACCAATGACGAATCGAGGCGGCCGCAAACGCCGGCGTGTCATGGTCGCGCCCGACGCTCACGTACGCCTCGTCGCGCGCCATGTCGTAGACCCCGTATGGGATCGCCTTGCCGACCGCGTCGTCCGGGAAGTCGTGAACGAGGACCTTGTCGGGCGTGGCCTTCGGCTGCCACTCCTTGCCAGCGTTCTTGAAGTCTCCGACGAGCTCCTTCTTCTTCGTGTCGACCGAGATCACGGGCTCGCCCTGCTCGAGGTACTCCTCCGCGGTCGCGTTGATGTGCTCGAACTGCGCGTTCCGATCCGGATGCGAGGTCCCTTCGCGGCTCTTGCGGACCGACTGCAGGCTGTAGCCCATGTCATGCAGCAGCCGGCCCACCGTCGTCGCGCTCACGGACCACCCGGCCTTCGTCAGCGCGGCCGCGAGCGTCGCCTTGCTCTTGCACGTCCAGCGGAGCGCCGACATCGGGTCCCCTCGGGTCACCGGGTCGACGAGCCGGTCGAGCGCCTCCTTGAGCCCCGGCTGCGCGGCCTCCAGGCTCGGTCGGCCCGCTCCTTCTCGACGCAAGCGCCCAGTGGTCGGCACCCCCGCCTCGAGCTCGCACCTCCCCTGCCTGATCGTCGCACGCGCCAACCCCGTAGCAGCCGACACCACGGCATCGCCGCCGTACCCGATGGCACGAGATTCGGCGGCAGCCCAGAGGCGACGAGCACGCTCGTCGAGCAGGCCCGCCATCGCGGCGTACTTCGCGACGAGCGTGGTTTCGAGGGCGAGGTCGCGGCGCACCCCCGCCATAGATCATCCCTAGATCGAGATGACAAGATAATTGTCACCAGCCGCCTTACACAGGTCTGGGGCTACTACGGGTGGCTCGTGATGGTGGTCTTCTACGAAG
>DYPH01000311.1 GCA_020720045.1 Sorangium cellulosum | reverse complement strand
ACTATCGCGTTCCCGAGTACGGCTACTTCCGCGAACGGATCGGCTTCAACGGCGGCACCGAGGACCCTGAGACCGACTTGGTCCACCTTGGGGCGCGCTACTACCACCCGTACACGGGCCGGTTTATCAGCCTGGATCCGCTCACCGTCCACGCGGCGGGGGCCGACCCGAACCCGTATGCATTCACTGGCGGCGACCCGATCAACTTTGCCGACCCGAGCGGGCTTGACACCATCAAGGATTGCAATGGGGGCACATGCAGCAGCACTGTGTCTGACGGCGAAAAGGAAATTCGCGACAAGGTTGGCATCTGGTACGGCCACGGTGGTCACGCTCCGCCGTCGTACCTCCCCGTGATGACGGGCGAGGAGTACGGCGAGGCCAAAGGCGACCAGGCTGCGCACGCGCTCTGGGACGGGGGCCCGGCCGACATGGTGCATGGGATGGCGAGTCTCGCCATCTCCGGCAACTCGGCCTGGATGCCGAAGCAAGCGACCCAGGCGCTCCGCGACACGAATGAGCGCGCCGTCCGCGCCGCGACCTTCGGCCCCCCGAAGGAGGAGTCGCTCAAGGCCGTTTACGCCTCGCAAATGCGAAATTCTCGCGTCTTCTGGTTCTTCTCGAGCTTCCTTGTAGGAGGGGGCGGAGCGGGAGTTGCGCGTGGGACCGTCATGGCCGAAGCACGCCTCGCCGCGACCGCGGCCGAGGGGGCCGAAGTCCTCGAAGTCGCCGCCCAGGGCGGTGAGGTTCTCGAAGCCGCCGCCGTCGAAAGCGAAGTTGCACTCGACGCGAACGCGGTGATTGGGATGTTTGAACGAGGTGAACCGGTCGAAGCGGCTTTGAAGGGACGCGCGCCCGTAGTGTCAATTAAGGCTGCAAAGGAGTTCTTGCGAGGGGCGCCGGGCGCCCGAAGTATTGCGGACCGTGCTGCACGAACTCAAATTCTTCGCGAGTGGCTCATAAGCCAAGGTGGTCGGCTTGGGGCAGCTGCCCGCGAGTCGGACGTCATCGCTTCTCAAATTGCAGCGAAAACACGGCTCGGAAAGACGTTGTCTGTTGGAGATGCGCGAGTGCTTGTAAGTGCAGAAAGGGAATCGTTGAAGTTGCTTACGAACGATGAAGTGCTTCAACAGATTATGGCTCGCTGGGGGCTCGAATGGGAGGCATACTAATATGTACAACTTCGTAAAATACAAAATGGTTTGTTCGACGTGTTTCGACACGTCCGAGAGAAAAGTTCAGTTCTACTATGGCAACTTGAGGGTGTGGGAATACAATGTCGGAGACTGCCTGATTTGGGGAGATCCGCAGGAGGGGGATCGTGCCCAAAGGCATGTTGTAGTGAGTGGCGTATCTACTTGTCCTAAGTGTCGCCAGACGTCGTCGTTCGAAATAGTTGTGAAGGATGGTCGTATCGAGTCCGTAAATCTAAGTTCCGGTCGCTACCTCTTCGTCGGCGATGATGAGTACTTCATCGTCCTCTCGAGTGAACTGCCAGGATGAAAGTTCTTCTCCAAACCGCCTTTCTTCCGGCTCTCCTCGCCTGTTCGGGGGGCGGGGAGTCTCCTTTGAAGGTCCCTTCGGATGCCGGTACGATCGCGGACGCGGATGCAACGGCACCGGTGACGTATGC
>DYPH01000042.1 GCA_020720045.1 Sorangium cellulosum | reverse complement strand
TTGGATCCGCCGTCAACGCGGCGGATCGATGCAACCCACGGGCGGTCTAGACGCCCCTTCGAAGGCGCTTCGTCGTCGGGGGCGGGGCGGGCGTCCGGGCGCGGGCGTCGGGCGCCTTCGACAAACGGAAAACGGAGCCCGGGGAGAACCCTGGACTCCGTTTCCCCCGCCAACGCGGAAGTCTACTCGCTCGTCTTGCGATCCCCGAGGGAGAAGCCGACGAAGATGCTGACCATCTGATTGAACTTGAAGGTCCGATCGTCCGAGTTGATCTTCCCGTCGGGGAACTTGCCGTCGGTCCCGCTTCCGCGGGTATCGAAACCAGCACGGTTCCATGAGAAGGGGAGGGCGCGATACTCGAAGCCGAAGCTCACGAGATCGCTCGGGTAGAAGGTCAGGCCAAGACCGAAGGTCGGAGCAACAGCCACGCGCGAGGCCGTCTCGTAGTCGGCCGAGCACTTCGACTGCCCAGCGGCGCCACAGTCCTTACGATCCTTGACACCGACGGCTGCGACACCGAGGTGAATGTACGCGTCCGTATCGACGAACGCCTTCTCGAAGAGCGCGAGCTTCCCGCGGAACGGGACGAGGGTCAGCTGCGGCGCGGCGATCCACTGAAGGCGCGCCGTCTGCTCGTCGAACGATTTTGCGACGTTCGGGTTGCGAATCGCCGTGCTTCCCGCGGGGGGATCGGCCTTGGGGTCGGAAGGACTCCCCGGTCCGAGGTACCGAGGCGACTTCGCATCGACTTGGGTCGTCAGGTCGGTGGCGAGGCTTGCGGCGCCATAGGCGCCGTAAACGCCGATAGCTGCCCATTCGGTCAGGTTGTAGTTGAGACGCGCGCCCGCAAAAATCGTGCGGCGGTACTCATCGAGCAGGGTGAACGAAACCGTCGGTGCGATTTCGAAGCGGCCTTCTCGGTACAGGCGGAGCTTCCGCACGGCCGGCGCGCCCGCGAGGGGACCGGTGAGCTGAATCTCTTGCGCCTGAGCGGATTTGGGGGCCGATGCCAACGCGGCGAGCGCGAGGAGACCGGCGGAGAGAGCTTTGAACCAACGCTTCATGTTCGTCTCGCTCATTTCGGCAACCGATACTCCCACGAGGGCGGGAGGAAGAGGCTGACCCCGATCTGGGCCTGCACGTTGTTCGTGAGGCTGTTCTGCCCATACCACGTAGACGGATCGCGTTCCGGCGCCGAGGCATACTTCGGATCCGACGAACTCTTCGAGATGGTCGTCGCCTCGAGTTGCTCGTTGTAAATGTAGTCGCGAATCTCGAGGTTAACGGCGAACCAGCGGTTGAAGAAGACGCGCAGGCCGAGGCCCGCGTTGAAGTCGAGCTTCATCTTCTGGTCGAACTTCCGGTTGTCCGGATCGATAACCGCGATCGGTTTCGTCCAGATGGCACCGATTCCGCCGACGACGTACGTGTCGAAGTGGAAGATAAAGTTCGAGAAACCGGAGAACTTCCCGTACACAGGTACGTACGTGAAGTTCAAGTTGCCGCCGGCGAGGTACTCGGTAAGCGGCACCGCGAGACGGGTCGCGCGGCGATTCTGGAAGTTGAACTCGGAGTCGCTGTTGAACGACCCGTAGTAGTTGCCGTTCACGCCGACCGCGAGGACGTTCGTGATGTAATAGTTCACAGCCAAGCCCGGTCCCGGGTGGCTAACGAACTGGTCGTTGAGCGAAAAGCCCCAGTAGGGATTCAGCTCAAGGCGGTTCTTGCGAAGCGCGTAGATCTGCTGCACGGCGTAAACGTCCGGCTTCAGCACGCGCAAAGCGGGGCTCTTCGCCGGGTCGGTCGACTTCCCGCACGCGGGTGCGTTCGGGTCGATATCGCAGATGCTGCCGGTCCCGGTGTCGGTACCGCCAGTCCCTGCGCCTGCGCCGTTGTTGGGCTGGGGGCCGTCGAGATCGATGGCGCCGCCTGCGGCTGCTCCATTCGTCCCGGCGGGCGCACCCGTTGCCGGACCTGGGGCGTCAAGATCGACGACCCCTCCCGCAGCCGCTCCGGCCGCGGGCGCACCGGCTGCCGGCTCGGGTTTACCGGCCGGCGCCGCAGGCGCCTTTTTGTTCTGTGCAAAGGCTTCCGTCGGTACCGCGAGTGTCGCCGCGGCCAAGAGGAGCCACCATCGCGCCTGCTTCATCGTAACCCCTTGAGATCCGGCCGAACTCGCTCACGTGAGATTCGGCCCCTGACATTCACTCGGCCACCCATCGGGTCGGCGGTCCAAACGGCGAAATTCTTTGTAGAATCGCCGTGCCTGGGGAAAGCGGCGGCGACTATATCACGCGGTTTTTCGCGAACACAACCACGTCGTTGAGACTTTCTCGTGACGCGCGAAACTTCAGGCATTCTCGCCGCCTCCTGCGGACTCACGGGCGAAGAGCGCCTCGACAAATGCGTCCGCAGCGAATTCCCGAAGGTCTTCCGCGCGTTCGCCGAGGCCGATGTAGCGCACTGGGAGCTGAAGTTCGTCGCAAATAGCGAGAACGATTCCCCCTTTGGCGGTTCCATCAAGTTTGGTGAGAACGATTCCGGTGAGCGGAACCGCATCACGGAACAGCGCAGCCTGAGTAAGGCCGTTCTGTCCGGTCGTAGCGTCGAGGACGAGGAGCGTCTCGTGCGGGGCTCCGTCCATCGCTTTCGCAATCGTTTTACGTACTTTGCGAAGCTCGTCCATCAAAGGGGCCTTGCTTTGAAGGCGCCCGGCGGTGTCGACGAAGAGGAGGTCAACGCCAGCCTCTTTGGCTTTGGTGGTGGCTTCGAAGGCGACCGCACCTGGGTCCCCGCCTTCCTTTCCGCGCACGACGTCAGCGCCAACCCGCTTCCCCCACACTTCGAGCTGCTGCACGGCGGCGGCGCGGAAGGTGTCTCCGGCGCCGAGCATGACCTTCTTGCCGTCGTGGGTCGCGCGTGTCGCGAGCTTCCCGATGGTGGTCGTCTTGCCGACGCCGTTCACGCCGACCATGAGGATCACGGTCGGTTCGCCGCTTCGGGTGACGATCGGCCCACCGGGGAGGAACATCATCTCCAGCGCATCCTCGCGGAGTGCAGCGAAAACAGCGTCCTCATCCTTGAGTTCGGCCCGTGACAGGCGTTCCTTCAAGTTATCCAGTAGCTTCTGCGTCGTCTTCACGCCGACGTCGCTGGTGAGAAGGACCTCCTCGATTTGATCAAGGAGCGCCGGGTCGATTTCCTTTTTCCCGACGAACAGTTCTTTCAGCCGCGCGAAAAAACCGCCGCGGGTCTGCTTGAGACCACGCTCGAGGATTTTTACTTCCGCTGCATCGGCAGCCTTCCGCGTCGGCTTTGCCGGCTTTGCGACTTCCACCGGCGCCGGAGCGACCGAGGGGGCCTTCACCGGCGCTGCCGGCTCGGAAGCAGGCGCGGGAACGCTAGGCGCCTTAGCTGCGGGCGGCTTGTTTGCGCGCTCTTCGTGCTCGACGCGCGGTGCCGGCTTCGCCTCTTTCGGCGTATCCGAAGTCTTTTCCGGGAGTTTGGGTTCCGGCTCTTCCGCGCTCGGCAGTTCCGGCTTCTTGCGGAACGCGAACACCAGGGCGATCACCACGAGGGCGACGGCGACGAGGGCGAGGAGCGTTTTGGTATCCATGTCCTGCGAGATCTTGGGCTTGGTTCGCTGCGAGGGCTTCGCGGCATGCCCGGCGTCACCCGCCGGACCAGATTCGGCGCTCTACGGCACCGATGGGCCTGTCGGTTCTAAAGAGCCGCCATTGCGCCCGTCAACAACGAAACGGCGTGCGGTGGCGCCGCATTCGTTTCCCGCGGTTTGCGAGACGATCGGAGCCAAAGAATCGTCGCGGCCGGAAGCGGCGGCGACCTACGGAGCTCGCTTAGAGGCAGCGTCGACAGGCACAACCGCCGATTCCCGCGGTGGTTCGGCTGCGGGACGAAGCGCTCCAACCGCCGCTTCACGCTCGGCGTCTAGCGGAGCCTCGGAAAATCCGGCCGCTTCGACGGCGCTGGCCCATGCGGAAATGGCTGAATTTGTGCCCTTTAGTGCGATTTCCGCCGGCGTCGGTTCGCGTCGGTTTGCGCTTTCGTTGCGGTTACGTGCCCAGGTCACAAGGTCGTCGAGGACGCCTCGGCGCCGCGAGAGGAGGGTCACGCGAATGGCTCCGCTGGCGGGGCCAACGGAAATTTGGCTCTCCCGATGGAAGGGCGCTTGGACGGTGAGCGTCGCGGCGCCGGCGGTGTGTTTCGCGGAAAAACGGAAGGTTCCGTCCGCTTCTGCCAGCGACTCCGCAAGGATTCCGCCCGAGAAATCGCGCCCCACGAGCGTCAATACCGCGCCGCTGATGGGAGTTCCGTCGTGGCGATCGACGACGCGCCCAACCAACTCGCCGACCTCCTGAGGTGTTGGCAACGGAAGGGTGACTTGTGCCTCATAGGGCGAAGATTCTTCGCTTTTCTTCTGTGGTGGCTTCCGCTCGGTGCGGCGACGAAGGGCGAAAGCCGCAAACGCGAGCAGAACCGTGCCGAGGAGCGGCCCTAGGCGTCGGAAGGGACTTGGCCCCTTCGTGGCTACGGTAGCGACGCTCGCAGGCGCAGGACGTAGCCAAGGTTCTGTTGAAATATAGCGAACTTGGAGCGTCGCCGTCCCGCTCGCATTCCTCGCGAACGCCACCGGAACCTGTCCGTTGCCGCCGGGAGCAAGGCGCCCTGCCCCCACCACCGTTTCGCCAACCGCGACCTCAACGCTGCCCGTCTCGACGGGGTGTCCCGCGGCAAGTGCCCGGACCGAAAGGAAAAAGCCGTCTTCTGACGAGACCGGCTCCGTGGGGAAACCGACCTCGAGCTGCACCGTCGCCACGCGCGTCGCCTGAATTTCGGTCTTGGCCGGCGCAGACTCCGGCCCCCCCTCGTGGACGACCATGATCCGCAGTGGCCCCGGCGTGCCGAGGGCATTTTTCGCAATGGAAAAGGTCACTTCGCCAGCTTCGTTGGTCGTACCGTGGGCAAGCTCGGCGTTGGGCGCAGAGCCGTCTTCCCGGCGAAGCGAAAGCGGGAGCTGCGCTTCCGCGTGGACAACGCCGTCCTCCTCCGAGGTCGCTGTTGCCGTGACGAGTATCGGAGCGCCATCGATGGGGAGTGTATGTGGGACGGGATGAAACGAAATCGAAGGATTACGCTTCCCTGCGTCGGCGTCGAGGGTCACCTTTGTGCCGACGTCGGTCTCCGAATCGGCGATGGCGAGCGTCAGCGCGAGCGCTTCGGCACTAGCGCCCTCGGGAAAACGCACACAGAAACGGCCTGAATCGTCAGATTTGACAAGAAATCCTGGGCCTTTTGCGACGGGTACCCGTGAGGCGCCGTCGCTTCGGCACCCCGTAAGCGATGGCAGTCCACCGTCGCCGGCCCGTCCGACCAAAATCGGGACCGAAGCGGGTGAGCCGTCATCTCGCGTCACCGTCCCTCGAATTTCGAGGGCGCCGCGTGTTCGTGCCGCTTTCGGTGCAATCTGCAGCCGTCCCCGCACACGCAGTGGCACCGCCTCAGCGAGGTCGCTGGTAAGCAGCAGCGCCAGCGCCGCCACCGCGGAAAATGTGCGGGACGGCGAGCACTTCGGCAAAACGGAGAACGGCGAAGAAAGTCTCAAAGAGGCGGTGAAGCATAGGCCCGCCGCTTCGTCGAAGCGAGCACGACGAGGGCGCGCTGGGACGTGCGTCAGCGACTTCGTTGGGTTTGGGGGCGGCGCTCCATCGCGGGAGAGCTCGCAATGTTACGTGATTTGCGCGGGTTAGCCGCGGCGCCGCGCCGTGGACCTCCGCAGACCTTTGCCGCCGAGGTAGCCGAACGTGCCACCGATTTTCTCTGCCCGCCCGCTTCCGTGCGTCTCGACGGTAGGAACGCGAAAGCGTTGTGATACCTTGAGCCGGTTGATGTCGACGACTGCCCAATTCCGTCGCGCGCTTGCGGGGACCGTCCTCCTGCTCGCCGCAGTCCCTTCGCTGGCCTGGGCCGACGGAACTTCGGTCGAGTTTCTCGCGGAAAAGTTGAAGTCGGACGACGCGCGCGTTCGCGCCAACGCCGCCCTCGCCCTTGGCGCCTCCAACGACGATCGCGCGGTGAAGAGCCTTTGCAGCGCGCTCAGCGATGAGAGTGAACTCGTTCGAAATTCCTCGGTGGCGGCCCTCAAGAAGCTTGGCCGGCCAAGCGCTACGGAGTGCCTCACGGCGCGAAAGTCGGTCGAATCGTCGGCGGCGGTGAAGACGCAGATTGACGCGGCGCTCACCGTCTTGAAGGGCGGGGCGGTCAATCCCTCGGCGAAGTACTACGTCGCCGTCGCGCCGATTTCCGACAAGAGCGGTCGCGGAGACGTCGACGCCGTTGTGAGCGAAGCCATTCGGGAAAAACTTGGAAGTCTAGGCGCTTACCAGCTCGCTCCCGCCAAGGAAAATGCTGCTTCCGCAAAGGCCGTCCTCGCGAAACGGAACTTGAAGGGGTTCTACCTGACGGTCTCCGTCGACCCGTTCGATTATTCCAACGGGACGAAGGCGGCGGTGAAGGTCGCGATTTTTACCTACCCGAACAAGGATCTCCGTGGCGAAGCGCCCGGACGTGCGCGAAGCTCCGCGGCCAAAGGCGATAAGTCTTCTGAGGATGCTGTTCTGAAGGCAGCGATCGAAGCGGCCCTCGATTCCTTCAATAAGCACGTGGATCAATTTTGATCTCGTCCCGCGGCCGGTTCGTCGCGACGAGACTCTTGGCTCTAATAAGGAACCGCTATTCATGACCGCCGTCAACGCGCCGCGCCCGCCGTACACGCGAAGCTTCAAGAATTACATCATCGATTCGAAGTTTCAGCTCAAGTACACGGCGATGATTCTACTCATGGCGCTCGGCGTGGCCGGCGGTTTGGGCGGCGTCCTCTGGAAGACAAGTCAAGACGTCGTCAAGCAGTCCCAATCGGTCCTTGAGCAGTCGAAACTCGTCTCCGAACAGGGGGAGGAGGTCGTCAACCAGAACAAGAAAGTCTCGGAAATCGCGAAGATGAACGCGGCGGAGCTCGTGAAGCTCCAGTATCCCGACGACAAAGACCTTCAGGAAGCGACCGCTTCTGGCTTCGACAAAGAAGCGGAAGTGAACAACAAAAAAGTCTCCGAGCAGCAAGAGAAAATCAAAAAGCAGCTCGACGCAACGAAGGCGCAACAAACGGCTCTTCTCGACCAACAGCGCAAGACCCTCTACGCGATTGTTGGAGCACTTGCCGTGTTCCTCGTGCTGATTGGCATCCTCGGCATCTACTTCACACACAAGGTGGCCGGGCCCATTTTCATGATGCGCGGACTCCTCCGCCAAGTGGGCGAGGGGAAGCTCACGTTCCATCGGAAGCTCCGCAAAGGGGATGAGCTCCAAGAGTTCTTTGAGACGTTCACCGTGATGGTCGAACGAATCAAGGCGCGGCAGACGGCGGAGATCGAAAAGCTCGATGCCGCGATCGCCGTCGCAAAGGAGCAGGCGGCCTCGGAGGGAACGATTGCCGCGCTCGAGGAGCTTCGCGACGGCATACAAAAGGCGAACGAGACCTGACGGTTACCCGGTCAGCGCCCCTGGCGCCACTCTCACAATCGGCCCAGCCGCGGTGAACTCTACAGCGGCCACGTCGATGCGCAAACGCGCAACACCCTCCAACTTTGGCAGCTCTTGACGCGCGTAGCGCTCAGCGGCTGCCAAAAGCGTTTTGCGCTTCTTGAAGCCGACGCTCTCAAACGGGCCGACACGACCGTCCGCGCTGCGGTGGCGCACTTCCACGAGGACGACAAGGTCGCCGCGACGGGCTACGATATCGATCTCCAGCGGCCCAAGGCGGAGGTTTCGGGCAAGGACCTGAAAGCCGTCCGAAACGAGAAAAGCCGCAGCTGCCTCTTCGGCAGTGCGACCTTGAATCGTTGTTGATGGGCGGACCACCGAGCGCCCGCCGACCATCAGTCGCCAGCGAGCTTGCAGGCGTCCGAGGACTGAAGCTTCTCCTGGCAGTTGTTTGCCGGGTCGTATTTCGTCTTCGCCTTGATGCAGTAGCCGCCGGTAAGGCCTTCGTTGCCGAGGCCGGTGGGCGGAACGAGCTGCTCACACGCGAAGCCGTCCGGACAGGCGCAGTAGTTCGCGCCGTCATCGGTCTTTCCGTCGGCGTTTGCGCAGCGGCAGGAGCAGTAAACGGCTGCCTCCGCCTGACGGTCCTTGCATTGGGACGGGACACAGGAGTTCCCCTCTTTGCCAACGACCTTCTTCTCGTCGTCGCCGTTGACGACGCAGCCCTTCCCGCTGGCGTCGCTGGCGTAGGGCTTGTCCGTTGCTTCCTGGCCATTCGGGCAGGAAACGCGACCACGGAAGTGGTTCACGAGACAGACGCGGGTCTGGCACTGGAAGCTCTTCGACTCGACGTAGGTCGATCCCTGGACGAAGCCCTGGAAAGTCGGGTCGAGTTCTGCTTCGGGCGTGCACGGGTCGCCAACGCCGGTTGAATTGCAGCCGGGCGTCGCGATGAGGAAGCCCGCCGCGCCGACCGCAGCGAAGGCCATCATGAGTCGGTTCATGGGTGCTCGCGTCTCCGTTGGTGGCCGCACAATCGTCCCACGATTGCCGCGGGCCGGATGTCACGAAATCGCATCCGGCCAATGAATCGAGGCCGCCACCGTTCCGGCCCGGAAGCTACTTGCGTTCGAAGGTGAACGTCAAGGCCCTAAATCTACGTGTCCCCGAACGGTCTCGATTCTTCCATCGCTGCGCTGCAATTCGAGCCGTTATTCAGGTTCTCGCCGAGCGACGCCACGAACGACCCCTTGACAATCGAGTACGCGTCTCCGTAGCATCGCGCCGCTCGCAAGCGGGCTCTTTGGCCGAAACGCTGTAATTTTCGGGGTCTCGCGACGCCCGACCCCAACCGGATGTCGGCACATTGCCGCCGTCTCGCCTCCCAAGTCTCCCTTCACGCTTCCCCGACGGAGCCCAGACGATGCGAAAAATCGTGCGATCGTTCCTGCTGGCCGCAACCCCGGCCCTCCTCACGCTGTCGCTTTCGACCCATGAGGCCCACGCCCAAGGGAAAAAGGCGGGCGGAAAAAAGCCGCCGACCACGCAGCCGGGGACCGGCGCCGCAGCCGGAACCGGCGGTGCGGCGAAACCGATCGACATTGACGCCGCCCCTAACGGGCAACCGGCGGCGAAGCCCGATCTCGGTCCCCCTCCGACCGCAGGCCAAATGACGCCGGAAGCGGCGAAGGCGAAGCGCGATTTCGACCAGGAAAAGTGGGAAAAGGCGGCGCTCGGTCTCTCCAAAGTTCAAAAAGGGGAGACGAACGACGACGAAGGGAACAAGCAGCTCGCCCAGTACCATCTGGCGATCTCCCTGTATCACCTCAAGTTTTACCAGGCGGCCTACGGGATCTTCTCGGAAATTGCCGACAAGCCGAACCACCTGAAGTTCAACGAAACCCTCCTCTGGCTTGCGCGTCTCGCGACGGAGCTCCCGGAGCCGGCGGACATCGTTGAGCGCGTCGGTAAGTACGACGAAGGCCAGATTGCCAAGTTCAACAACGCAAACCAGCGCGACTTGTACTGGCAGCTCAACTACCTGCTCGGCCGCTACAAGTACCGGAATCGCCAGTACGACGACGCAATCAAGCTGTTTGGCAAGGTTGCCAAGCAGTCGAAATGGTTCGTGAAAAGCCAGTTCTTTACCGGCATTTCTCACGTTCAGCTTCGGCGTTCGGTCCCCGCGGTGAAGGCCTTCCAGTCGATCGTTTCGTCGATTGACGACGGTGCAGACGTCGAAGACGAGACGCGTATGCGCGACCTCGCCTTCCTCTCGATGGCGCGTACCTATTATTCGGCCTCCGTTACGCTCGACGAGAACAACACCCCGAAGATCCTTGAGGATCGCCTCAGCGCCGCGGTGAAGTACTGGAACACCGTCGATGTCGGAAGCGAGTACTGGCTCGACGCACTCTTTGAGGAATCTTGGGCCTACTTCATGGCCGGTGACTACTCCCACGCCCTCGGGAATATTCACACGATTCAATCACCCTACTTCCCGAACTCCTATTACCCGGAAGCGGAAGTTCTCAAAGCGGTCATCTACTTCTCGAACTGCCAGTACGACGATTCGACGACGATCGTCTCGAAGTTCCAGCAGAAATACCAGCCGCTTTCCGACGAATTGAACGGCATTCTGAACGGCTTCAAAGGCGATAACCAGGAAGAGGCCTTCTACGGCTTCCTCAAGGACGTCCGCGACAGCAAGGCGAAGCAGCTCGACAAGAAGGGCGACCTGACCAAGACGGTCGTCAAGAACGCGCTCAGCGATCGTCAGCTCCTCCGTCACATTAAGTACGTCGAATTGCTCGACGAAGAGCAGAAGCGTTTCGACAAGGCGACCGCCGAGTTCAAGGGGTCGGCCCTTGGTCTCGACACGAAGGACGCGCTTTCCCTCGCCCGCGACATCGCGGTGAAGAACGCGGGCGCCCTGGCGAAAGAGCGTTATCAGCGCAATATCGATGAACTTTCCGAGCACCTTCGCAACAGCGCGAAGATCCTGATCGACATCACTGCCGCCCAGCGTAACCAGCTCGACGCTGCGATCGCAGGCGCGCAAGTTACGGCCAAGGAATCGGAGCGCAACATCGTCAAAGCGGACGAAGAACACGTCATCTGGCCCTTCAAGGGCGAGTACTGGCGCGATGAGCTCGGCTTCTATCGGCAGACGATCACGAGCCGCTGCGGAAGGTGAACAGCATGAAACCGCTATTGAAGTACATGAGCGCCGTGCTCGTGCTCGGCGCCGCCGCCCCCGCGGCTGCAGAAGGGCTCGCTTGCATCAGCGACGCGGCCCAAAAGACGCTTACCGCCTGCCCGAACGACGGCCCGAAGGAGTTCAAGAGCTCCAACGGAAAGGCGCCGGAAATGAAGATGGGGGGCGTTGCCCCCGTCGAGGCGAAGAAGAAGGACGGAAAGCCGACGAACCCGGGCTTCGAGCAGGGGGCCGCCGAGCGCGACGACCGCAAGAGCCGCCTCGCCAACCGTGCGCAGGCGCTCCTTGTCGATGAAATTGGCCGCCTCGAAGCGCTCTACAAGGCGACTGGCAAGGGCGCTTCCGACCGCGCGCAGATTATGCGTCGCCTCGCGGAAGACTACGTCGAGCTCGAGAACGTTGCTTTCCGCAACAAGACCCAGGCGGAAATCGATCGCGACGCGCTGAAGAAGTCGAATCCGGCGGAAGCGGGCAAGAAGCAGGCATTGGTCGATGCGTCCGGGAAGGTCCTCAAGACGGCCCGCCAGAACGCAATCAATTACTATTCAAGCCTGAAGAACGACTATCCGAACTACGCGCAGCTTGACGAGATTCTCTACTATCTCGCCTACGAGTACGAGCAGGCGAACGACTACGGGAATGCCCGTACCGCCTACTACGAGCTGATCAACAAGCGCCCCGACTCTAAGTACATTCCGAACGCCTATCTTGCGTTCGGCGAGCTCTTCTTTAATGAAGCGCAGGGCGATCCGTCGAAGTGGGATACTGCACGCCAGGCCTACGAAAAGGTCACGACGTATCCGGAAGACTCGACGAAGGTTTGGGGCTACGCCTGGTACAAGCTTGCTTACGTTCATTGGAATACGGGGGCGTTTGAGAAGTCCCTCGATGCCTTCAAGAAGACGATTGATCACGGCGTGAAGTTCGCACAGCAGCCGAATGCGGCCAAGCTGGCCGACGCGGCCCGCCGCGACATCATCCCGGTCTACGCCCTCCAGGGGCAGCCGAACGCCGCATTTACGTTCTTCAAGAACATCTCTGGCGACGCGCCCGGTCAGACCGAGAAGACGTACAAGATGATGGATGACCTTGGCCAGAATTACCTGGACACCGGTCACTACAACGACGCGATTGCCCTGTACAAGGACCTCTTGGTCCGCAACAAAGGGAGCGATCAGTCCTGCAGCTACCAGGCGCACATCACCGAAGCGGTCATGGCGCTCAATGCGAACAAGAAGGACGTCATCAAGAATGAGCTCGATGCTCAGCTGAAGGCGTACAGCGAGTTCAAGGCAGGAAATCATTCGCCGGCTTCGAAGAGTGAGTGTGCCTCCAAGACGGCGGCGCTCGAAACCGAAACGGCGATGTCGTGGCACCTCGAGGCGGTCGGTAGCGGCGGCAAGCGCGGCACGAACGATCCGAAGGCGATGGCGCTCGCGGCGGCGGTCTATAAGAAGATCGTCGACACGTGGACCCAGGACGAATTCAAGAACTTCGAGTTCCCGCGCATCACGCGTGAGGACTGGCCGTCGATCTACAAGATCAAGTATGCGATGGCCGACTTGCTCTACTTCCAGAACGATTGGGAGAAGTGCGGTCCTGCCTTTGATTCGGTCGTCGCCGAGAACCCGACCGGCCCTGAAGCCCCGGAAGCGGCCTACGCGGCCGTCCTTTGCTACCAGAACATTTACGAGAAGACGCACCCCAAGGAGCTCGCTCGCAAAGGTTCCGGCAACGGGCCCGGCGCCAAGAAGGACGACAAGAAGAAGGACGACGAAGACATCGACAGCAAGTTGAAGCCGAAGGACATGACCGAATCCCAAAAGGGGATGGTCCAGGCCTTCAACCGCTTCACCTGCTACATCAAGCCTTCGAACGGCGACGCCGATGGCATGAGCAAACTTGTCGAAGTGAAGTATGCCCGTTCGCGTACGTACTTCGAGGCGCAGCATTGGGAAGAAGCGGCCGTCGGTTTCCGCGACATCGCGCTTAACAACGCCGATCAGGAGTCCGGCATTTACGCGGCGATGCTCTACATGGAAAGCATCAACGTCCTCGGAACCCACGGGAATCCGACACGTTCTTCCTGTTTTGCCGACATGGCGCAGGACGTCCCCAAGTTCATCGACCTCTACTGCAAGGGCGACAAGGCGACGAAGAACGCCGAGAGCTGCACCGAACTCGCGAAGGTTCAAGTCAACCTCCAGCGTCTCGGCGCGGAAGCCAAAGTGAAGGAAGCGGCGACGCTTTCCAGCACCAAGGCGCTTTCGCTCTACGAAGAGGCCGGCGTGTCCTACATGGACATGTTCAAGAAGAATTGCCAGGATCCGGCCGCGAACGGCCAGCCGGCAAGCGCGGATCGTTGCGATGAAATCGCGTACAACGCAGCAAAGGCCTATCAGGCCGCCCGCCTCGTTGCGAAGTCGATTGGTGCGCGTAAGGCCCTGATTGAGTACGACCGCAACACGAAGGGGAATAGCCCCTACGCGAAGAAGGCGATCTACGAAATCGGCGGTAACTACCAGGCGATCGCTGTCTACGACAAGGCCGCCGACTACTACGAGCAGTACGCCGAAGCCGACGTGAAGGGGGAGAAGGCCGACCTCGCCCTCTCCGACGCCGTTCTTCTCCGCCTCGGCCTCGGCCAGGAAGCGGAAGCGCTCCGTGACGCGGAGAAATTCCGCAAGAACTACGGTGCTTCCAAGCAGTCGCAGACCGCCTCGATCGCGTTCGCGGTCGGCGCCCACTACGCGGAAAAGGGCGACTGGGACAACGCGCGTAAAAACCTCTCCGGAAACATGTCGGTGATCGACAAGGCCTCCCCGGACATCCAGGTGCAGGCGCACGCGACCCTCGGCCGCGTCTACGCGAAGATCCCACAAGGCGATAAGCTCGCGAAGAACGAGTACGCCAAGGTTCGCAACATCTGGGGCGACGGTTCGAAGGCTGTCGAAGCGATCCGCGCCGCCCACCCGGGCGACGCCGACAAAGCAATCGGCAAGGCGCTCAACGCCGTCGGCGAAGCGATCTTCTACAATGCCGACGAAATGAAGGTTGCGACCGTCGACCAGATCAAGTTCCCGATCTACGTCGGCAACGGCGACATGAAGTCGGTCAAGGCCCACATCGACACGAAGGTGAAGGGCTGGCTCGAGAAGAAGAAGCCGGCCATCGAGAAGGCTGAAGCGGAATACAAGAAGATCGTCGACCTCCAGCCGGCGCCGCCCCCGAAGTGGGTTATCGCTGCTGGTTCCCGCGTCGGTCTCATGTGGGGTAACTTCGTGGACGAGTTCCGCGCCGCCCCGATCCCGAGCAATATCAAGAGCGACGCCGAACTCCGCGGCGCCTACTACGACGGTCTTGACGGCGCCAGCGAGCCGATCAAGAGCGGTCGCGCGAAGCCGGCCCTCCAGACCTGCCTCACCTATTCGGTGAAGTTCCAGTACTTCGATGACTATTCGCGCTCCTGCGAAGTGTGGCTCGCGAAGAACTACAAGGGCGAATACCACGTCGTCGACGAGCTCCGCGGCGCGCCGACCCTCGTGAACAGCACCTTGGACGAGCAGAATCCCCCGCTCCTTATCGGAGGCCAGTTCTGGCATCCGCCGAGCGCAGCACCGGAGAAGGCTGAGGAGCCGAAAGACGCTCCCAAGGACTCGAAAACCGACAAGAAAGCCGATCCCAAGAAAGGGGGCAGGTGATGAAGCTCAACAATCTTTGGATCGCAGGATCTTTCGCGGCACTCGTCGCCTGTGGCGGCGGAGCGAATTCCGGTGGGGCCAACGTCCCAAAAAAGCCGGACGGTCCCGTCTCTTCGAACGGAACGCCGGTTAGCCAGGAGACGGTCAATCGTTTCCAGGTCGCCATCGACGCCTTCGCCGTCCACGAGAAGGCTGCCGACTGGAACGACGCCATCTGTAAGGATGTCGCCGACAAGTTCAACGCCGGGTCGGAAGGGGGCAAGATCCCCGAAGCGCTCTTCGATGCGGGCCTCGCGTGGCAGCGCTGCGGGAACGACAAAGAGGCGAAGTCTCACTTCGAAAAGGCGCTCGGCGCCGACGCGAAGTTTCACCCCGCTCGCGTTCAGATCGCCCTTTATCAATACAAGGCCGACCAGAACGAAAACGCCGTGATCGACACGCTCCGCAAGACGGTGCTCGACGCGAAGTTCCAGAACGTCCCGGCGCTCGTTGCTCTCGCCGCCTTCGAAATGCAGCGCGACGCCGACCAGGAAGACAAAGAATTCAACTGCAAGACCGATGAGGAATGCGCGAAGTTGAACCTTCAGCGCGCTCTCGCCATCGACGACGGCTTCATGCCGGCCTCGAACCAGCTCGCGCTCTACTACTTCCAGCGCGCAAAGAAGAACGCCGGCGCGACCAAGAGCAAGGGTGGCCGCGGTCGCTCGATTGCGACAAACGCGGCACTCGGAAAGCGCGCCGACGTCCAGCAGCTCGAACTCGCCGGTCTCGTCGCTTCGCAGGCCATCCGAAAGAACCCGAGCTACGCGCCGATTCACAACACCGCAGGACTCATCCAGAATGAGCTCGGTCTTGTGAACGGTGCTGTCGCCGAGTTCAAGCAGGCGGCCACCCTCGATCCACGCCTCTTCGAAGCGCAGATGAACTACGCCGCGGTTAACCTTTCTTTCCGAGGGTTTGACCAGGCACAAGGCGCCTACGAACGCGCGCTCAAGATGCGTAGTGGCGACTACGACGCCCACCTCGGACTTGCTCTTGCACTCCGCGGGCAGATCACTGACGTCAACTACGAGACGCAGGTCGCCGCCGTTCAAGCGGAACTCGACGCCGCGAAGAAGATCGACGCGAACCGACCGGACGCCTTTTACAACGAGGGCATTCTGACCCAAGAGTACAAGGCAAAGTCGGGCGGCGACAAGAACGCCACCGTTGCCAAGCTCAAGGAAGCCAAGGCGATTTTCGAGACCTTCATCCAGAAGGCCGCCGGAAAGACCGAGTACGACGGTGCCGTCAAGCGCTCGAAGGAGCGTATGGAAGACATCGACGGGACGATCGCGTTCCTCCTTGCGAGCAACGAGCCGCTCCCGGCCCGTTCGCCGAACCTCGATGAAATCGCCCCGGGCCTTTTTGCCGTCGCGAATTCGCAGCCGATGCCGCTCGCGGCACGCTGAACCTAGGGAAACCGTAAAGAAAGTCGCGGCGGTTCACCCCCGCCGCGCTTTTTCTATTTTCCTGGGAACTTTTTCTTCGCTGCGCGTTCCAAGCCCCCCACGTTCCTGGGTGTCACCGACGCGTCTCGAAGCGCACTTTTTTTCTGTCTACCGGGCGCCGCTTCTCGTAGACTGCGCCCGCCGCAGCGACCCTGCGCAGCCCCACCTCTCGGAGGCCCCCATGAACGCGAAGAAGATTGTTTCCACGCTCGCCGCATTTGCCGTGCTCTCGCTCTCCGTCTCCGCGTTTGCGCAGGCGGGAGGCAAGGACGAAAAGGGCGGCGATTACGGCTACGAGTTCAAGGACGACCCGTTGTCCGCCGGTGGTTTCGGTCCGAACGACGCGACGATTCGCGTTCGTCCCGGTCCGGTTCGCACCACGCTGATTCGTCCGCGCACGAGCTTCGTGCCGGAAATGCTCAAGTCCGTCGAAAACCTCTGAGAGTTCGGACGGACACGACCCGTTCCGTTTACGCCGCAAGCAGCGGCAAACCGCGACCCGCGGTGGAGTAGACCATGGAAGCGCAAGGCAAAGCTAAGGCTGCACTCACGTTCGCCCTCTATCAGGGGGACCAACTCCTGCGTCGCGAGACGCTCGCGCAGGACATGGTGAAAATCGGGAAGGACCCGCGCGGGCACCTCCGCATCGACGACGAGCAGGCCGCGCTTCGGCACGCGATGATCGAGGTCGCCGCGGAGGATGACGTCACCCTGATCGACCTCGGCTTTGAGCCGGGGACGCTCGTGAACGGGAAGCGGATCACCAAGGCGAAGATCGTTGCCGGCGATCAGATTCAGATCGGCGGAACGGTTGTGATCCTCGAAGCGATCGGCCCCGCCGACGGTGTCGTCGCCGCGGTTCCGTCGGCCGCGCCGACCCAGCAGGGATTGGGGGAAGTTGCGAGCAATCCGTTCGCCGCGAGTGCCCCCGCTTCTGCGAACCCGTTTGCGGCGCCGGCGGCCGCTTCGAATCCGTTTGCCGCTTCGAACCCGTTCGCCGCTTCGAACCCGTTCGCAGCAAATCCGTTCGTTGCGCAGGCGCAGGCGGCCGGTCACGAAGTCAACGCCCCCGGCGGAAGCGACTTCAACCCCGACCTCCCCTTCACCTACTCGCTGGTCCGCAGCGGGCCCGAACTGAACTCGATGGAAGTCGAGCGCGCCGACCTCGCGTCGGTCGAGGTCCTAGTTCTCTGGGACACAAACGTCCTCCACGTGCGGCACCTCTCGCCGCCGCGGACCTACTTCGTTGGTGAGACCCCCGCATCTGGGTACTACGTACCCCAGGAAGTCATTGGCGCCGCTCAGGTTCCGATCGTTGCCGGTCGCGGCGGCGGTGCGGCGGCAATCATCCTCCCGCGTACCCGCGGCACGGTGGAAATTCCCGGGCAGCCGAAGCAGTCGCTCCAGGAGTATGTTGCGTCGGGGAAGGCCCGCTCCTCGAGCGAACTTCCGGGTGCGTACGAGATCGACCTTCCGCCCGGCGCGAAGGTTCGCCAGGAACTTGAGAGCGGTCTCGCGTTCGAACTGACGGCTGGCAACGCGGGCAAGGCGCCCGTTGCCGGTTTTCTCGCCGGGGTTTCGGCAGCCGTTTTCGGCTTCATGGGTCTCTCCTTCGCACTCCACTTTGGCGTGATTGGTGCGATGGCGTTCTTCGTCCCCCCGATGGGCGGCGACTCGGCGGAAGAAATCGACCGCGACCAGCTTCAGAATCTCCAGAAGATGCTCAACGCGCAAGCGGAACGCGAGCAGGAAGAGAAGAAGACGGAAGAGCAAGCCGACAACGCAGCCGACAACAAAGAAGGCGGCACCGGGACCCGCGCCAAGGGCGAAGAAGGGTCGATGGGGAAGCAGAACTCGAACGACACCGGCAAGCGCTACGGCGTTCAAGGTCCGCAGGACAACCAGGATCCCCACCTTGCGCGCCAGGCAGCGATGCGCGAGGCGGCTGAGTTCGGGATGATCGGGCTCCTCAACACCGGCGCGGGCGGCGATCCGAATGCGCCGACCGCACCCTGGGGCCGCGAGGATTCCCTCGGAAACGACCCGAGCAGTGCTCAGGGCAACATGTTCGGCGACAGCATCGGCGACTCCTTCGGCGCCGGCGGCCTCGGCCTCTTCGGCACCGGCGAAGGTGGCGGCGGTCGCGGCGAAGGCGTCGGCCTCGGCAACCAGGGCGCGCTCGGTCACGGTGCCGGCACCGGTACCGGCCAGGGTTTCGGCTCCGGACACGGCAAGGTCGGCGGCGCCCACACCGCTAAGGCCCCGACGGTCCGCCAGGGCGTCACGACCGTCAACGGTCGTCTCCCGCCGGAAGTCATCCAGCGTATCGTTCGCCAGAACTTCGGTCGTTTCCGTCTCTGCTACGAAAACGGTCTCCGTTCGAACCCGAACCTTCAGGGGCGCGTTGGCGTGAAGTTCATCATCGACCGTTCGGGCGCTGTTTCGGCGGCCTCGGACGGTGGTTCGGACCTCGCCGATCAGTCGGTCGTCAGCTGCGTCGTCCGCGGCTTCAGCGGTCTCTCCTTCCCGCAGCCGGAAGGCGGGATCGTTACCGTTACCTACCCGATCATCTTCAACCCCGGCGATTGAGCCCACTGCGGCCTCGCCGCGAAGGGACCAGAGCCTCACTCTTCGGAGTGGGGCTTTTGCCGTTTGTTCGCGGAGGCCTCGCTGACGCGCAGGTGGTTG
Organism: Sorangium cellulosum; assembly: GCA_020720045.1. Lineage (GTDB taxonomy): Bacteria > Myxococcota_A > Polyangia > Polyangiales > Polyangiaceae > JAAFHJ01. Next base: position 22,722 of record DYPH01000042.1, on the reverse strand, counting down.
CTAGAACCGTCCTCAGAGCGTTTTTTTTCCTTGGTCGCCGAAGGGTGTATTTGTAGGGTGCGCGTCCAGCATGAACACCGTCGCTTCGCGCACTCTTCTCGTCGCTCTCTGCGGATTGGTTGCCGTTTCCACGGGCTGCAGCCGAAACGCCATCGATGCGATCAACCTTGCCAACGAGGGGGACAAGTCGAAGGCCACCGCGCCCGACGAGGCGCTCTCCAAGTACGAGCAGGCCGCTCAGATCGACCCGAAGAACCACAAGATTCTCTGGCGCGAGAGCGACATCTACAAGCAGAAGGAGCGCTGGGCCGACTGCGCCGCGTCGATGAGCAAGGCGGCAAAGCTCGCGCCGACCTACGGGAAATACTTCTTCCGCCAGGGCTATTGCCTCGCAAAGGCGGCAGAGAAGGGGCCGACGAGCTGGTCGGAAGCCAAGGGGCCGCTTGAAGAGGCGATCGCCAAGGACCCGAACCTGGCCGATTCCTACTTTGAACTTGCGAACGTTCTCCTTCACCTCGACGATGAAAAGGGGGCCCTCGACAACTTCACCAAGGGCGTTAAGGCGCACCCGGAGTCGGCGGAAGGGTACTTTGAACTTGCGAGTCTCTATTCGCAGCTCGGCTTCAAGGAAGAAGCCTTGAACGTCGCGAAAGAGGGGGTCGGCTTGGCCAAGGAGGGCGACAAGTCGATGTACAAGCTGCACAATGTCATCGGCGACGCGCTTAAGCGCAAGGGGGACATCAATGCCTCCATTTCGTCCTTCGAAGCGGCGAAGAAGGCCTGTGGCCAGTGCAACCAGGGCGGCGAAGCGATCACGCTCTTCGCGCTCGGGTCGACCTACTACCAAGCGAACAAGATGAGCGAAGCGACCCAGCAGCTCAATGCCTTCCAGAAGGTCGTTTGCAAGGGTAGTGCGGCGGCGCGATACCGGGCCCAGTGTGAGCAGGCCCAGCAGATGACGGCGAAGGCGGGCGGTACGCCCTGAACGTCGTCGCTTCGTGACGGCGTAGCGCCGGCATCGCATGTCAAAGGTTGGGTCGAACAGGCCCAGCCTTTGTTCGTTTGTGTTGCGGAGAGCGGTCCGCTGGGGCGCGTCGGTTCTCGTGGGATGAATTTACTGTAAAAAAAGACTTTTGCGCGGCGGGGCATGCAGAGATTTTGCGCCGGGCAAGTTTTTGCGCATCGGGCTGCGCAATCGCCCCCCACTTGGCCGACGGCCTCTGGTACTTTGGCGCCCCACCAACGCGGTCGGTGCCGTCTCTAACGTCCAAAGCGCCTCTTTTCCCAGGCGAAATGCGGTCGAAGCGAGTGCGGAAGCGGCGCTGAACGCGAGGATTGGCCGCGACGCGGAAAGGCCACAGCCGAGGAACCATGGACTTGCAGGATCGACTCACGCAGCTCGAGAACGTTCGCGATTGGCAGGGGCTCGTCGAGGAGCTCGAGAAGGGGCTCGCCAACGGCGAAGCATCGAACGCCGTGAAGGCCGCGCATCATCTCCATTTGGGGAAGGTGTGGCGGGACAAGTTTCTCTCGGGCGTAAAGGCGCTGAAGCACTTCCAAGACGCCTACAAGCTCAATCCGCAGCTCCTGGAGGCCCTGGAGGCCGCCCGTGGCGTGTATTGGGACCTTGGCAAGGTCAATATGGTCCAGAAGCTCCTCGAACTGGAGCTGAAGACCGAGCGCGACGCCGTCACGACGACCGCCCTGCTCCTCGAGCTTGGCGACGTCGCAAGTGACGCCGCCGATTACGAAAAAGCGACGGCGACCTACGCCCGTGCCCTCGGCGCAAGCGGTGGATCGAGCGACGCGGCGCGTGCCGCCCTCGAAGACATCCAGGTCGATGAAGCGACATGGCAGGATCGCGTCGCCGAGCTGTTGCGCACCGCCGGCCAGAGCGACGACGCTAAGGCCCGTAGCGCGCTCTTCCTGCGCGCGGCGCGCTTGGCCAAGCGTTTCGCCCCCTCCGAGCTCCTCGGGCTCCTGGAGAAGGCTTACGCGGCCGATCCGCTGAATCGCCAGGTCGCAGCGCTCTTCGAAGGGGCTCACGCGGAAGCGGGCTCGTTCGAAGCGCTCGAAGCGGTCCAAAAAGCACTTGTTTCCGGCGCTTCCCCGGCGCTTCGCGGCGCCACCGCCGTCGCCTTTGGGGCACGCTGGGTTGGGCGCCACCAACAGCCAGACGTAGGCGTGCGCTTCCTCGAAGACGCCGTCCGTGCCGATGGCGCCGATGGTGCATTTACCTATCTTCGTGATACCTTTGGTAAAAAGGGCGGAGACTGGAACCGTGTTCTCGTCCTCGCCGAAGAGGCCGGGGCGGCTGCCTACGGCGACAAGTCGTTTATCGTGGCGCAGGCGGCGGTCATCGCTTGGCGAAACCTCGGGAATTTGATGCGCGCGCGCAGCAATTTCGAGCGTCTCGCCGCGATCGATCCCGCGCATCCCCAGCTCAAGGCCTTCGAGGAGCAGACCGGTGAGCAACTCACCGGCGGCGCTGCCGAGCCGGAAGCCCAGGTCGAAGTGGAGGCAGAAGCCCCCGCGGAAACGGCCGTCCAAGAACTTCCGTTGACGGCCCTCGCGCCGCAGCCGGTTCCGACGATTGAAGTGGCTCCGGTTGTGGAGGAAGCGGCTCCCGTTTCCGCGCAGCCGGTTTCCGCGCAGCCGGTTTCCGCGCCGGCCACGTCGGTCGCTCCGCCGGCCGCTGCTTCCGACGATGCCGCCATCGCAGCGCTCCGCGCCCAGGCAGAAAAGCAAGAAGCTGCCAAGCGTTATAACGAGTACGTCAAGACGCTCCTTCAACTCGCCGCTGCCGTTCCGGATGCGGCCGAGCGGGTCGACCTCTACATGAAGGCGGCCGACCTTTACGTCTCGAAGTTCGCAAACCAGGCCGAGGCCGTGAAGGCCTACGAGCAGGTTCTTGCAATCGATGAATCGAACGAGACGGCGGCGACCTACCTCCGTCAAATGTACGAGAAGCGCCGCGATTGGGAGAAGCTCGTCGCGCTTGAGCGTCGCGCCGCGGAAGCGCTCGACCCGGGCATTGCCCGGGCAGAAAAGTTCTTTGAAATCGCGAAGCTCGCGACCGACAAGATCAAGAAGCCGGAAGTCTGCATCGAGCTTTGGAACGAAGTCCTCGCCAACGACGACCAGAACCAGGAAGCGCTCTCGTCGCTTTCTGGCCTCTTTGAGCGTTCGAAGGAATTCGATAAGCTTGCGGAAGTCCTCGAGAAGCAGGCGCAGATCACCTACGACACCGCCGCCAAGATTCAGATCTTGACGAAGCTCGGGACCATCTACGGCGATCGCCTCAACAACGACGAAGGGGCCGTCCAGGCCTGGCGCGAGCTCCTCACCCTCGACCCCTCGGACCGTAAGGCACAGGAAGCACTCAAGAAAAAGTACCTTGCCCTCGGGCTTTGGGATGAACTTGAGGTCTTCTACGCGGAGAGCGGCAAGTGGGACGAGTTCATTCGCGTCCTCGAGCAGCAGGAAGCAAAAGAGACCCGCGACGACGCGAAAATCGGCCTTCTTTTCAAAATTGCCGAGCTCTGGGCCGACAAAAAGCAGAAGAACGATCGCGCGTCGAAGGCCTACGAAAAGGTCCTCGAACTCGAAGCCGACAACCTGCGTGCCGCCGAAGCGCTGATCCCGATTTATCAAGCGGCCGGCAACGGGAAGGCCCTCGCTGGCGCCATCGAAGTCAAGCTCCTCCACGAAACCGACGAAGACGTCCGCATCGAACTTCTTCGTGAAGTTGCGGGCCTTTACGAAGGCAAAGTCAAGGAACCCCAGAAGGCCTTCGAGCGCTACCTCGCCGCCTTCGAGCTCCGCCCCTTCGAAGACCAGGCCTCCGCCGATCTTGAGCGCGCCTCCAAGGTGACCGGCTCCTGGGAGCAGGTCATCGCCGCCTACAACAAGGCGATCGACGACGGCTCGACGAACCCGGACGGCCAGATCGCCCTCCGTCTGCGCCTCGGGCGCGTGCTCGTCGAGGAGGTCGCTCGCATCGACGACGCTCTCGCCGCGTACCGCGCCGTCTACGAAGTCGATGGCGAGAACGACACCGCCCTCTCGGCCCTTGAGCGCCTTTACCGTCAGGTCGCTCGCTTCGGGGACCTTCTCGAGATTTACGAGCGGAAACGGGATCTTGCCGTCGATCCCGACGAGAAGAAGCGGATCCAGTACGAGATCGCGAAGCTCTTCGAAAACGAAGTCAAAGACGTCGACAAGGCGATCGACACCTACAACGCCGTCCTCGAAGACGACGCCCAGGATGCCGTCTCCTTGCAGGCGCTCGACGTCCTCTATGGGCGCCTCGAACGCTGGCAGCCCTACGCCGACACCCTCCGTCGGCGGATTGAGCTCGAAGCGAACGACACGGTCCTCGTCGACCTCAAGTATCGCCTCGGCCGCACCCTCGAACTCCACCTCGGCGACGCGCCGGCCGCTCTCGAAAATTACCGGGAAATCCTGGTGGTTGACGGCGGTCACGACGCCGCCCGTGAGGCGCTCGAAGCGCTCCTCGCCCACGAGACGCTCGCCGGCGAAGCGGCCGCGATCCTCGAGAGCATCTACGAAGAGCGCGGCGACTGGACGAAGCTCGTTCAGGCCCTCGAAATCCTGAGCGCAACCGCCGATGAACTCGGCCGTCGCGTCGACCTCGAGCGCAAGATCGCCCGCGTCGCCGGCGATGCGCTCAACAATAAAGAACGCGCGTTTGTTGCACTTTCTGCGGCACTCCGCTTCGACCCGACCCTCGCCGAGACGCGTGGCGAAATCGAAGTCGTCGCCGAGAGCGCGAACAAGTGGAGCGAGCTCGTCGCCCTCTACGCGGCGATCGCCACCGAAAGCACCGACGCCGACCTTTCGCGCTTCTTCTGGATGCGCGTCGCCCGCATCAACGACGAGCGCCTTGGCCTCGTTGACGAAGCGGCGGCAGCCTACGACAAGGTCCTCGCCCTCGACGCCGCCGATCAGGAAGCGCTCTTCGCCCTCGAGCAGCTTTTCACCCGCACCGAGCGCTGGACCGACCTCATCAAGGTCAAGGAGCGCCGCGTCGAGCAGTCCCAGGACGCCGGGGAAGGGGAGACCCTCTACGCGCAGATCGCAGCGATCTACGACCAGAAGCTCGGCAGCCTCGAAGCGGCCGTCGCTTCTTACAACAAAGTCCTGGAGATCGACCCGTCGAGCCTCCTCGCGCTCCAGTCCCTCGACGACCTGTTCACGCGCCAGAAGCTCTGGAACGACCTCGCCGAGAACCTCGAGAAGCAGCTCTCGCTCGCCGCGACCGACGAAGAGCAGCTCGCGCTCATGCTCCGCCTCGCGGCCCTCCGCGAGACCGAGATGGCGCAGGTTGATGTCGCCATCGAAGGCTACCGCGCCGTCCTCGAGCGCGACGCTTCGAACGCCCAGGCCTTCTCGGCCCTCGAGCGTTTGGGCACCCAGGAGGCCTATGAGCTGGTTATTGCTGACCTTCTCGAGCCCTTCTACACCCAGCTCGGTGACCACCAGAAGCTGATCGGCGCCCTCGAAGTTCAGGTGAAGCGCAGCGACGACCCGTCGCGCCGCGTGGAACTCCTTCACCGCATCGCCCAGCTCCACGAGGACGCCGCCCAGGACTTCGACGCCGCCTTCGAGACGCTCGCCCGTGCCCTCCGCGAGGACCCGTCGAGCGAAGAGACGGTTGCCCAGCTCGACCGCGTCGCACGGACCACGGCCCGCTTCGCCGACCTCGCTGCGGTTTACCAGTCGCGGGGCGCGAAAATCGCCGAAGACGTCACCCAGGGCGTCGAAGGGGCCGACCCGGACCTCGCTGCGTCGCTCTACATGCGCGCTGCGTTCGTCCAGGAGCAGGATCTCGGCGAAACCGAGACCGCGATCGCCCTTTACCGCACGGTCCTCGAGATCGCGCCGATCCACCTCGGCGCCGCCGAGTCCCTCGAGCGCCTCTACCGGGGCCTCCAGCGTTGGGCCGACCTCTCCCTGGTCCTCCAGCGGAAGAGCGGCATGCTCGACGAGCCGCTCCAGCAGAAGGACGCCCTCTTCCAGGCCGCCTCCATCGAGGAAGACGTCCTCGGCCAGCCGGAAGCGGCAATCGCCGTCTACAAGAAGGTCCTCGACATCGACGCCGACGACGTTCAGGCGCTCGACGCGCTCGTCCGTCGCTACCTCGGCCTCAAGAAGTGGGCGGAACTCCTCGAAGTTTACGCGCGGAAGGTCGATCTCGTCGCCGATCCGGAAGAGAAGAAGCTGATCTACTACCAGGTGGGCGCGGTCTACGAGCGCGAGCTCGGCGACGTCCCCCAGTCGATCGATACCTACAACAAGATCCTCGAGCTCGACCCGGACGACCTCCAGGCGCTTTCGCGGCTCGATGTGCTCTACGAGCAGGCCCAGAACTGGCAGGAACTCCTTGTCGTTTTGACCCGCGAGAGCGAGATGACCGCCGATCCCCAGGAAGGCATCAGCTTCCAGTATCGGATCGCCGAACTCTACGAGAAGCGCCTCGAAGACGTCGCACGCTCCGTCGAGCTCTACCGCGACATCCTCGGCCAGCAGCCCGATCATGGTCCGACGCTCGTCGCCCTTGAGGGGCTCAAGGCGGGCGAGAAGGACCCGCTCGGCGCCGCCGCGGTGCTCGAGCCGGTGTACGAATCGGCGGGCGCTTGGCGCGAACTCATCTCGGTCCACGAGGTGCAGGTCGCCCACGCCGACGACCCGTTCGCCAAGGTCGACCTCCTCCACCGCATCGCCCGCCTCCACGAGGACGCGCTCTCTGACCACGCGTCGGCCTTCGCGACCTTCGCCCGCGCGATCGTCTTCGACAACGCCAACGAGCAGACCCTCTCGAACCTCGAGCGGCTCGCGATGGCGCTTGGCCGCTGGTCGGAGGTCACCGCCCTCTACGACGCCGAACTCGACAAGCTCGCCGAGAACCCGGATCGCCTGGTCGAACTCGGCCTCCGCGTTGCTCAGCTCTACGAAACCCAGCTCGAAGACGTCGAGAGCGCCATTGCGCGCTACCGCCGCGTCCTCGAAGTGGAGCCCGAGAACCAGTCGGCCGTCCGCAGCCTCGACCGCCTGTTCACGCAGACGGAACGCTGGTCGGACCTCGCGACGATCCTCGCGAAAGAGGCGGAAATTGGCCAAGATCCGGCCGACGTCCTCACCTTCAAGTACCGGCTCGGTCAGGTCCGCGAGCATCGCCTCCAGGACGTGAACAGCGCAATCGCCGCCTACCGCGAAGTCCTCGAAGCCGAGGCCGACCACGCCGACGCCCTCGAAGCGGTCGAGAGCCTTTTCGCCCGCAAAATCGAGACGGTGGTCGTCGCCGACCTCCTCGAGCCCCTCTATCGGGACGCCGAGCAGTGGACGAAGCTCATCGCCGTCCACGAAGCCCAGCTCGCCCACACGGAAGGGCAAGAAGAGCGCCTCGCCGGCTTCTACCGCATTGCCGCGCTCCACGAAGAGAAGCTCCTCGACGCGCCGACGACCCTCGACACCTACGTCCGCGCCCTCAAGGAATTCCCGGTCGACGAGCGCTCCGGCGAAGAGGCCCCGCGCCTCGCCGCCATCATCGACGCCGGCTTCGAGACGCTCGCGAACGCCTACGCCGACATCCTCGGTCTCCACACCGATGTGAAGGTCCAAGGGGAGATCGGCCGCCGCCTCGCGAAGACCTTCGAAGAAGACCTCGGCGACGTCGAAAAGGCTGAAGAAACCTACCGTTACGTCCTTTCGGTCGACGGTCAGGATCAGGAAGCGCTCTCGAACCTCGATCGCATCTATCTCGCGATGGAAGCGTGGCCCGAGCTCGCCGGCATCCTCGACATGCGCACGAAGGCGCCCGCGGAAGCTTACGAACTCATTGAGTTGTTCGCCCGCCTCGGCGAGGTCTACGAGACCAAAATCGGCGACATCCCGAACGCCATCCGCGCCTACCGCCGCATCTTCGACGAACTCGACAAGACCCACGAAGGGGCGATCGCCGCCCTCGCGCGGATCTACGAGAGCCAGAGCGCTTGGCGCGAGCTCGACACCGTCTACCTGCGCGAGCTCGAGAACGCCTCGGGCGACACGCAAGAGTCGGAAATTCGTGCCCGGATCGCCAACCTCGCCGCGACCCACCTTGGCGAAATCGACCGCGCCATCGAGACCTGGAAGCAGGTCCTCGACCTCCGCGGCGAAGATCCGGAAGCGCTCTACGCCCTTTCGAACCTCTACGAACGCGAGCAGCGTCACCGCGACCTCGTCGAGATCCTCGAACGCCAGGCATCCATTGCCGAAAGCGACGACGATCGCGTCGAAATCCTCGCGCGCCGCGCCCGGACGTTCACGGAGAAGCTCACCCAGGACGACCTCGCCTACGAGGATTGGACCCGCGTCCTCGACGTCGACTACGCGAACCTCGAGGCGCTCCGCGCGATCTGCGCGATTCGCCGCCGGCAGGCCGACGCCCAGGAGCTCGTCACCGCGATTCATCAGTTCATCGACCGCGCCGCAGGCACGATCGACAGCGGCGAACTCCGCGAACTCTATCGCGAACTCGGCAAGACCTACGGCGGCTCCCTTGAGCAGCCCTTCGACGCCGCCGAAGCCTGGCGCCACCTCCTCGAGACCGGCGCCGACTTCGAAGCCTACGACGCCCTCGAAGCGATCTACCGGGCCGACGAGCGCATCGTCGACGTCATCGACGTCAAGATGCAACGCGCGGAAGCGCTCGAAGACGTCGCCGCGAAGATCGCCGAATTCCGAAGCGTTGCCATGCTTTGGACGGAGACCCTCGAGGAGCCGGACAAGGCGACGGATGCCTGGCAGAAGATCATCGAGGCCGACGCGGCCCACGATGAAGCCTTCGCTGAGCTCGAGAAGCTGCACATCGCAGCCAACCGCTGGGAGCCGCTCATCGAGCTCTACCTCGGTCGCCTCGACACCCGCGACGAGGACAAGGAGCGCACCGAGCTCCTCCGTAAGATCGCCGGCGTCTTCGAAGAGAAGCTCGACGACAAGGGGCAGGCTTTCGATGCGCTCTCCCAGGCGCTCGAGATCGACATCTTCGACACGAAGACGACGAAATACCTCGAGAAGATGGCCCAGGCGACCGGTCGCTGGGGCGAGCTCATCACGATGGTGCAGGCCTGGTTGAAGGCCACTCAGGAGCCGGCCCGGAAGGTCCGCCTCTGCCTCCACCTCGCCAAGTGGTACGGCGACGACCTCGGTCACCCCGAGCACGCGCAGCCCTACTACACGCAGATCGTCACCCTCGATCCGAACAATGTCGGCGCCTTCCGCCAGCTCGCCCAGCTCTATCGCAAGGGGGCGAACTGGCAACAGTACGGCTCGACGCTCCAGCGCGCCCTCGACGTCGCCGTCAGCGAAGGGGACCGCAAAGAGGTCCTCACCGAGCTCGGCGAACTTCTTGACGGGCGGATGGGGCAGACCGATCAGGCGATCGACTACTTCCAGCGGGCGCTCAAGATTGACGCCCACTTCCTCGCCGCGCTCTCCAATCTCGAGCGGATCTACGAAGCGCGCGGCGCGAACCGCGAGCTCTCCGAAGTCCTCGTCGCGAAGGTCCCCGCGCTCACCGAGCCCGAGGTCATCGCCCAGACGAAGCTCCGCATCGGTGGGCTCTACGAGCAACTCCCGCAGGCGCTCCCCCGCGCCGCCGAGACCTACCGGGAGGTCCTCGAGATCGACCCGGCGAGCATCTCCGCCATGCGCGGCCTCGCCCGCGTTTACGAGGGGCTCGGCCAGTGGAGCGAACTTGTTAAGATTCTCGAAGCGGAGCTAGAGGTCGTCGAGACCGAACGCGAACGCATCGAGCTCTTGATGCAGCTCGCGACGATCCACGAGACCCACTTCGTGAAGGCCGATGTCGCTGCCGCCCGCTTGGAGCAGGTCGTCGACATTGATCCGAACCACGAGGCGGCCTACGTCGCCCTCGCCCGCAACTACCGTCGCCTCCGCCAGTGGCACGACCTCATTAACGCCTACGAGCGCCACATCACGGCGACGCTTGAGCGCCAGACGAAGGTTGAGCTTTACGGTTCAATTGCGCAGGTTTACGCCGGCGAGCTCGACGACGTTGACCGCGCGATCGACGCCTACCGGAACATCGTCGACCTCGACGACCAGAACGTCCCGGCGCTCGACGCCCTCTCGAAGCTCTACGACAAGCAGGGGGACGCCAGCTCCGCCGTCGACTTCATGACGCGTGTCGCCGACCTCACGCCCGACCCGGCCCAGCGCGTCGAGTCCTTCTATCGCATCGGCAAGGTCCTCGACGAGAAGCTCGGCGATCGCGTCGCTGCCCAAGACCGCTACGAGCTCGCCCTCGACCTCGACCCGGCCCACCTCCTCACGCTCGGCGCGCTCCGCCAGATCGCGATGGACAACGCCGACTACGACAAGGCGGCCCGCTACATCGACCAGGAGCAGAGCTACACGCAGGCCCCCCGCCAGCGTGCCCGCCTCCTCGTTGAACTTGGGCGTCTCCGCGAGGAGATGCTCGGTGAGCACGAAGGTGCTGTTCTTGCTTGGGAATCGGCCCTCGAAGCCGACGTGGAGAATGAAGACGCCGCCGTCCCGCTCGTCGCCGACTACGTCGCGACGGAACAGTGGGCGAAGGCCGAGCCGCTCCTCGACGCCCTCACCCGCAAGGCCGGCAAGCGCGATCGCGCCGAGCAGCACGACCTCTGGTCGAAGCTCGGAAAGGTCGCCGCAGCCCTCGGCAAGGACGAAAGGGCGCTCAAGGCCTACCAGACGGCCCAGCAGCTCGATCTCACGAATCAGGAAACGATTCGCGGTCTTGCCGAGGTCAGTTTCCGCCTGAAGGACTGGGCCAGCGCGCTCACGAACTTCCAGAAGGTACTCACCTCCCTCGGGGAAGAAGAGACCGACGCCCGCGCCGAAGTCTACTTCAAGCTCGGTTCGATCAAGCGCGAGCAGGGGCAGCCGAAGCAGGCGATTGCCAACTTCGACAAGGCCCTCGAAATCCTCCAGGGCCACCGCCCGACCCTCGATGCGCTCGTCGCCATCTACTCGGACGCGAAGGACTTCAAGCAAGTCGTCGCCTTCAAGCGGATGATCCTCGACGACGTCATGGACGGCGACCAGCGCTTCGACATGCTTTCGGACATCGCCGATGTCTGGGAGAAGTCGGAGAAGAACATCGCCAAGGCGATCGAAGCGCTCGAAGAGGCGAAGGATCTCAAACCGAGCGACCTCCCCCTCCTCAATCGCCTGTTGATGCTCTATCCGCAGGTCAAGAACTGGGGCTCTATGGCCGATGTTCTTCAGGCAATGAGCGAGATCGAGAAGGAGCCGGCCCGCAAGGCGATCTTCCTCTTCACAATGGCGCAGCTCTACCGCGACGCCGACAAGCTCAACGACACCGACCGCGCCATCGAGCTCTTTAACGAGTCCCTCGACGCGAACCCGAACCGTCTCGAAGCCTTCGAGCGCATCAACAAAATCCTTACCGATACGAAGGATTGGAAGCAGCTCGAACGCGCGTACCGCAAGATGCTCCGTCGTCTCGCGACGGCGAACGTCCAGAACGCCGACCTCTCGTACAGCCTCTGGCACGGCCTCGGTCTCATCTACCGCGACCGCCTTCAGGACGCGAACAGCGCCATTGAAGCGTTCAAGATGGCGACCCGCGAAAAGCCGGAAGATGCGACCGAGCGTCAGATCCTCGCCGAGCTCTATGAAGTGACCGATCAGGTCGAGAATTCCCGCGCGGAATACTTCACGCTCCTCGAAAAGGATCCGATGAAGGAAGATGCGTACCGCAGCCTTTACCGGCTCGCTCTCCGCATCCACGACTACGACCGCGCCTGGACGCTGTGCGCCGCTCTCTCCTTCCTCGGCAAGGCCGACGACGAAGAACGTGGCTTCTTTGAGCAGTACCGCCAGCGCGGCATGGTCCAGGTGAAGAACCGCCTCGACAACGAGCAGTGGGTTCGCAACCTCTTCCACAAGGACGAGAACCTCTACATCGGCAAGATCTTCGAAATGATCACGCCGGCGGTCATTGTCGCCAACACCCGTCGCCTCCAGGCCGAGCGGAAGCTCCCGGCGCTCAATCCGGCCCAGAAGCAGGACCCGGCCCAGAGCACCGTCACCTTCTCGAAGACCTTCTTCTGGGCTTCGACGGTCCTCGGTGTCCAGGCGCCCGACCTCTACCTCCGCAACGACGTTCAGGGGGCCCTCGTGGCCGTCCCGACGGCGCCGCCCGCCTCCGTCGCTGGTCAGACGGTGCTCACCGGCTTCACGCCCCAGGAGCTCACGTTCATCGTCGGCAAGCACCTCGCCACCTACCGCGGCGAGCACTACATGAAGAACCTCTTCCCGACGCTCGCCGAGCTGAAGTTGATGCTCTTCTCGGCGATCAAGGTGATCCTCCCCGACTTCGCCGTCCCGCCGGACATGGCCCAGGCGGTCACTGCAACCGCCCAGCAGCTCGCCCAGCTCATGCAGCCGCTTCAGCGCGAAGGCCTTAAGGTCGTCGTTCAGAAGTTCGTCCAGGACGGCGCCAAGGCCGACCTCAAGCGCTGGATCCAGGCGGTCGAAGTCACTGCGGCGCGCGCCGGTCTCGTCCTCTGCGGCGACCTCGACATCGCGAAGAAGATCATTGCCGCCGAGCCCCAACTCCCCGGCGACCTCTCGCCGTCGGAGAAGCTCAAGGAACTTATCGTCTTCTCGGTCAGCGACCCCTACCTTGCGCTCCGCAAGAACCTTGGAATCGCCATCGGGCAGGAGTGAGTGGAGAGGCGGAAACGCTTCCCAAACTGAAAAAAAGGGCCTTCGGGCCCTTTTTTTTTCGCAACAGATCGCGCTCTCCGGCCGAAAGGCGCTGGCACCTTGGAGCGATCGGGACAGTCCTGACTTTCGCCACCGGGAAGCACCCAGGAACCCGATGGAAGATCAAACCGGTACGCGCTCCAATCCGACGCTCGAAATCCCCCGCTACGAGCGAAAAGTTTCCCACTGCATCGAGGTCCAAGACGACACCGGTTCGCGGCGGATTCCAATCGGCAGCACGCCGATCGTCTTCGGCCAATCGCGGACCGCCGACGTGCGCGTGGTCGACGAGACCGTCTCCGGCCGTCATTGCGAGGTCGTCGAGCGCCAAGGTTCCCTATTTATTCGCGATCTCGGCTCAAAGAACGGCACCTACGCCGGCGGCGCGCGCGTACTTGAGGCCTGGGCGGGGCCTGGCACCGTCGTCACGCTTGGCGCGACCACGCTGACCGTCTTCGACGCGAGCACCCTCGACAGCGAGCCGGAGCCGGCCGCGCCGCTCCCCGGCCTTATCGGCGGTTCAACGGCCATGCGACGCGTCGCCAGCCAAGTCCGCAGACTCGCTCGCGGAATTGCGCCGGTGCTCATCCTCGGCGAAACCGGAACGGGCAAAGAACTCGTCGCCAGGGCGCTCCACACCGAAGGGGCGCGCTGCGAGGGGCCGTGGGTTCCGATCAATGTCGCAACACTCCCCCAACATCTGGTCGACTCAGAGCTATTTGGCTTCGAGCGCGGCGCATTTACGGGCGCTGTCAAACAGCGAAATGGCGCATTTATCGACGCGCGTGGCGGCACGCTCTTTCTCGATGAAATCGGCGAGCTGCCCCTCGAATCGCAGCCGAAATTGCTTCGAGCCCTCGACGGCTACCAGGTCCGACGCATCGGCGCTGCCGGTGGTGGGGAAGAGAGCGACGCTCGTGTCGTCGCCGCGACCCACGTCCCGCTTGACGAGTGCGTGGAAGAAGGGAAGTTTCGCCGAGATCTCTTCCATCGCCTCGAAGTATTTGTGATTGAACTCCCGCCCTTACGCGATCGTCGCGGCGACATCCCCGCCATCGCCCGTGACCTTCTTGGACGGATGGAACCGGAAATCGGCCGTCGCGTTCTCGCGCCAGCTGCCGTCGGTCAGCTCGCCGCCCACGATTGGCCCGGAAATGTCCGTGATCTCCGAAATACCCTGATTCGTGCCGCCCACTTGGCGGAGGACGATCGTCGCGCCGCAAACGCGGAACGCGCCCAAGCAACCGGGATTCACGAACTCCGCGAGCCGCTGCGGCGCCGCGACGCGCCTATTCGTATTGAAGCGCCCCATATCGACCGCGCGATCCGCCGCGCCCGCGAAGAGGCGCGTTCCGGCCTGACGCCGGCACTTGCCCGCGCCATTCTCGACCGCTCCGACGGGAGCATCAGTGCCGCAGCTCGGACGGCGGGGGTCCCCCGTTCGACGTTCCGGAAGCTCCTACAGCGGAAATAGCGAGAGGTTCCCGGTGGAGGAGGCGCCAGGTTCCAAAGCCGACGGCACCAGCGACAAAGACCGCCACAGCGAGCACCGCCAACGGCGAAAACGAGAGCTCCTGCCCCCGCGGTTGCGGCGCGTCGATCGGCGTCGCCGCGTTCCGCTCTTCCGGCAGCAGGGGGAGCCGCGGAGGACGAGGAATTTTCGGTGCTTGCAAGTTCAACGGTTCGCCGGCAGCGGGGCGCGTTCCTGAGCGCTCCGCGGCCGAAATTGCGCGAATGTTCGACTCCGGGAACTCTCCCGGCGACTCCTGCGCAGCACGAGCGGCGCGACGACGACGTGCGTCAACCATGTCCCGCGATCGGTAACACAGCGTTCGAAATCGATCCTCCCCGTCGCCGTGAAATTGTGGTGACGGGCGTCAGGCGGGGAATTCGGCGCGAAGTTTGTCGTCCCATTCGTCGGCGACCTTCGCCACCGTCGCCAGGAGATCGGCGAATTCCTCGTAGTCGAGGCTCGAAAGGCGCCGAAGGGCACGTACGAAGACCTCGTCGGTCTTTGCGTCGATCGCAAAGGCGGCATCGGCGGTCGCGAGGAAGGAGAGTTCCAGCAAGCGTCGATAGAGAACTTCCCGATTTGCTTTCGGAATTGGTAGCACGGCCGCGGTCAGCAGGAGGACTCCATGGTCCTCAAGGACCTGGATCTGCACCCGCGCCGAGCCCCGCGGCATCGACGCTTCCCCCTGCGCATCGAGCACCGGCGTCTGCCGGCCGACCCGCTTGGCAAAGCGGTCAAGGTAGCTCTGTACCATCGCGGAAGCATTCGGAAAAACGGTGCCTAGCTCTCGGTCTTCGTAGCGCGCGTTTGCCATCGTTTGCCTGCGATGCGTCGTCGCATCCACACTCCTGGGCGTCGCAGCCTACCCGGCTCTTGCACCGCTTCGTGAACCTTCCCGGTGCGCGCGACGACTTTTTTCGACTACGTTCCGAGGCCCCACCGATGAATCCGTCGACGGCGCGCCACCGAACTCTCCCGCTCCGTGCCCGTCCGTTTGGAGCGCGTCGCGTCGGGATATGGGCCGTTGTGGCCCTCCTGGCGGCATGCTCCAAAGGCCCGACTCCCTTAGGAAATCTCGTCGACGCGTCGGTCACCGCTACCGCCGACGACGGCCCCCTCGAAGCGGCTGTCCTCGACCGTCACACGACGCTTGCCCGCGGCCCGCTCGCGACGCTCGTCGAGCGGCGCCTCGCCAGCGCCCGCACAAGCGACGTACGCCCCGAAGCGCTCCTCCGCGCAGCCCACCTCGCCGAGCGCCTCTACCGGGAAACCCACAAAGAATCCGACGGTCAACGAGCCCTTGCCGCCTACACGGAGGCCGCCAACGACCGCCCCTTCGAAGGCACGTGCGAGGCAGCCCGCGACGGCGCACGCCTCGAAGGGGAACTCGCCTCCGACGGACGCAAGACCTACGTGGCGCTCTTCCGCCTCTTGGAGCGCGCAAAGGCGCGGGCTTCGTCCAAAAAACAAGCTAATTCGGAACCTTCCGTCTGCGTCGGTGCACTCACCGAAGATCTCGCCGCCTTTCGAGCCCTCCGACCGAGCGACGCCGAGCTCGATGCCGCCCGCGCCGCGCTGGCCCTCGAAGGGATCGCCATTGATCTCTCGACGAAGGGGCAGGCGCATATCACGCGCGTCGAGCATACCGTTGGTGAAGAAACGGCGCGTATCGTCGTTTATCTCGACAAGCCGGTCGCCTACAAAGCAGCCGATTTTGCGCTCGGGAATGTGCTCGAAACGACATTAGAGTTTGAGGCGACGGAGCTCTCCACCGGGCACGCTGAGCAAAAGAAGCTTACCGGGATTGCGACCGGACTCCGCCTTGAAGAGACCAAGAGTGGCGCCCGAATTGCGATTGGTCTTTCGGGCAAGGCCTATCGAAAAGTCTTTCATCTGACGGAACCCTACCGCGTCGTTCTTGATCTTGCCCGCACCGCTCCATCGAATGCTGCGCGTCGTGCCGTCGAAAAAGTTGTCATTGATGCGGGCCATGGCGGGAGCGATCCGGGCGCGATCGGGCCGACCGGCCTCCACGAGAAGGACGTCACCCTCGACCTCTCCAAGCGGGTGGCGACCGGCCTCGTAGCACGAGGAATTCGTGTCTTTTTCACCCGAGAAGACGACAGCTACGTCGCCCTCGAGGAGCGCACTGCGCGCGCCAACGCGGTCAGCGCCGACCTCTTCCTTTCCATTCACTGCAACGCTGCCGAGAACCGATCGCGCCACGGCATTGAAAGCTACGTCCTCGACACGGCATCCAGCGACATGGCGAGCCGCCTCGCCGCCCGGGAGAACGCGACCACCGAAAAGGCGACGCGCGAGCTCTCCGAGATTCTCGCCGATATGCGCATGTCCGATGGCGCGACACGCTCCCACCGCTTTGGCCAACTTCTCCAGACGAGCGCGCTCGCCTCGCTCAGCGGAAGCTACGCAGATGTCGTCGATGGTGGCGTGAAGAATGCCGGTTTCTATGTGCTCGTCGGCGCGCGAATGCCGGGCGTCCTCTTCGAAACGAGCTACATTTCCAACGAAACGGAAGAGCGTCGTCTCAGCTCGGACGCCTACAAAGATCGCCTCGCCGACGCGATGGTCAACGCCGTCCTCGCCTACCGGCAGGGCAAGTAGCGCGGCTTTGGAGATCTGCGCGCCGTTTCCTCATCGCCTTCGGCGACTCCGGGCGGACGCGCAGGGGCGCTACTCGCCAAGACCAAGGACGGCGAGTACGGCCCCGCGCAACTTCCCCGGTTCCGCGTGAGTGGCGACCCCGGCGTACCCTTCGAGGAGGGCGCCGTCGCGGCCAAACGCCACAAGGAGCGGCGGGGTAGGGAAGGGGAGGTGGTGCATGCGCTCCGCCGCTAACGCGAGCAAAAACGCGGCTTCCGCTGGGTCGACGACGAGCACTTCCGGTTCGCCGCGCACGAAATCGACGAGCGCGTCGAAGGGGTGCGCGTAACGGGTGACCGAAAAGGCCGAGGGGGGCGTCAGCGCGCGCTCGGCGAGGCGGGCGGCGGTCGGATCGATGACGGCGAGCGCGACGCGGACCGCCGGCGCAAGGACGGCCCGCGGGACCGGCAGGCCAAAGCGCTTCGCCGTCGCGAGGACCGCGCTCCGCCGCACCCGAAGGTGGCCCCCCTCCGTGTATTCGCCGGCAAGCGCCCCTCGCGCGACCCAATTGTGGATCGTCTTCGGATCGACGGCAAAGAACCCCGCGACCTCCGCACCGGTGAAACGTACCGATTTTGCGGAAGATTCCCGAGTCACGGACGGAACCGTCGCCCCGGTTTCCCGCCATCGTTCGTCGCAGCCACTTTACCAGGAGCCCGCGTGCTCGTGCGCTCCTGGGTGGCGGCTCGCGGCGGCAAAACGAGGAAAATTCCGTCGGTCCGCGCGCCGAAGCGACCGAACAGGGACAGCGCCTGGTCGTCGGTCGTGAGGCCGGCAGCGAGCCCCGGCGGTTCGATCGCGGCGGTCGCCCATTGGAGACCGTCGATGGCATCAAACAGCGACTCAAAGGCAGCTTCTGCCCGGTCTTCATGGAAGCTTGCTCGGGGACCAAGCCCGACAAGGAGCAGCCAGGGGACGGCGACACGTCGCCCGAGGGGCATGAGGAATCTCTCCCCGAAGGCGCCTGTCAATGCGCCGGTCCGAAGCGCCTGGCCAAGGCGCCCCGCAAGTCGAAAATCGACGAGCGATGGCACGCCAAGGAGCGGTCGTTCATCGGAAAAAATCGCGGCAGCGAGCCCAACAGGGCCCGCCCCCTCCAGGGCACGGAGATCCCGCGGGAGCGTCGCGAGCGTCCGCCCCGCGTTCGCGAATTCCAGGCTGGCCCGGTGCCGCGAATCGACCATTCAGCGCTTCTTGCGCGAGGGGGGCGAAGAGTCCCGCGTGCTCGCTTCCTTGCGACCCGCATCTTCAGCGAGGCGGTTCAGAACCCCATTGATAAATGCCGGCGAATCCTCGGTTCCGTAGAGCTTTGCGAGTTCGATCGCTTCGTCGAGGAGGACGGCGACCGGGACGTCGGGCTGGTGGAGGATTTCGTAGGCGCCAATGCGGAGCAAGTTCCGATCGACGCGGGCCATGCGCTCCAGGCGCCAATGGACCGACGCCTTTTGGACCGCCTCATCGAGGCTTGCGAGCGACGACTCGACCCCCTCAACAAGGACGCGCGCGTAATCGCGACCTTCGGGCTCTCCATCGAAAGCCTTGTAATAGTGGTCGGTTGCGCGCGTGGCCGTCGTCCCTGCGAGCTCGACGCCGAAGAGAATCTGGAGGGCCGCCTCGCGACCGCGACGACGGGCACCGGTTACGCCAGGACGGGTCATCAGAGCCCCGCCTCTTTCATGCCGGCGAGCAGCGAGACCATCTCAATGACGGCAGTTGCCGCTTCCCAGCCCTTGTTCCCGGCCTTCGTTCCCGCACGCTCAATCGCCTGCTCAATCGAATCGACCGTGAGCACACCGAAGGCGACCGGAATCCCATGCTCCAGAGAAACGTGCGCGATCCCCTTCGAGACTTCGGAGGCGACGTAGTCGAAGTGGGGGGTCGACCCACGGATCACCGCACCGAGAGCGATAACCGCATCGAACTTGCCGGAGGCGGCAAAGCGTTTCACCGCCAACGGAATTTCCCACGCGCCCGGCACCTTTGCGACGGTCACGAGGTTGAGATCGCCGCCGTGGCGGTGAATCGCGTCCTTCGCTCCGTCTTCGAGACGATCGACGATGAAGTGATTGAAGCGACCAGAAACGATCGCGATACGCGCCCCTTGCGGGACTTGAAGCTTGCCTTCGAGGAGGGTGGTCATCGTCAGTTCCTTGGATGGATTCGGCGTTTGAAATCAGGACTTCGTGGGGAGCGGCTCAAGGGGGACTGCCCCCTCGACGACGAGACCAAAGCCACCGAGCCCCTTGATCTTGCGGGGATTGTTCGTCAACAGGTGGAGGCGCTTTACTCCAAGATCGGCAAGGACTTGCGCGCCAAGACCGAACTCGCGGAGCGGGCCGTCCTCCCCCGTGCGCGGCGCCGGCGTCTCCTCGGAGCGCCCGACGAGGCGCGCGAAGTCGTCGGCAAGGGAGCCGCGCGGCGGCAGATAGACGCAAATGCCCGAACCCTCTCGCTCAATTTGCGCGAGCGCCTGACGAAGCCGCGCTCCGCTGCGGGGATCGGGCGTCGCGGCGTCGGTCCGCAGCGAGGTGAAGAGGTCGGGCATCAGCGCGCCGGTGTGAACCCGGCAAAGCGTCGGCTTGCTACCGTCGATTTCCCCTTTGACGAGCGCGACGAATTGGCGCTCACGCCCGTCGGAGCGGCCGTCGTTGTCGCGGTTCTCCATGCCGACCCCGCCGGTCATGGTTTCGTAGAGAACTGCGCGCCAGGTGGAGCCGTTCTCCTCCCATTGAATCTTCCCCTCTTGAACGCGCCGGACCAGGCGTTCCGAGAGGGCGCGGTACTGGATCAAATCGGCAATCGAGACGATTCTCAGATCGTGTTTCTTTGAGAATTTCTCAAGGTCCGGCATGCGCGCCATGCTGCCATCGTCGTTCATGATCTCGCAGATCACTCCCGAGGGATCGAGGCCGGCGAGGCGTGCGAGGTCGACGGAACCTTCCGTGTGCCCGGTGCGGACGAGCACGCCGCCGCGGCGGGCGCGGAGCGGGAAGACGTGGCCCGGCGTCACGAGGTCGGCGGGGCGGCTGTTCGGGTCGATGGCGACGCGGATGGTGTGGGCGCGATCGGCGGCGCTGATGCCGGAGGTGACGCCGTGGCGCGCCTCGATGCTGACCGTGAACGCGGTGCCGAGCTGGGGCTGCCCGTGGCCGGGGACGGCCATGAGCGGGAGACCGAGGCGCTCGACCGCCTCTTCGGTGAGCGTGAGGCAGATGAGCCCGCGCCCCCAGGTCGCCATAAAGTTCACCGCCTCTTTGGTGATGAACTGGGCGGCCATCGTGAGATCCCCTTCGTTTTCGCGATCTTCGTCGTCGACGACGATCACCATCTTGCCGGCACGGATGTCGGCGATGGCGGCGGTTACGCGGGCGTGGAGTTCGGTATCGTTTTCCTGAGACATCGCGGACCTCACAGATAGCCAAGTGCGGCGAGGCGGGAGCGCCACGCGTCGTCGGAAGATTCCCCAGCGGCCCCGCCCGCAGCGGCGGACGGCGCACCAAACGCGAGCAAACGTGCGAGGTAGCGAGCCACAACGTCGACTTCGAGGTTGACCGCGGCGCCGGCGGCGAGCCCATCGAGCTTCGTCCGCGCGCCGGTGTGCGGGATGACCGCGACGGCGAAGTGCTCGGTGCCGGCTTCGTTCACCGTGAGGCTCGTCCCGGCGATCGTGATGCTCCCCTTTTCGGCGATGAAGCGCGCCAATTCCTTCGGCATGGAAAAGACGAATTTCTCTGCGTTCCCAAGCGGTTCGCGGCGCATCAGGTGGCCCACGCCGTCGACGTGTCCGGAGACGATGTGTCCGCCGAAGCGCCCATCGGCGCGCATCGCCCGCTCGAGGTTCATCGTCGCCGCGATGGCCTCCCCGCCGAGCGTCGATTTCTCCAGCGTTTCTGAAGATGCGTCGGCCTCGAAGCCGGTTGCCAAAATACGGTCGACGGTCAGACAGACGCCGTCGACCGCGATCGACTCTCCAAGGACGATATCCGTGTAGGGTGCATGGATCGTGAGACGTGCGCCGCCACGGCCCGCAATTTTACGGGCGCGGAGAACTCCCTGCGCATCGACGAGCCCGGTAAACATCGCGGGCGGGGCATAGGAAACTCACCCGCGTAGGTAAAGGGAAAGTGCGTGGAACACCCCCTTCCTCTTGCGGAAACCTTCCGTAGTTGGAACGATGCGCCCCACAATGCGCAAGCCGAGCTCGATCCCAGCCTCTTCGCCTTCGCGCGCGCGTGCGCTCGGAGGTATCGGGGCGCTCGGGGTCGTGGCGGCCCTCAGCGGCTGCGGGGCGAGCTTCCAGTCAACCTACGAAGGCGAAGCGCGCTTCGAGCACTGTTACGCCCTCGATGAGCACGCCGACGTCGCCCGCGACGCGAAGGAGCGCTGCTGGGGAGAATGGCGTGCCCGCTACGCAACCGGCCAAAATCGCGACCGAATTGCCTACGCGGAGACCCGCGAGAAGCGCCTTCACGACGTCGCCGTGGCGCCGACCGACGAAGCGCTCATGCTCGCGGTCCCTGGCCAGGCGCTCGGCGTTGGGGTTGCCACGCCCGCCCCGACGAGCGCCGATGCGCCGCCCCCCGCGCGACTCGCGCCGGTCGCCCCGGTGGTCTCCGTCGCCGCCTCCGAGGCCGCGCCGCCCCTCCCGAAATCGGCCTGCATGGAAGCGTGCGCCGGCGGCTTCCACGTCTGCCAGACGGCCCGCCTCGTCGACACCCACGGCGGTGGACGCGCCGATTGTGGCGGCCCCTACGCGCGCTGCATGCAGGCGTGCTTCAAGAAATAGGTACGGAACGCCCGTAGGATCCTTTCTGCCCAACTTCGGCGTTTGTTAGCCGGCGGCCAGGACGGCGTCCCACAAGGCTTTTCGTGCGGCGAGCGCTTCCCGGGCGGCCCGCTCGGCGTGCCCCCAGCGGACGTCGTCGTCGCCGCAGAGCAGCGTCAGTAGCTCGACCGCCATCGGTCCGTGCTGTTCACCATCCAAATGGACATGTCGCTCCAAATACAAACGAAAATTCGGCGCGTCGATGCCGGCGGTTCCACGCAATAGTTCTTCGAACATCTCGGGCACAAGCTTTTCGCGACCGACGAGGAAGGCGGCCGCCACCGCTTCCGTCGTCCCCCCGGCGAGCGCGAACGTCGTTGCGACAAATGGGGCGACGCCTGGCACCGTCCCCGCGCGCTCGACGCCCCGCAGCGCCTCGTCGATCGACGTCCCCGCCTGGAGCGTCCCGAGGAACCCTTCGATGGCCGATCCGTCGGCACCGACCTCTTTCATCGCTGCAAGATACAGCTCGAAATGACTCATGAAGACGCCTGGTTTGACCTCATCGGTCTCTTCGCCAAGGACGATCTCGTTGACGAGTCGGGCTGCCTTCCGGTGGCGGGGCGGCATCCATGGCGTCGTCACCGTCGTGAGGCGCTGCTGGAGGACTTTGAGGAGGCTCATGAAGTCCCACACGGCGAAAACATGAACCGCCATGAAGCGCTGGAGGCGGCCGCGATCGTCGAGGGAGCGGTAAAGCGGATGGGCGACGAGCGCCTCGTGGGCGGGGCGGAGGGTTTCGGCGAGGCGGTCGAAGCGCATGCGCGCCGTTGTAGATCAAAGGTTGTCGCCGACCAGCCCCCAACGATTCTTGCGCGCCGATCTTTCCTCCACGATTCCCACCTCTTCCGCGCGCTTCGTGGCGGCGGTCCTAGGTAGCTGCTCGGAATTGCAATTTACACGGGATGTGATCAAAGCA
>DYPH01000176.1 GCA_020720045.1 Sorangium cellulosum | reverse complement strand
GGCGACATTGAATTCCTAACAGCACTGTCTCAAACGCGTTGACACGTTCCGTCCGGCGGAAGGTAAACACGAATCACTTCTGATTTCTTGTTCACGACATGATCGATAAAACCCGGATCTTGATGACTAAACCCGTTATGGTCCTGGCGCCAAACGTGTGAGGTCAACAGATAGTTCAGTGAAGCGATCGGCCTTCTCCACGGAATTTCTCGACTCACCTTCAACCATTTTGCGTGTTGGTTAAACATCGAATCAATGATGTGAATGAACGCCTCGTAGCAGGAGAAGAACCCGTGCCGTCCCGTGAGGAGGTATCCTTCCAGCCACCCTTGGCACTGGTGTTCGCTCAACATTTCGAGGACGCGCCCGTCCGGTCCAACGTGCTCATCGGTCGGTAAATGCTCGGCGACCGATGCGCGGTCGGTCACGTCGAAGACGGCCCCCCAACGATTGGAGGCGGTCTCGTCGGGGCTAAAAACCCTAAAACTATTTAGATTTTTGGAGATAACGTCGCGAATAAACCCGCCTTGGACGCGCGTCGCCTCGGCGCTTGAGCGGCCCGGCTCGGGGACGGTCACCGCGTAGGCCGCGATCGGCGGGAGGGCGAGGGGCCGCAACAGCGCACCGCCATTGGCGTGGAGATTTGCCCCCATCCGCCGGTCGCCGCTCGGCGCGAATGCTTGGAGGTCGGCCCGGAGGGCGCCACTTTCCTCGAAAAGTTCCGAGGGTTTGTAGCTGAGGAGCCAACTCTCAAGGGCGCGCAGGTGCCCCTCGTCGTCCAAGTTTGCGAGCGGCACCTGATGGGCGCGCCACGTCCCTTCCACCGGTTTTCCATCCACAATCTTCGGACCGGTCCACCCCTTCGGGCTCGCGAGAACGATCATCGGCCAGGCGGGGCGCCGCGTGAAACCGTCGGCGCGCGCCTCCCGCTGGATGTCCGCGATCGCTGCGCAGGCGCGATCGAGCGTCTCCGCCATTTGCGCGTGCATCACGGCGGGGTCGTCCCCCTCGACAAAGTACGGCGTATACCCGTAACCGCGAAAGAGTTCCCTCAGCTCGGAGCGAGGAATCCGCGCGAGGACGGTCGGCCCCGAAATTTTGTACCCATTGAGGTGGAGGATCGGAAGGACCGCCCCATCGCGAACGGGATTGATAAATTTGTTGGAGTGCCAGCTCGTCGCGAGAGGGCCGGTCTCGGCCTCACCATCGCCGACGACACAGCATACCAGCAAGTTTCGGTTGTCAAACACGGCTCCGTACGCGTGGGAAAGCGCGTAGCCGAGTTCACCACCTTCATGAATAGATCCAGGAGTTTCTGGAGCCACGTGGCTAGGAATTCCTCCAGGAAACGAGAACTGGCGAAAGAGGCGCCGCAGGCCGTCGACGTCGCGAGAGATCTCTGGATAGACCTCGCTGTAGACCCCTTCGAGGTAGATATTTGCAACCACGCCGGGCCCACCATGGCCCGGACCAGCAACGTACATCACCTCAAGATCGCGCGACCGGATGACCCGGTTCATATGCGCATAGATAAAGTTAAGTCCGGGCGTCGTGCCCCAATGCCCCAAAAGCCGCCGCTTCAGATGGGCCCGCTGAAGGGGCTCGCGAAGGAGCGGATTGTCCCGCAGATAGATCTGTCCGACAGACAGATAGTTTGCAGCGCGCCAGTAGGCATCGAGTTGCACGAGTTCCGCTTTATGCACAGACACTTCCCTTCCAAGGATGGACGACACGACCCCGCCGTGAGGACGACTGGGTCGGTGCCGAGTCCGCCCAAAGTCGGGGCACTCAGTTCATGGGGGCCGTCGCCGCGACGAGGGCACAGATGGCCGACCAGGTCGCCTCGCGTACGGCGCCGCGCGGGAGAATCTCCCCCATCTTTACGGGGTTCTTTTCCTGAATGCGGCGCACGCCTCCATGGATATTCTCGAGGTGGATGTACTCCTCCCCTTCGGCAAGCATCGGGCCGCCCTCTTGCTGACTCAATTTCGCAATCTCGTCGTCGGAGAGGAGCTTGAGCACAGCAGATTTCGCGGTCATTTCCGCGTGTGCATGGGAATTTTTCATCAACGTCTCCATCGGTTCGTAAGGGACCGCCATGGTCTCTCACGAACGTCAACCAGACACATATCGTGCCAAAAATATTCGAGAAGATATTTTCCAAAAGTCTTCCGTAGCCTGGAATATCGATGCCTTCTCGATGGAACACACGCTTTGTCGCTCACCAAATCCCCTCAGCGGGGTGCGCACAACGCAGAGATGCCCCACCGGCTTTGAGCATCGAGGGCCGTCCGCGCCATCGATGCGTGGAAAATGGCCGCTGTGGGGTTTGGTTCTTAACTTGCTGTGGGTAACTAGGCGCGCAGTTTCGATCCGAGCTCTGCGTTTGCCGCCGGAACGTAAGATTGATGAACACCGAGAATACCGTCGTCGCCATGTATCGCACCCATGAAACCGCAGAGGCTGCGGTTCGCGAGCTTCAACGCTCCGGCTACGACATGAAAAAGCTCTCTATCCTTGGCAAAGACTTCCAAATGGAGGAGAGCCCGATTGGCTTTTACAATACGGGCGACCGCATGGCCTTTTGGGGAAAGAATGGCGCTTTTTGGGGGAGTCTCTGGGGAATCATGTTCGGCTCTGCGCTCTTCGTCATCCCGGCCTTTGGCAGCTTGATCGTCCTCGGCCCGATCGTCGCGACGCTCGTCGGTGCCCTCGAAGGGGCAGCCCTCGGCGGCGGCGCTGGCATCCTTGGCGGGGCGCTCGCGAGCATCGGCGTCCCCGAGAACAGCGTCGTTCGCTACGAAAAACAGATCGCTGCGGGTGAATTCCTCATCCTCGCGCACGGCACCTTCGCCGAAATTGGGCGTGCCCGATCCATCCTTGAGCGGACGAGCCCTTCGAGCATGGAAGCCTTGGGCATGAGCTGAACGGGCGCAGCACCTCGGAACGGGAGAGCGATTTCTAACGAATTTTCGAGCGAATCTCCGCCCGAAGGGGTGCTAGCTCTCTCGGCGTAGTTTTGCGTCGTAATCGCTGGAACGCGAGTGCTCAATGGGGGATGCGAGCAAAACGCCGAGCGCGAATTTTCCGGTGCGCTGGCACTGGTGAACGTAGTCCATTACGTCGGCTTCCGTAGCCACGGCATCGGCCCCTTCCAAGAGGAGCTTCGCGCCGCTGCGAGTGAGCACGAGCGGCCAATGGGAGTAATAAATGTCACCCAGCGCGTAGGGGAGGCCGCGGTGGGTACGGATCGTGCGAACGACCGTCGCACTCCCCATGGGGTATTCGTCACGCCGAACTTCCGGGGTCGCGTTGACGAAGGACCAGTCGAGCTGGTGACACCCGAAGTGTTCGGTGTAGGAAAGCTTGAGGCCGTCTAACCCCGGTTCGTTGGCCAAGATTTCGGTCACGAGCGAAGGAAGTTCGGGCACGAAGCGACGAAAACCGTTTCTGCAGAGTGGGTCGCCGGAGGGGGCGGCGACGAGCATATCATCCTCGAAGTACCAGAATTGATCGGCTTCCGATTCCTCGAGAAAGTGGCGAGTTGCTGCCATTCTTCCGCCGGTAATTCCGAGATTCTTGTGACGAACCTGCCGGAACTGATACGTCGCGCAGAGTTCGTCATATGCGTCGTCGGTACGCCGATCGGTTGAGTTGTTTACGAGCACCCGGACGACCATCGGTGCAAGCAGCTCTGGCTGAACGGCGGCGGCGCGTTCCGCCCAACGGCGGAACTGATCTGGCGCGTTGAAGGTCAGCACGTAAAGCGCGGAAGTTGCTTTGGAGGGCTCGTCCACCGTCGGCGGGCGGACGAACAGGTGCGATGGCGATCGCGCCGTCTGCACGTAGGCCGCCACGTTCGCCGGGGCAGCGACGGCGGTCGGAAGGAGGGTCGCAAAGGCCCGCTCCCGGTCGGCGGCCGTAACGAAGGCGCTCGTTGGCTCGCGATCGGAGAGCTGCGCGAGGAGGAGGAGGTCGCCCGGTTCGGTGAAGCGCGCAAGGAGCGCCGCCGCTGCGCCGTCTGGGACGACGACGTTTGCCGGGCCGTTCCTCCGCGGAAGCGCGACGATCGCACGCGCTTCCGCCAGCAGAGCGACCCGATCGGGCATCGACGGGAGCGCCGATTCGAAGGGGATTCGCCCCCCCGGCGCGGCGGGGATCAAGCCATCGGGCCCGATGGCAGTTACGGCGTGAAAGGGGGATTGTTTCCGGGCATGCAAGATGGCGAAGAGCGATTCTTCGGTCCCCAAGTAGCCGGCGTCGAGCGTCTCTTCGAGGAGCGTATAAAACGCGCTCGCCCCGGCGGTGATCGCCGAAGGGGCGCCGCCGAAAAAGCCGCCCCGTAGGACGTGCGTGACGGAATCGCCCGCGAACCGGGTGAGCCCATCCCGAATAAATCCATGAATTTCTGACGTATCTTTCGGGTACGGGAAGGCAAATAGGCGGAGCTGCCCCTCGGGAACGGCGCGGCCCAGCGCGGCGAGCCCCGCCGCAGCGACCGTTCGAGGCAGCGCCGCATCGACCCAGAAAAAGGTCGCTTTCATCGCTTCAGCGGGGCCTTTTCCGGCGTACTCTTTCGCAACTTCTTCAAGGAGCGCGAACTTTTCAAAGACGAGTGGGAGGTACCCGGAGAGCGTCGCTTGGGGGCTCTGGGCGAGCCAGCCCTCCCCAGCCCAACGCCGATCGGTGCGGAGCGCTTCGATGCGTGGGACAAGCGGCGCCGTCCGCCGGACCGCCCAGGGGCGAACAGTGACCGTCACGCCCGCCGCCTGCGCTGCTGCGACCCGCGCCGCCGCGGCGACGTCATCCGGGGCGAGGTAAACGACGAGCTTCGTCCCCCCACGAAGCGAAGCGAGCAGCGCCTCGAATTGGGCGAGGTAGTCCTCGTAAGGCCTTGCAAAACCATTGGAAAGCGCGCCGCGGCCCAGGTCGACCAACGCCGTTACGAGGATGACTTCCGGCGGCTCCGGCAGCACAGAGATGGCCCCCTCGGCGACGTGCCCGTGCTCGTTGGGGGCTTCGGCGAGCAAGGTTCGCAGCGTCCAGCGGGCCGGTGCGGAAGCGCTGTCGAAGGCAACCGGAATTTGCGCGGCATGTTCGCGCGGATAGGCAAGCGCTTCCGGGAAGACCTCGCTTCGATAGATCGCGACGCCAGCGTCATCGAGGACGGTGAGAATCCACGCCTCGGTCATTGCGACCGTCTCGCGAAGCAGCGCTGGGATCGGAATCGTGAAGACGTAGCGGGAGCCGGTCGCCTCCCAGCCGGCGCAAGCGACCGTCGGCGGCGGGAGTCCGGCAAGGGTTGCAGGATGCACGCGATGGCGGCGGAACGAGAGGCCCGCGTAGGCCTCGTAGTCGGCGAGGGTGCGCACACCGGCGGCCCGGACGTTCGCGGCCGCCTGCGAATTTGCTGGCAGCGGCGTCGCGGGCGATGGGGAGCCCACTTCCACGACCCCGTGAAGGAGGGCGAGCACCTTCTCCTTGCTCACCCGATCCCGCTGCCACCATGGGGTCGCCACGGCGGTCTCTTCGTGGTCAGACCAGTGTTTGTTCGGTCGATACTTGCGCGTGTATTCGTGCCAGACGACATCCCGAGAAGGGTGAAAGAGATACCACCCGGTGAGGAAGGCCCGAACCGAGAGCGAGATCTCTTCACCGATGAAATAGAGTTCCCCATCATAGGGAACTTCCTTAACAAACGCCCCCGGCGCGAAGAGGAAGTGACCGCTCAAGAATCGCGCGGCAATCGGGCCCTTACCCTCGTAATCGCTCAGAAACTGCGACGGACGAAAGACGACGATCCCGTTCGTGTGGAACGCATCAAACTGAAGAGCCAATGGACCGGCATCGCGTTCTTCAGGGCGACCTTCCGACGGTATGGCCGGTCGATACGCCGGAACATACGCACTCAAGATCGCTTTTTCGCGCCCAGTCTTTGCGAGTTCTTCGAGGAGGATCTCGTCCCAGCCCTCGGCGAACCTGTGGTGAGAGTCGAGCTGGAGGTAGAAGGCCTCCCCCGCGTACGCCTCCTGAATCTTCGCGCGCGCCCAACACGCCCCACGGCTCTCCTGCCAAGGGACCGCGAGCCGCTCGATCTGGGGATTCGATGCCAAGTCGGCAGGAAATTCAGGCGCTTCTGGCCCGTACTGATCGCAGACGACGACCCGCAGGCGACTCGGATGTGCGGCGCGCAAAAAAAGATCCCGGAGCGTCGGTGGGAGCTCCGGGTCGCGGTAGGCGGCGATCGAGACGAAAATCTTCACCGACCGCCGGGATCGTCAGCCGAAGAAGTCGAAATACTTGGCGCGGCCCGGCGACGACGGCTGCACAGGCGCGGGCGTTTCGTTGCCGGAAGGGCGCGACGCCGAACGGGGGGGCGAGGTCGGCGACGGCAGCGGCGACGTCGACGGGCGCGGAATCGGCGAGCGGGACGGGACGATGTCCGACGAACGGGACGGGGCCGGGAAATTCCAGCTCGACTTGCTCGGCGCCGGATCTTCCTTCCCTTTTTGGAGCGCTTCGGCGTCTCCGGGCGGGGCCGCCGTCACGACCGACGGGGCGACCAAGATGGTGGCGCCAACGACGATCTGGGCGACAAAGCCACGCCGCGAAACGGTCGCTCCGCCAGCCGCGTCGGCGCCGGGAGCACCCTTCTTTTCAAACTCGTCGTGGGCCATCGAAGCTCTCCTCGCCGTCGCGGCGCGCTGCAAAGTAGGCCAGGGTAGCGAAGTCGCTCGGGACCTCAACCAAATTCTTCGAAGGGCGGCCGGCCCACCTAGCCCTTCCGGTGCACGTAATGGCCGTGGGCGGCCCGATGGGCGGCGGCGAGTTCGATGGATGATGCAACCAGTGCATGTTGCACAGAGTTACTCCACGGCGTTCCCTCTTTCGCGCCGGCACGCCGATGGGCGCGGCCAAGAAGAACGCCCAAATAGGGTGCAAGATCGAGTACTTCACGGACACTAAGTGCCGATACAGTGAGCTTGTCGTCTTGGGGGGTAAGCCGCCGCACGACGCACGAGGGGCCCGTCCGTTCGCGATCGCCATCGAATTTGCGGGCATCGGCGTCGCGAGAGACGGCGGGCCGACGCAGACCGGGGCCGGCGTCGACGGTCGCCGTACCAAAGCCGAAGGGGCTCGTCCCCAGTAGAGCGCGCGTGCCGCTCGCGACGCGGTCGCCAGCGACGATCGGTGCTGCGATTGCTGCACTATGCAAGGAACACCCCTTCATTTCGAAGAGCCGCTCGTGCTTGCCAGAGCGGCGCGCGAGAAGTGCGACGCGGTAGGTGCCGAGGCTCCCGTTCCCGGCGACCCGAATCGCGGCGTCGACCGGCTCCCAAAAGGCGTCGGGATTTGCGAGCTCCGCGTAGCGCGAGAAGGCATCGAAGGCAGCTTGCCGCTCGCGTTTCGACAACGCAAGATACCGTGTAGATAGGAGAAAATGCCCTTCCTCGACGCGGCCGTCGAGGAGATCCCCCACCTTCCGGGCGCGGGCACGGGCAAGGAGCTCGAGGACACAATCGGGCGGAGATGCACCATCGTCGACGTCGGCGCGGCCGGCCAGGTAGCCGGCAAGGACCGCGCGAGCGAGCGGCACCGCACGCGACGGCGGGAGGGCGTCGACGAGGAGCGTCGACGTCAGCAGCCGGAGGACGTCCCAGCGATGCGGGCCGACGGTCACTTCGTCGAAATCGTTCAGATCAAAGCGAACATCTTTGCCACTTTCCGTCCGAAACAATCCAAAATTCTCGAGGTGTGCATCGCCGACGATCCACCCCTTCCCCTTCGCGGCGGGGACGTCCAGGCCAGAAACGTCGCCACGCCCTCGCAAAAGCGCAAAGAAAAACGGAGCAGTACCCCGGAGGAAGCCGAGCGGAGAGGCGGCGAGCTTCTGGACGCGGCGCGTGTGAAGGAGCGGATGGTCGTCGAGACGGGCCGCATCATCCCGTGCGATCCGAGCAACTGTTTTTTCGAGTCGGCGGGCGAGCTTCATCGGCGGCCCGCCGGCGCGGCCGGCGCCAGCGCCGACAGCGACCCCTGCGCAAGTTCGCGGACAAGGGCGGCGAGGAGGGGCGTTTCGACGGTCGCCGCGCCGCCGAGACCGACCACAAAACGTGCAACTTGCACCAATGCGGCCGTCCGCACACGCACGCGGAGGGCGTTGCTCGGGAGCGTCTCCCCTTCCATAGGGCTCGGCAGATTTCGACGGACCCAACGGGCCTCGGGATCGCGCACGACGAACGCACATTCGAGGGGCGCTTCTGCCCCTTTGAAGCCGCTCACGGAGAGCTTTTGAAATTCATCAATGCTCACGTCTTCCGCCGGCCGGAAACCGGCAAGAAGGAGCTTTGCGTGGAAGATGCGGTCGACACGAAACCACTTCAGCGTCCCGTCGCGGTGGCAGGTCGCCACGAAGCGCGCCGGCGGCCCGTGGAGGAGCGCATGGACGCTCGCATCGCGCTCCTCCATGTTGCCACGACTGGCAGAAAAATAGGTAAATCGAAGAACTGCGCGTTGGGCAAGAGCATCTTCCACGAGGGGGAGCTGGGTCTCCTCCATCGGATCCAGTCGGAGCGGCGACGCCGGCAACGGGCCGCCACCGACGCGAGACGCATTGGCGATCTTTGCAAGAAGTCCATCGCGCGAATGGGAAGCCGGGACGCGCTTCAAAAGTCGAAGGAGCGCGATCAAGTCCTCGCGATCAAAGGCGACTCCCCCCGGCAGCCAATTCGCCGGGACGCTCCAATAGACGTGGGGATGATCTTCTTCACTGTCGAAGGGGATCCCCATCCGCTCCAGCTCGGTGAGCTTGGCGCGGACGACACGGACCGCGACGCCGACGTGGCGGGCGAGGTCGGCTTGGGACCAAGTCCGCTGCACCAAAAACGCCTGAATGATCGCGACGATCGTCTCGCTTGAGCTGCGCTGACCCACGAGCGGTACGCTACACGAGGTCGCTGCCGTCTCCTAGGTAGCTGCTCGGAATCTCCTTTTCGGAGTGCGACACGTCCTCGCGAA
>DYPH01000310.1 GCA_020720045.1 Sorangium cellulosum | reverse complement strand
GAGGCGGGCAGCGTAACCGGATTGCGGAAATGTGATCGGTTTGGGAGGAGCCTCAGAGAGCACCGCTGTCGTCGGCCGGCCCGGTAGTAGGCGGGTTCTTGTCGTAGCTCGGCTTCTTTGCATAGCCCAAGAAGGCGGAACCTTCGAAACCGACGAGCGTCTTAAAGCGCGTCTTGTCAAAAAAACCGCCGCCGTCAATTCCAATTCCACCCCCAAGCCGCGAGTAACCACCGGCTTCAACCGGCGCTGTGGCTGGGGCTACGGGCGGAATGGTCCGCCCAAGTTCGGTTCCCGACTGCTGGAAAATCTGAAGAGTGAGGCGACCACTGTGGGCCCCATAGAGCGGCGTGTCGTCCTCGTCGTCTGCGAAGGAGAGTACCGGCGTAAGCAGTGCGAGCGAGAAGGCGAAAGCGCCGATGAAAAGCGATTTGTTCATAGCAAGTGCCTCCTCTCCTTAAAATCGAAATCCGAGTTCGCCTTGGCCACCGAGCTTGCCCCCGGAAACACCAAAACCACCAAGAATCCCTTGTCCTCGGAGATAGACGCGATCGGTGAGGTTCACGTACGCACCAACTTTCAATGGGCTCGTCGTCCTTGAATTCAGGTTTTTGTCCCCGAACAAGGAAAGAATATTGGCGTCCCACTCCGCAGATACATCGACCACTTTGTTGATCGGATAATGGAGGCGAAGCATCAGTCCAATGTTGGAATAACTGACGTCGGCACGCTGGGTCGTCGCCGGAGTGGTTGCCGCCTGAGTCCGAAGCTCCGGGGCACCTTGAATGTAGGCGCCGTAGCCCCCGATCGTGAGGATCGCGGGCAATCCCCCACCGCCGGTCCCGAGCGAGATGTCGCCGCCGATCGACGACTCGAAGCCGCGACTCCGGGAACCGGTCGGGTCTAGGCCGAGGAGGTTCGGTGCATAATACACAAATTCAGCGCTGTATTTCCCGCCGACCGCATCGGACAGCGCCTGTGCCTGGGCGGCCCGCTCTCCGGCGGTCAGCGGGCGGTAGTAGTCGGTTCGGTACACATAGCGCCCGTCTGTCGAATAGCTGGAGCCGACGTAGCGGGAGTTGCTTTGTCCAAGGGCGACGAGGAGCCCCATGAACGCACGCGCGATGTAGCCGTGATGCTCAAAAACGCGCACGCCGGTGAGCGTCGGGGTCTTCGTCGCGGCCGAGTACACGAGTCCGCCCGAGCCTCCGACGACGCCAACTTCGTAGTACGGGTCGGCGAACCGGGCCGTCCCGGTAAAGAGCGGCGCGCCTTCCGACTTATCCTCGGCTTTCGACGGGGCCGGAGACGGCGCTGGCGGTTTCGCCGGCTCGCTCCTCGGCGCCTGCGGCTTCGCCACGTCGCCGCTCGGGGCTGGCCCCACGGAAACTCCGACCGATGCGCTTGCGGAGGCGGGGGCTACGGCGACGCCCCCGGCCGCCCCATTTTCCGCAGGCTGCTGGGCAGCGGCATTCGCGGAGACAAGCGGAATCGCTGCGAGAAAGCCCCACGCGAGACGTCGAAGACTTCGGACCATATTTCCAAAGTTATCGGAACTCCCCGACCAAAGGGCATCCCCGATTCGGGGGGGCGCTAGACCGCTCTCAGTTAAAGTTGAGCCTGTACCCGGCGAAGCGAACCCAGCCGC
>DYPH01000309.1 GCA_020720045.1 Sorangium cellulosum | reverse complement strand
GCCAAAGGCTACCGGCTTGCCGCTGCCGGCGTCGCCAACATGTTCCCGCACACCACGCACGTCGAATCGATCGCGCTGTTTGAGCGGCAATCCTGACAACAATCCCTTAAAATCACGCGCTTAACTACTGACAACCCATCATGGCACTCATCGTACAAAAATATGGCGGCACTTCGGTCGCCAACGTCGAACGCATCCGCGCCGTCGCAGAGCGCGTCGCCAAATTCAAAATGCTCGGGCATCAGGTGGTGGTCGTGCTGTCCGCCATGTCGGGCGAGACCAACCGCCTGATCGGACTGGCCAAGCAAATCCAGGCCACGCCCGACCCGCGCGAACTGGACATGATGGTGTCCACCGGCGAACAGGTCACCATTGCCCTGCTCGCGATGGCGCTCAAAGACCTGGGGCTCAAAGCCAAAAGCTACACCGGCGCCCAGGTGCGCATCCTCACCGACGACGCCTTCACCAAGGCACGCATCCTGTCGATCGACGAAACCAACATGCGCGCCGATCTGGATTCGGGTCACGTCATCGTCGTCGCCGGATTCCAGGGCGTGGATGAAAAAGGCAACATCACCACGCTCGGGCGCGGCGGCTCCGACACCACCGGCGTGGCGCTGGCCGCGGCGCTCAAGGCCGACGAATGCCAGATCTATACCGATGTCGACGGCGTCTACACCACCGACCCGCGCATCGTGCCCGAGGCACGCCGGCTCAAAACCATCACCTTCGAGGAAATGCTCGAAATGGCCAGCCTCGGCTCCAAGGTGCTGCAAATCCGTTCGGTCGAATTCGCCGGCAAATACAAAGTCAAACTCCGTGTGCTGTCGAGCTTTCAGGACGAAGGCGACGGCACGCTCATCACCTTCGAGGAAAACGCCAGCATGGAACAACCCGTCATCTCCGGCATCGCCTTCAACCGCGACGAAGCCAAAATCACCGTCGTCGGCGTGCCCGACCACCCCGGCATCGCCTACCAGATTCTGGGCCCGGTCGCCGACGCCAACATCGACGTCGACATGATTGTGCAGAACGTCGGCCACGCCAACACCACCGACTTCACCTTCACCGTGCATCGCAACGACTTCGCCCGCGCCATGGACATCGTCAAAACGACCGCAACGGCCATCGGCGCACGCGAAGTCAGCGGCGACGACAAGATCGCCAAGGTCTCCATCGTCGGCGTCGGCATGCGCTCGCACGTCGGCGTCGCGCGCAAGATGTTCGAAACCCTGTCGAAGGAAAACATCAACCTGCAGATGATCTCCACCTCGGAAATCAAAATCTCGGTGGTGGTCGAAGACAAATACATGGAACTCGCCGTGCGCGCCCTGCATCAGGCCTTCGAACTCGACAAAGCCACGGCTTGAGGTGGCTTTGTCCCGCGCATTCCGCTACAATGCGCGGCGGTTCGGAGACGTGGCCGAGAGGTTGAAGGTACTCCCCTGCTAAGGGAGCATGCGGGCTTAAACCTGCATCGAGGGTTCGAATCCCTCCGTCTCCGCCAATAACAATACAAGTTTGTGTCAATCACGCGAAACTGCGTATAATGCGCATCCTTCAATGCGCCGGTAGCTCAGCTGGATAGAGTACTTGGCTACGAACCAAGGGGTCAGGAGTTCGAATCTCTTCCGGCGCACCAAAA
>DYPH01000175.1 GCA_020720045.1 Sorangium cellulosum | reverse complement strand
TTCGCGAGGACGTGTCGCACTCCGAAAAGGAGATTCCGAGCAGCTACCTAGAGGGCGATCGGCGGGTCGGTCGCCTCGCCGAGAAGCAAGGCGCGGCTCGCACCGACGAGGTACAGGGAGCCGGTTACCAGCACCAGCCCGCCGGATGCCTGTTGGTGCGCTTCGGCGAGGGCGTCTTCCAGCGAAGCGGCCGCGATCCCGTCGAATTTATGAGCCAATTCCCTAGGA
This sequence comes from Sorangium cellulosum, assembly GCA_020720045.1. GTDB lineage: Bacteria > Myxococcota_A > Polyangia > Polyangiales > Polyangiaceae > JAAFHJ01. The sequence goes on along the minus strand of DYPH01000175.1, from coordinate 8,912 downwards.
TCGGCAGCAGCACGTGCGGGGAGCACCCCCGGGCCTACCGACCCGGTGGCGATGCCTAACGCGCGTGGCGCGACGAACACAAACGCGCATCCCGGCAGCGCCGCGCGGAGATGCATGCAGACTTCATGGAAGTTCTTGTCCCCCATCGCGCCGAAGACGACGGCCCTCGGTCGAACCCCTCGTGCATCGAGGGTGGCGGTGAGGGCGCGGACGCCGTCTTCGTTGTGGGCGCCGTCGAGGAGCCAGCGGCCGGAAAAGCGCCCGTCGATGGCGGCAACCGTCTCGAAGCGCCCCGGCCAGGTCGCGTCGGCGAGCGCCGCCTCGATGCGTGTCCCATGGAGGCCGCCGCTGGCGAGGATCGCGCGGGCTGTGGAGCGGTTTTCCGACCAAAAATCGGCGCTTGGTGGCTCCGCCCCGCCAGCATCGACGAGCGTTGCACCGACCTCTGCCGCGCAGGACTCGATCGCCGCACGTGCCTCGGCGCTCGCCGCCTCGCGCAGGGAAGGGCCAAGAATGCAGGGTACACCTTTCTTGAGGATGCCTGCCTTCTCACGCGCGATCGCTTCCCGCGTCTCGCCGAGCCACTGTTGATGATCGAGGCCGATGCTTGTGATCGCCGTCGCGAGCAATCGGTCGCGAGGCACGATGTTCGTCGCGTCGAGCCGCCCGCCGAGGCCGACTTCCAGCACCACGAATTCGCAACCGGCCGCTTCGAAGGCGAGGAGTGCCGCGAGCGTCGCCGTCTCGAAGAAGGTCAGGTTTTCGACGAGCGCGCGCCCAAGCGCAGCGGCGAGCTCATCGTCGGTGATGGGCACTCCATCGATGCGAATTCGTTCCGCAAAACGGGCAAGGTGCGGCGACGTGTAGAGGCCTGTTCGGAAGCCGGCAGAGCGAGCTCCCGCTGCGACCATGGCCGCCGTCGAGCCCTTCCCGTTGGTACCTGCAATGTGCACGTATTTGGCCGCCGACCACCGAACGCCAGCGGCAGCGGCCGCGCTCTCCATCGCCGCGAGGCCGAGCTTCATGCCCCCGTGACCGCGCCGATAGAGGGCCGCGAGAAGGGGGGCGAGTGCGTCCGTGGAGGCCGGATTCACACCGTCGGACAGTGGAGGAGCGCGCAGATTCGCTCGAACTCGCGCTTCATTTCGGTTCGTGGGACGATCCGATCGATCATGCCGTGATCTTTCAAAAATTCGGCGCGCTGAAAGCCCTCGGGGAGCGTCTGGCGGATCGTCGCTTCGATCACGCGCTGCCCGGCAAAGCCGATGAGCGCCCCCGGCTCCGCGATGTTTACGTCGCCAAGCAGGGCGAAGCTCGCCGCGACACCACCGGTCGTCGGATTGAGGGAGACGCTAATGAACGGGAGCCGCGCGTCGCGGAGGCGTTCGCGGGCGGAGACCGTCTTTGCCATCTGCATGAGGCTGAGGATCCCCTCCTGCATCCGCGCGCCGCCGGAGGCCGACAGTAGAATGACCGGGAGTCGCTCCGCGATCGCACGCTCAAACATGCGGGTGATCTTCTCACCTACGACGCTCCCCATGCTTCCGCCGAGAAATTCAAAGATGAATACGCCAAATGCGACCGGGCGATCAAACATCGTTCCGTGGCCGGTACAAATGGCGTCTTTCCAGCCTGATTTTTTCTGTGCCGCCGAAATTCGGTCCGGGTAACGCTTCCCGTCTTCGAAACCGAGGGGGTCGGTCGGGACAAGATCGGCATCCCAGGCGTGAAAGCTACCCTCATCGAGGAGCAATTCCAACCACCTGCGGGTGCTTAGCTTGTGGTGCCGTCCGCAGTGCTCGCAAACCTCAAAGGTCGCCGCGAGGCGCTCCGCGGTCAGCGTTTCGCCGCAGCCGTCGCACTTACGAAAGACCCCTTTGCCGAAACTCTGTTTGAGACTTGCGTCGAGACCGGCAGGTTTGCGAGCGGGAAGCATCGTTCGTATCTTTCAGACGGAGATCACGGCGAGGTCGGAGGGGACTTTGAGCGTCGGCTCGGTGCGCTCCTGCACTTCACGCGCCGAGAGGCCCGGAGCGACTTCGCGGAGGACGAGGCCGTCTTCTGTGACGTCGATCACGGCGATCTCGGTGATGATGCGATGAACGACGCTCCGGCCGGTGAGCGGAAGAGCACATTCCTTAAGGATTTTCGGTGATCCGTCCTTGGCGGCGTGCTCCATGATGACGACGACGCGCTTGGCCCGCGCGACGAGATCCATCGCGCCGCCCATCCCCTTGACCATCTTGCCGGGGATCATCCAGTTGGCGAGGTCCCCTTTTTCGGAGACCTGCATCGCGCCAAGAATGGCGAGGTCGATGTGCCCACCACGGATCATCGCGAAGCTCTCCGCGGAGGAGAAGATCGCGGAACCCTTCAGCATCGTTACCGTTTCTTTGCCGGCGTTGATGAGGTCGGCGTCAACGGCGTCGGCGGTCGGGTAGGGGCCGATGCCGAGGAGGCCGTTCTCGCTCTGGAGAACGACTTCGACGCCATCGGGAATGAAATTGGCCACCAGCGTCGGCATGCCAATGCCGAGGTTCACGTAGTAGCCGTCACGCAGTTCCTGGGCCGCCCGGCGAGCGACCTGTTCACGGGAGAGGGTCATGATCGTTCTTTCGTCGGCGCGTTCAGTTGCGGATGGTGCGGCGCTCAATGCGCTTTTCGTAGCCGGAGCCAACGACGACGCGCTGAACGTAGATGCCCGGGGTATGCACTTCGTTCGGGTCGATCGAACCGACCTCCACGAGCTCTTCGACTTCGGCGATCGTGATCTTCCCCGCCGTCGCGATCATCGGATTGAAGTTCGCCGCGGTGTTTCGGTAGACGAGGTTTCCGAAGCGGTCCCCCTTCCATGCCTTCACCAACGCAAAGTCGCCGACAATGCCGCGCTCAAGCACGTAGGGGCGGCCGTCGAACTCCCGAATTTCCTTCTTATCCGAGTATTTGGCCACCGAGCCATCCGGCGCATACCGGAGGGGGAGACCGCCGTCACTCACTGCGGTACCGACGCCGGTCGGCGTGTAGAAACCGGGGATGCCAGCGCCGCCTGCACGGAGGCGCTCGGCGAGCGTCCCTTGGGGAACAAGCTCCACCTCAAGCTCCCCCTTCAGGTACTGGCGCTCGAACTCTTTATTCTCGCCGACGTAGCTCGAAATCATCTTGCGAATCTGTTTGTTCGCCAAGAGAATTCCGAGGCCAAAATCATCGACACCGCAATTGTTTGAGACGAACTCAAGGTCCTTCGTGCCGAGCTCCCGGAGGGCTGCAATGCACATTTCGGGGATGCCGCAGAGGCCGAAGCCGCCCGCGAGGATGGTCGCGCCGTTCGGAATATCTGCGCACGCTTCCGCGGCGCTCTTCTTCACCTTGTCCATGGTGGCGGCAACCTAGGCGGAACCGTCGGGAAGGTAAACGACGCTCTGCGCCACTTTTTGCGAGCGGTCGCTAGCGCCGCTGAGCGGCACCGTCGGCGCTGGGAGAATTTTGGCCCACCGGGCGCCGTCGTGGAACGCTTCGACCGTGCTCCGAAACCTCTTCGCCGCCGCTGTCGCCCTCGTCCCCCTTCTCGTCCCGGGCCTCGCTCGCGCGAAACCGGCCGTCACCAAAGTGAAAGCCGGCACCGTCATCGTGCACAAGGGGACCGTCGACGACGGGACTCCGGGCAAGGGTTCAAAAGAGCACGAGAAAACGGCGGCCCCGAAAAAGCCTAAGGCACCGCCCTCGGCAAGCGTCGGTTCGCCGTCCTCGGGCAAGCTTGAGAACGGCGTCCGCTTTGAAGACGAGCCGGCGGCCCGCTTCACTCCGAGCTACGGCACGAGTGACGTCCGCTACGGCACATCGGAAATCGTCGCCCTTGTGCATGGCGCCGCAAAGTCGGTGGCAAAACAGTATCCGGGGAGCGTCCTGAACGTCGGTCAGTTCTCCAAACCGGGCGGGGGCGACGTCGACCGACACGCCTCCCACGAAAGTGGCCGTGACGTCGACTTGCCCTTCTACATCAAAGACGGAAGTGGGAAACCATACCTCGCCGGTGGTTTCGTCCCCTTTCGCAGCGATGGGACAACGACGCTCTACAAGGGGCTTCATTTTGATGAGGCACGAAACTGGGCGCTTGTTGCCGCCCTTCTTCGCTCGCCACATGCCCATGTCTCCCACATCTTCGTCGCCGATCCCCAGCGGAACGCGGTCCTTGCCTACGGAAAATCCCACGGCGCCGACCCAGATCTCCTCGCCCGTGCCGCCGGACTGATGGTTCAGCCGACCGGTGTCCTGCCCCACGACGATCACTTTCACGTCCGGATCGCGTGCCCGTCGGGAGACGGAAAATGCGTGGAAAATCCGACTTCGAGCCGTCGCGCGAAGAAGCATGCGAAGGCAAAAGGGGGCAAGAAGGCGCACGGCGCAACCCACGCGCCCGCCAAGGGGGTGACGAAGGTCGCGACCAAGGCGCCGACGAAGCCGGTCGAGACCGAAGAGTCGACGACGGAAGAAACCTCCGCCGAAGACCCATTGGAGAAGCTCCTCTCCCCGCAAGTCGAGGGGCTCGGGAGCATCCATATGGGGGCGAAGCGCCACTGACCGCCGCCTCCAATCACGCCGTCTCCCGCTTCCTAGAAAAGGCGCTCTCCGAGGCTCGGGAGCGCCATTTTTTTCGAATGAAACGCTAGTTATCGTTCAATGAGTGCCGCAGCTTCCCAGGCACGAAATGCGGGGCGATCGAGGAGATAGTCTCGGTAGCGGGCGACGACCGGCGGCACGTGAATTTCGTAGCTCCGGAAGCGCGCCGCGATCGGCGTCATGTAAGCATCGACGATGCCAAAGGGGCCGAAGAGGCCCTCGCCGTGACGGCCGGTCCCTCGTCCGTCGGCGATGCGGGAACAAAGGCGTGCGATGTCCTCCTTCACGGCGTCGTCGACGTCGACCGGTTCCGGCGCCCGTTGGAGATCGAAGGGGCACGACTCGCGCAGGGCGAGGAAGCCGGCGTGCATTTCGGCGACGATCGCGCGTGCGGTGGCGCGATCGTGGCGATTGCCTGGCCACAGGTCGGTTTGCTGCTCGGCGATTGTCTCGGCGATGGCGAGCGAGTCCCAGATCGAGTGGCGCTTGTCTCCGATCTGCTCAAGAAGACAAGGAATTTTTCCTGATGGCGAGACGGTACGGATCCGCTCGGCGGTGTCCGACTTGTACAGGCGGACGACCTCTTCCTCGAAGGGGAGGCCACTCGCTTCGAGGACGAGCCAGGCACGAAGCGACCACGAGGAATAGCGCTTGTCGGCGACGATCAGCTTGAGCATCGCGCACCTCGTAGCGGAACGGTTGCTTGCCTGCGAATGTTCTCGCCGGTGCGGGTTCTCCCGACCGTCGACTTCCGCTAAAGGCGTCCCCATGTCCACTGCACTCTACACAGAGCATCTCGCGCACGTGCTCCGCGGTACCGAGGCCGCGCTCGCAACAAGTGGCTTTGAAGCGGCGGTTCTTCCCTACGGAAGTTACCGAAGCAAAAGCCGCTACGACGACCAGGATTTCCCCTTTCGCGCAGCTCCGCACGCCGAATACATCCTGCCTCTAGGTGAGCCGGATGCGGTTCTCGTCGTCCGGCCCGGGAAAACGCCGGCGCTTTTTCGGCGCGCTCAAACGAGCTTTTGGGAGAAACCTGCCCCGTTTAGCCACGCGTGGATGCTCGAATCTTTCGAAGTGCGGACCTTTGACGACGCCGAGACGCTGCTTGCCGCGGTCGTAACCCTTGCCGGGGAAAAGGCGGCGGTGGTTGGTGAGGATGCGACCGTTGCGAGCCGCTTTCCGAACGAGCATCGTGACCCGAGCGCAGTCGTGACCGCCCTGCACGAACTCCGTACCCGCAAGACCGCGTGGGAAATCGAGGCGTTGACCGTCGCCGGGGCGCGGGCGGCTGCCGGGCATCGCGCGGTGGCTGAGGCGTTCTTCGCCGGGCGCCGCTCGGAACTCGACCTGCATCTTGTGTATCTTGCAGCGACCGCCCAGGACGACAGCGAGACCCCCTACAAGAATATCGTAGCGCTCGGGCGTAATGCTTCAATTTTGCACCATATCGCCTACGGACGGACGGCGACGGACGATCGATCCCTCCTCGTCGATGCAGGCGCGCCCCACGCCGGCTACGGGTCGGATATCACGCGCACGTGGGTCCGTCGTGACCGGGCGGGCGCGGCCGCCGCCTGGGCCGACCTCGTCGGCGCGATCGATCGCATGCAGCTTGCACTCATCGCGGCGGCGACGCCGGGCGTCGACTACGAGGCGCTCCACGACTCTTGCCACCACCAACTCGCGTCGATCCTGGTCGAGCACCGGCTCGCGAAGGGGGCCCCCGAAGATCTGGTCACCTCCGGCGTCACACGCGCCTTCTTCCCCCACGGGCTTGGGCACCACCTCGGTCTTCAAACCCACGACGTCGCAGGCAAGCCGCGCCCGCCGCGCCCGGAAAACAGGTACCTGCGCAATACACGGACCATTGAGAATGGTCAGGTATTTACCATTGAGCCGGGGCTCTATTTCATTGAAGCCTTGCTTGAACCGCTGCGCAAGGCGCCGGTCGGCGAACAGGTGCTTTGGGGCGAGGTGGAGCGTTTGAGCCCCTTTGGCGGCGTCCGCATCGAAGACAATATTGCCATCGTCGACGGCGCCCCACGAAACCTCACCCGATCGGCGATCCCGCAGGGGGACGGCTCGGGACTGTAGGCGACAGTCCCGGCCCGTTCTTCTAGGTCAACAGCGATTGAGCGAACTCCATCTCGCCATGGTGGGTGAGATTGAGAAGGAGCGGGGTCAACGTCGCTGCGCCCGCGTCGTACGCTTCGGTATCGGAGCCGGGATCGGGCGCGTGAGTGCAGCCAGGACCGCCCAGCCAGAGGTACTCCTTCCCGCGCGGATCTTCTCGATAGTAAACGACTTCTTCGTACTGGCGCCAACCAAGGTGGGCGGTGCGGACGGAGCCGTCCCACCGCGCCGGGACGTTTAGGCTCAACAGCGATTTCTTTCCCGATTCGAGGAGCTTCTTTGCCAAATTCGACGCAAGGGCGGCGACTTGATCATAGTCGGCTCCTCGGTCGGCACTTGCTGCGAACCCGGGGATTCCGCGGAGCGCCCCTTCACGGGCAGCAGCGACAGTTCCCGAATAGAACGGGTCCTGGCCGAGGTTGAGACCTTTGTTGACCCCGGAAATCACCAAGTCGGGGCGGCGGGCGAGGAGACGAACGCCGCTGTGAAGAGCGACGTAGATGCAGTCGGCAGGCGTCCCATCAAGGGCGAAGACGCCGTCTTCCACGCGTTCAATGCGGAGCGGCGCATGCAACGAAAGCGCGTGGCTCGCCGCGCTTTTTTCCGTGGCTGGGGCGACGACGACGACATCAGCCCACGTCGCCGCTGCGAGGCGAAACGCCCGCAGGCCCGGGCTCAGGTAGCCATCGTCGTTGGAGAGGAGGAGGAGAGGGCGCATGGCGGGCCGATACCGCGGTTTGCGGGCGCCCGCGAGGGGCAACCTCAGGAAAAAACTCGGTTGAGCTGAACGAACGAGATCGATTTAGATAGTTTCTAAATTTAGACAATGTCTTGACGTGCTGCCCGTGAATTGAGTATGTTGGGGGCGTTTCGTTACCGGCTTCTTCAGAAGGGGGAGGCCGAGTCAAGTCGCTGGCCATCGCCGGCGCAAACGAGCCGATGGAGCCCTCGAACATGCGAATCTTGAAGCGACTTTCTCTCCCCGCCGCCCTCACTGTTGCCGCTCTCGTTGCCGCGTGCGACGAGCAGAAGTTCCGCGCTACCAACGAAGGCCGCTACCAGGCTGACGAGCCCGGTGAAGGGGCGAAGAAGACGGAAGCCAAAGCGGAGGCGAAGGAAGCAAAGAAGGAGGAGGGCATCAAAATCGATCGCTCCCTTCTTGCCCAGTTCGACAAGCTACCGGCTGCGTTTGCCTCCCCGAAGAACGCCCCCTCCGAGGCGAAGGTATCCCTCGGGAAGCAGCTGTATTTCGACGCTCGCCTTTCGAAGAATCAGGACGTTTCGTGCAACAGCTGTCACGACCTGGCAAAGTACGGCGTCGACGGTAACCCGCGGAGTTTTGGGCACAAAAAGCAGCTTGGCGGACGTAACTCGCCGACGGTCTACAACGCCGCCGGCCACTTTGTGCAGTTCTGGGATGGGCGCGCCGCCGACGTGGAGGCCCAGGCAAAAGGCCCCATCTTGAACCCGGTCGAAATGGCGATGAAGGACGACAAGGCGGTCGTCGCCGTGTTGAACTCGATCCCCGAGTACCAGGAATCGTTCAAGAAGGCGTTCCCGGATGCGAAGGAGCCGGTGAGCTATGACAACCTCGCGCTCGCTATCGGCGCCTTTGAGCGGACGCTGACGACGCCGGCTCCGTTTGACAAGTACCTTGCCGGCGATGAAGCGGCATTGAACGACGAAGAGAAGAAGGGGCTCGCCGTCTTCTTGTCGACCGGATGTACGACGTGCCACACCGGTGTCACCGTCGGCGGTTCGATGTATCAGAAGCTCGGACTTGCGAAGCCGTGGGACCGCCCCATCACCGACAGCGGGCGCAAGGCGGTCACGAAGCAGGACGTGGACAACCTGATGTTCAAGGTTCCGTCCCTTCGTAACATCGCGAAAACGGGCCCCTATTTCCACGATGGAAGCGTCGCGACCCTCGACGAAGCGGTCACGCTCATGGCGAAGCACCAGCTCGGCAAAGAGTTGAAGGCGGACGAGGTGAAGTCGCTTGTGACCTTCCTCGGCGCCCTCACTGGCGAGCTTCCGAAGATTACGCCGCCGGCGCTGCCGCCGAGCGGTCCGAAGACGCCGAAGCCGGACCCGACCTGATCGCGCGCCCCTAGGTAGCTGCTCGGAATCTCCTTTTCGGAGTGCGACACGTCCTCGCG
>DYPH01000041.1 GCA_020720045.1 Sorangium cellulosum | reverse complement strand
CGGCTGGGTTCGCTTCGCCGGGTACAGGCTCAGCTTTAACTGAGAGCGGTCTAGTTCGCGTCGAGGGTCGCACGGCGCATGCTGACGTTCATCAGCAGCCCTATTCCGAGCAATATCGTCAAGACGCTCGAGCCGCCGGCAGAAAAGAGGGGGAGCGTCACGCCAACGACGGGGAGGATGCCGGTCACCATTCCGAGATTGAAGAACGCGTGCCAGAAGATGAGGGCACCGACGCCAATCGCGAGGACGGCGCCGAACCGGTCCTTGGCCGTCGCTGCGATCCGCACGGCCCACAGCACGATGAAAAGATACACGGAAACGAGCACCAGGCACCCGACGAACCCCCAGTCCTCCGCGTAGACCGCGAAGGGAAAGTCGGAATGCTGATCGGGAATGAAGAGGTACTGATTTTGGGACCCCTTCATGAATCCTTGGCCAGAGAAACTCCCATTTCCAATGGCCACACGCGCGTGGTGGGCGTGCCAGCCGGAGCCCTTGATGTTGGCTTCTGGATTCAAGAAGCTCGTGACGCGCTCCTTCTGGTAGTCGTGGAGAATGTAGTTCCACACCACCGGAAGTGTGACGATCAGGAAGGTGCCGAGCTTCGCAAGCGACTGCCAGCGAATTCGGGTCATTAAGCAGATCGTGACGAAAATTAGCCCGTTGATGAGTGCAGTTCCCAAGTCAGGCTGCTTGAAAATCAGTGCGACGGGCACGCCGGCGATCGCCGCGGGGATCGCCAAGTCCTTCAACGTGCGCCCTTCGATGCCCCCTTTCGAGTCATCGTGAAGGTACTTCGCGAGCGCAATCACAAGGAAGAGCTTCATGAATTCAGAGGGCTGAAAGCTGAAGCTACCTATGTAAATCCAACGCGAACTTCCTCGAATATCTCGTCCGAGGATGAAGACGAGAATCAGAAGCACGATCCCGACCACGTAGAGCACGTATCCGAGGCGTTCGTAGTGGCGGTAATCGATGGCCGCAACCACCGTCGCGAAGATGCCACCGATGACAAACCAATAGATTTGTTGGAGGTGAAAGTCGGCGAGGGCTGCGCGCGCGGCGCTGGTCGCCGAATAGAGATTAACGACGCCGATGACTCCGAGCATGCAGGCGGCGAGAAAGAGGGCCCAGTCGATTTCGAGGCGGTTTCGGGTGGTGGTCGCCACGTCATCTCCTCGGTTCGGGGCGTGCGGGATGGGTCGGCGCGTGCGCCCCCTCGTGCTTCAGGCGAACGTAGTCCCGAACGACCTGAATCGCGACCGGGGCGGCCGCCTTTGGACCGGAACGGCCGTGCTCGATAAAGACGACGACCGCAACCTCAGGCGCCGAAGACGGATAGAAGCTCGCGAACCATGCGTGGTCTTGGCTCTTGTACCAACCGACGCGAGGATCTTCGTCGGGCTTTGGCACGTAACCTGTCTGAACCGTTCCTGTTTTCCCGGAAATGTCGAGGGACGGGTCGCGCACCGGGTAGGCGGTTCCGAGCTCGTCGTTCACGACCGCGTGAAGACCTGCCTGGACCTTCGCGAGCGTGTCTGGCGAAACGTGTGCCTTCTGGCGGACGCGCGGGGAAAAGTCTTGGTAAACCGTTCCATCGCTCGTCTCTAAAGAGCGAACAATTTGAGGCGAATAGACGGTCCCGCCGTTGCCGATCGCTGCATACGCGAGCGCAAGCTGAACCGGTGTCACCAGGACGGCACCCTGGCCGATCGCGGTGTTGAGCGTAAAGCCGATGCGGAACTGCCCCCGATAGCGGAGCGTGTACCAGGCGCGCGTCGGCATCTTCCCCGGCGATTCGGGATTGATCGAGAGGCCCGTCTTCTGGCCAAGACCGAATTCATTACCAATTTGTGCAATACGATCGACGCCAATGGCCTCGCCGAGCTTGAAAAAGTAGATGTTGCAGCTCTCGGCGATCGACTGTTTGAGGTTGACCTGGCCGTGGTGGTGGGTGCAGCGGAAGGGGCGCTTGCCGTAGTAGAGGACGCCGTCGCAGTGGATGGTGTCTTTCGGGTCGACGAGCTTCCCTTCAAGAGCGGCCATCGCCGTAAAAGCTTTGAAGGTCGAGCCGGGTGGGAAGGCGCCCGTCATCGTCTTGTCGAGCATCGGATGCAGCGGATCGAAGGCGAGCTTTCGGATCGTTTCGCGGCGCCTTTCGCGGCCGCCGGTACCGGAGAGGTCGTTCGGGTCGAAGTCGGGCTTGCTGTAAAGTGCCCGAATTCGGCCACTTTTTACGTCAACCACAACGACCGCACCGGACAAATGGGGGCGCATCGCCTTTTCGATGGCGGCGACGAGGTCGATGTCGACGGTCAATCGAAGGTCGCGTCCGGCGATCGGATCCTGGCGGTGCGGCTCATCGACGAGGCGGTCGGCGTCGGGGCCGCCCCGGTAGCGGCCGCGCGCGTCCACAACACGCTTTTCCCAGCCGCGCTGCCCGCGGAGGTGCGCCTCCCAACCGCGCTCGATGCCGGTGGCGCCGATGCTGTCGCCAGCGTCGTACCCGAGCGGGTTGTACTTCTGCCGCTCCTCGGCGGTCATGAGCTCGTAGCCTTCCGGCCGAAACTTCTGCAACGCCTCGAAATCAATCTCGGAAACGTAACCCATCATGTGGGCGCCGAGATTCTTAAACGGGTAGAAACGGACCGGCGATTGAACGACTTCCGCGCCGAGCATTTCTTGCGGGTGCTGCCGTATTTCCGCAACAATATCACGTGCAACGTCCTCGCGAACGAGGATCGCACGCCAACAGGGGCTGCGGTCGTCGTCCTCTCGGCAGACGTCTCTAATCTTGGTTTCGAGGCGCTTGCGCTCGTCCGGATTCAGGCGCAGGGCGTCGGCGATCCGCGGAAGTGTATCGACCTCTTCCTTCTTTTTCCGCCCCTTCTTCGGCGGGCGGGCGGTCGGCATCACGCGCCCAGGGACGAGATAGACGTTGTACGCGGGACGGGAACTGGCGAGAATTCTTCCCTTTTCGTCGCGAATCACGCCACGCGTCGTCGCGATCCGCACCCGACGAATGATGTTCTCGTGGGCCATCTGCCGATAGTCGGCCCCCTCAAGAACCTGAAGCTGGAAGAGTCGGCCGAGAATCGTGAGAAATGCAAGCACCGCCCCAAGGGCGATCCACTTGTAACGCTTACGAAATTCGCCGATGTCCGATCGAGGCGCAAGAAACATCAGCGCGGCTCCGTCGTCACGCGTTCGCCACGGGTACCGGCGGCGACGGTGAGGCCCCGGTCGGCCTTGCTGGTCGCGGCGGTCCAGGCGAGCAAACGCACGCCCAAATGGAAGACGAAAGGCGCAAAGAGGGCTGTCGAAATCGCGTGGGGAAACGAAATCTTCCAGAGCGCACGAGGCACCCACGTATCCCGGCCAAAGATCGCGAGAAGACCAAGAAGCATCGCGCTCTTCACCAACGTGAAGGCGAAGGTGAGCAGGACCTGCATCCAACGCGCTTGGGCGGCGAGCCGAATTCCGGCCCCGCGGGCGGTGATGAACAGCGCCACATAGGTGAAACTGTAGAGGCCAACTGGCGCCATGCCGACGAGGTCGGTCGCGTAGCCGAGCACGAACGCGACCGAGGCGCCGCGAAGGAGCGGAAACTCCTGGACGCCCATAAAGAGAATGAGCGGCAGCGTGAGCGCCGGCGTAATCCCCGGAATCATGAGGAATCCGTGGGGAATGTGCGCGACCGCCAAGAGCTTACCGAGCAGGCGGAGGAGTCGGAAAAAGTGCTCTTGAGCGAGAACGAGAAGAAGTCCCGCGATGAAAAACGCTGTGTTTCTCAAGGCTTCGGGGCTCCCGGCTTTGCAGCCCCCTTCGTATCGTCAAGCTCGCCGGGGGGCGTTGTCAGGATAAGCACCGAGTCGAGGCGGGAAAAGTCGACGGTCGGCTCCGCTTCAACCTCTTGATCGCGACCGATCTCCTGCTTGTTCACCTTCGTTACGCGGGCGACGGGAATGCCACGCGGGAACCACTTCCCCTTACCAGAAGTAACCAGTAAATCGCCGACTTCAACGCTATCGCGCGAATCGACCATCTCGACTTTGCAGGTGTATTTCGTCGGGTCTCCGGTGCCGCGTACAAAGGCACGAGCCCGCGTAACTTCATCTTCAACGTCAATGCCGAAAGCCGCGTCGACGGAGAGCTGCACAGAAATGCTATCTCCAGAAACCCATTGGACGGTCCCGACGACACCGGCCGATGTGATCACCGGCATGTGTGGGCGTACGTTTCGGGAGCCGCGGTCGAGAACAACGCGAGTGACGCGAAAAAACTCCGTGATATCGGTTCCGACGACCTGCGCCGATACGGTATCGCCAGGAGTCCCCTCTTTGAGCTGGAGGAGCTTTCGCAATTCACGGTTCTCCGCTTCTGCGCGTTCAAGCTTGTGAACCTGCTCACGGAGGCGCGCATTCTCGTAGGAAAGGCGTTCGTTTTCTTCTTTTACATCGACGAGATAGATGTAGTCGGAGAAGAAGTTGGAAATCCCGCGCGCGCCGCTCGCCACGACGAATTCAATGGGGGCGCTGACCTGCAAAAGCGCACGATCCATACCGTTCAGATTCTCGGGGCGCTTGACGTTCGCGCGGAGAAAGAAAAACGGAACAGTCAACAGCAAGACCACGAGGGTCACGTCTCGATAGCGCTTCCAGGCCACGGTAGTTCGATCGCCACCGGCCTCAGCCGATGGTGACTTCCTTCAGCAATTCCATGTGCTCCAGCGTCTTTCCGCTGCCAAGCACCACGGCGCTAATGGGGTCGTCCGCGACCATCACCGGGAGTCCCGTCTCCTCGCGAAGAAGTACGTCCAAGTTGGCGAGAAGAGCGCCGCCGCCGGTAAGGACAATCCCCTTATCGACGATATCGGCGGCGAGCTCCGGCGGCGTCTTCTCGAGGGCGCCAAGAACCGCTTCCACGATCGCGTTGATCGGCTCGACGAGCGCTTCCCGAATTTCGTCGGAATTGACGACGACCGTTTTCGGAACGCCTGCAACGAGGTCACGCCCCTTCACTTCCGTCGTGCGCTGCTCATCGAGGGGGAACGCATTCCCGATCTCCATTTTGATGCGCTCCGCCGACTGTTCCCCGATGGCAAGGTTGTACTTTCGCTTGAGGAACGCCTGAATCGCCTCGTCCATCTTGTCGCCGCCGACACGAACCGACTGGCTGTACACAATGCCCGCGAGCGAAATTACTGCAACTTCTGTGGTACCGCCGCCGATATCGACGACCATGTTCCCGGAGGGCTCGGTGATTGGAAGTCCGGCGCCAATCGCGGCTGCCATCGGCTCTTCAATCAGATAAACCTCTCGCGCCCCGGCGCTTTCGGCGCTTTCCTTAACGGCGCGCTTCTCGACTTCGGTGATTCCGAACGGAACACAGATAATAATTCGAGGCTTTACCAACGCGCGACGATTGCTCGTCTTGTCGATAAACGCCTTGAGCATGGCCTCGGTGATCTCGAAGTCGGCGATCACGCCATCGCGGAGGGGGCGAACCGCGCGGATGTTGCCTGGCGTACGCCCCAGCATTTCCTTCGCCTCACGACCGACGGCAATAACTTTGCTGCCGCCGCGCGCATCTTTCTGGACGGCGACGACCGACGGCTCGCAAGAGACAATCCCCTTGCCGCGCACGTAAATCAGCGTATTCGCGGTCCCGAGGTCGATCGCGAGATCGTTCGAAAAAAGGCCGTTGAGCCAGTCGAAGACCATGCGGTTCCTTTCGGGCAAGAGCGACAGTGCCGCCCGGGGTTGGAGTTGCGCCGCGACTTGCGGCACGCAGGACCGCCTTAGCGCGAAGTCCCTGCGGAAGGCGCTCCTACGCCACAGCGCAGGTTCGGGCAAGCTCCCAGCAACAGCTGGTCAGACCGACGAAAAGGATGCAGCGGCCAATCCCAGACAAAGAAACAGCCCCGCGAAGACGGGGCCGGAGCGACGGGACCGGAGCCGTCCGAGCGGCTTCGACCCCTCAAGCATCCCCGGCCCGCACGCGGGCCGACGGAATCACCCCTTGGAGATCTTGCCTTCTTTGTGCGCGTGGTGCGCGCGGCAGCTCGGGCAGAACTTCTTGATCTCGAACTTTTCCGTCATCGTCCGCTTGTTCTTGTCGGTGACGTAGTTCGCGCGGTTGCAGTTCTGGCAGGACATCTTGATGAGATCGCGCATGGTGTTTCCTAGAGAAAAATCGGCGCCGAACGCGCACGTCCGGCTTGGGGGAGCGGTCCATACACCAAGGTTTCGCCGGGCGCAAGCACCACAAATTCTGAATTCGTCGCGGGGGCGTCGCTCAGCGCGGGGCAGGCCCCTTCCCGAGGGCGGAAGCGGGGGGCGACGGCGCGGCGGTCGCGGGGTCGTCGGGAGAAACCGCTTCGACGAAATCGTGGGCCAATTGGCAGTTGTTCACCTGGCGGTGAAGCGCATTTGCAACCTCGGGATTCGTCGAAAGAACTTCCGGGCCGAGCGACACATGCCCAATGGAGGTTCGCCGAACTTGGGCGATCATCTTCTTCTGCGAAAAATCGTAGAGATAGATCCGGACGGGATGGGGTACGAGCGCCAAATCATCGACATTTAAGGTGGTCCGCGGCTTGATTGCGCCAGCGTCGCCGACAGCCGTCGGCTCCACAATGCGTGCTTCGGGCACGTCTTCATCGAGGACTAAGAGGAAATATTTGGCCTGTTTGACGACGTTAAGTGCAAACGGAATCTCGGTCTTCTGGGCTTGTTCGTACTGCTCCTCGAAGACCTTCAGGCGCAAATCATCGTCGACCCCTTCGACGAGCTTTCGCCAGGTGTCGGTGAGGACCCGGGTCGAACGATAGGCCTGGCGGACGTTCCACGGTTGGTCGCCGCCAACGATCATCGGCGTCCCGGACGGAGGTGGGTTGACCGCCGGGGCGCTCGTTCCTCGCACGAGACAGCTGGTAAAGCCGTCCTTCACCGAATGTTCGGCCGCTGCGCCGATATCGCCGGTTTCGGCGAGGCGGAGGCGCAGGTAGAGGCCCGGCTCGCTCCGGAACGCCAAGGTGCGCGCCGCAGGCTGCACATCGTCCCCGGAGAAGTCGTTGCGGGCGCCCTTAACGACCGCCTCCATTTGGTCGCGGAGCGGAAACCAATCCTTGCCAAGCGTCGCGACGGTGTCGGCCTGGGCCGACAGCAGCTTGGCACGACCGGTCTGAACCCCTCGGTTCCAACGGAAGTAGTAGACGCCTAGGAGGACGCCAACGAGGGAGAAGGCGACGAGGGCGTGCTTAAACGTCGGGCGCCCATACTTGCCGCGCTTCCGGTTCTCCCGGATCTCTTGAACGGCAGCGAGGCCGCGCACGCGCTCGGTCGGGTCAGGTTTCTTCGCCATGGACGGTGTTCTCTTGAGGGGGGCCGGAACTCCCGGCCAAGACGACGACACGGACGGGAACGCACCCGAGGACTACACGAACAGAAATATGTTCCCAATTTCTGAATAGTTTCGGAGAACTGGGCATTCTTGGGTCACAAAGAAGAGAAGCTCGGCTTTCCGAAGAAATGCCGAGCCTCACACTTGGGTGCATCGACGATCACTCGCCGCCGCCACCGCCACCGGCCGGCTTCTTGCCGCCGGTCTTGTTGACCATGAACGAGACGTTCGGGAAGCCGGCAAACGCCGCCGTCTGGAAGACGCTCTTCACCACGACTGCCGGAACCTTTGCGTCCATCGTGAGGATGACGACTCCCGGGAAGTCCTTGTTCGGGTTGAGCTGCTTATAGACGTCTCGCTGACCCTTCAGAGAATTGAAGAGCTCTTCGATCTTCTGAACCTTGTTCGCTTCGACGACACTGCGCGTGTTGCCCATCGGCTGGCCGTTGACCAGGATTTGGTCGGCAGTGATCGCCACCATCGGTGCATCGAGGAGGTCGATCGTGTGCTCGGCGGAAGGGAGCGTGATGCCGTTCGGGAGCGAAGTTTCGCCGCTCGCACTGAACGTCATCAGAAGGAACACGACGATCGTCACGAGGAAGTCGATCATGCTCGTCAACGAAAGTTCGGCAGCAACGCTCCGCCCACCATGTCCGCTCACTTTTTTCTGAACGAACTTAAGGGGGATAGCGTGCATCAGCCGTTTGCCCGGCTCATGGATCGTCATGACGAAATCCTCACTGCATCGCGAAAGTTACGTTGAACGCAGAGGCTTTTTCGGTCTTCTCGCCGACCTTGTACTGCCGCTGCGGAGCATAGATTGCGTCGATAACACCAATGAGTTCGCTGTAGGGCGTGGTGTTGTCGGAGTGGAGAACGGCCTGGTCGAACTTCTTGTCGCTGGCCTCCCGGTGCTTGCCGGTCTCGTTCCACTGGCTCTCGATCTTTGCGGAAAGTTCCGGGTACTTCACAGTGCCCTTCTCTTCGACCGCTTGGACCTCGATCTTTTCTTCCTTGATCTGAGAGCCGCCCGCTTTCCAAACGAGGCTGAAGCTGCGCTTCTTGCCCCCTTCTTGGGTCGGGCCTAGGGTCACATGGAGCTGAGGCTCCGGTTCGACCTTGTCGATTTGCTGATCGGTTCTCGGCGGCCCAGGGACCTGCGCGTCCGCATTGATGCGGGCCATCTGGGACCACACCGCGGTAATGAGGAGAAAGGAGATGGTGCACATCAAGAGGTCGATCATCGGGACCATATTGACCTCCGAATTCACCGACTTTTTGCCACCGCCGCCGCCTTCGACGCTTACGCCACCCATGGTCGTCTCCTCACGAACCGACGCAATGAAGGTCGGAAAATTTGGGGGACAGGGACGAGGACCGCTCCGTTCGAGCGGCCCCGCCCGTCACACTACCTGCCACACACGGTCGTCTCTTAGCCTTCGGCAGGGAGATTGACCTTCTGACGATTCGTAACGACGAGGTTGAGCACCTGAACGCTCGACTCGTTGATGTCGTCCTCGAGCCCTTGGGTCTTGCTGTTGAGGAGCGCGAACCCGACGAGCGCGAGAATGGCGACGATGAGCCCGAATGCCGTGCAGTTCATCGCTTCCGCGATACCGCCGGCGAGGAGCTTCGCCTTCTGGGAGGGGTCGATGCCGTCGCCAGAGACGGCGGCGAAGGACGAGATGAGACCCGTCACGGTTCCGAGGAGACCGGAGAGCATCGCGAGGTTCGCGAGGAGCGCGAGGAACGGGGTACGTGCGGTGAGCTTCGGGATTTCGCGGAGAGCCGCTTCGTCCATCGCCGCCTGAACTTCTTCATCAGGGCGGTTCACCTTGACGAGACCTGCCTGAACGATACGCGCAAGCGGCGCATTCGCGGCGGAGCACATCTTGACGGCACGCTGGACGTCGCCCGCGAGGATGCACTTTTGCATCGTGGCAAGGAACACGTCTTTGTTGATCGACGAGCTAAAGAGGGTGAGCGCGCGCTCGATGATCACGCCGATCGTGATGATGGACCAGAAGAGGATGAGCCACATCCCCCATCCACCTTCTTGGAAATGCTTCCACATTGCGAACTACTCCTGACGGCATCCGGCCCCGGGCCGAACGTAATTGGGGTCTAGGGCAGGTAGGGCCCCGTCGACGCGTGGCCTCCGGTCCGATTCGTTGCATTATGCAACTTTTCCGACCGTGAGGTGGCGGCACGTTATCCGAACGCGAGAGGGAGGTGCAAGCACCTCGAACGACTATCGCGCGGAAAAGAGCACGGCGATCGCGGACGCGGGGTCCCAAACGCCAAGAAGAGCCTCGTTCGGCGCCCTGGAACGGGACGTTTCGGAGACGTTTTCCTGGTTTCGCGACGGCGGCACCGGAGGCGACGGTCGTAGCGAGGCAGGCAGAAGAATCGGGCGGAATTAAGATGCCCCTGGCGCCGAAGGGCGTCCATGAAGCGGCAATCGCTGCCAGAGGAGCGATCGGCGCGCAGGGTTCGCAGGAGACACGGCCGCGGTCAAGCCCTTTGGTCGACGTGGGTGATTTCCCCGAGCTGCCAAGTTATGTGTATCACGCACGGAATGGGCGCTTTTTGTGCGGGAGCCCGCTCAGCTTCGGCCGACGCCACCCCACGCCGGCAAATTCTCTGCTCGCATTCGTTGCGAATGCTTGGCGACGCTGACCGATCCCGCAACAATCCATCACGCTGGTTGACTTGCCGAAAAGGACGCAGGTATCGTGCCCTGACTTACGTCGCGGCCTCCCCGCGGCGCTGCGGAGACCGATTCCTCAACGGGGGCGGCGGCGCCGCACGATCCGAGACCGGCGTCTCGGGTCGCCGCACCAGACAGCGTGTAGAAAGTTCCAGAAAGGAGCATCCGGGATGTTCGTTTTCTTGTTGAGTGGAGAAGCGGGCGGGGGAAGCGCGAGCAGCGGCATCCTCGAAGCCTTCAAAGAGAATCCGCTTTTCCTCTCCATCAATCTTGGTACCCTAGCGATCTGCGTAGCAGTAATCGCGGAGCGCTTCCTCTTCCAGGTCTCGAAGTACAAGGTCAATTCCAAGGAATTCTTCGCCTCGGTGAAGAAGCTCGTGGTCGCGGGGAACCTCGATCGCGCTGTGAAGCTTTGTGACGCGGGCGATTACCCGACGTTGCAGCTTGTGAAGGCTGGTCTCACGAACGCCTCGAAGGGGCCGGACGAGATCGATGCCGCGATGAGCGAAAAGATGGGCGAAATCAAGCCCGCCGTCGAGCAGCGCATCGGCGCGCTCTGGTCGCTCGCGAACATCGCAACCCTTATCGGTCTCCTCGGCACCGTGTACGGCCTCATCCACACCTTCGGCGCCGTCGCCGCGCCGGGCCTCTCGGCCGCCGAGAAGCAACGCGTTCTCGCGAACGGTATCGCGGAAGCGATGTACAACACGGCGCTCGGTCTCTTCATCGCCGTGACGTGCATGATTGCGCACTTGCTGCTTCATGCCCGCGTCAAGAACATCCAGCACGACCTCGATACGACCCAGGAGCGCGTGTTCAATCTCTTGACCCTCGGCTCCCGCGGAAACGGCTGATCCCCGTTCCTTAAGCGGGGAGAACACACATGGCTGAAGAGAAGCTTTCCGCAGCGCAGCGGAGCAAAATCCGGCGGTTGTCCGCACCGAAGGAACTGGCACCGGACGAAGAGGGGGGCGAGCTCAACATCGTCCCCTTCCTCGATATCGTGATGAACGTTCTGATGTTCGTTCTTGCCACGGTGAGCGTTACGTTCACCGCGACGATCGACACCTTCCCGCCGCGTGCGGGTGGTGGCGGTCGTGGGGCGAGTCAGCAGCAGAACACGCTCGGTTTGACGGTGCTCGTCGTTCCTGACGGGTTCAGCCTGAAAGCCCGCGGCGGCAACGTCGCCCCGGGTTGCGAGAGCGTCGGCGAAGGGCTCGCGGTTCCGAAGAAGAACAACGAGTACGACTTCAAGACGCTCGCCAAATGCGCCAAACGTTTGAAGGGGTCCTCTCCCGATTTCGAAGACGAGACCTCGGTCACGATCTCCGCGAACAAGGAGATCCCTTACAAGGCGGTCGTTGGTGTGATGGATGCGCTCCGCTCGGATCCGGAAACCGCGCCGGACGCGAAGGAGAAGAAAGAGATGTTTCCTGACGTCCAGTTTGGGTTGGTCAAATGACGACAGCCGGACAGAAGCCAGCCGGAACCGCGACCTTCAAACGCATGCTTCGTAAGGAGACGTTGCGAAGGGGGGGGGCGCACGAGGTCAACTTCCTCAACATCACCGCCATGCTCGACATGATGACGATCATCCTCGTCTTCTTGCTGAAGAGCATGACGACCTCCAACAACGTCCCCCAGTCGAACGACCTGAAACTTCCGGCCAGCGTGCTGACGACGGAAGCTTCCCAGGAAGGGCTCCCCGTCTTGATCACGAAGAAGGGGATCAACGTCGGCGAGAACGAGGTTGTCCCGGTTCCGCCCGATGCCAGCAACGGCGTCGACGCCCAGTATAAGAAGAACGGCGCCAACGACCTTTACATCACGCGCCTTGGGACGGCCCTCTCAAGCTTTCGTGAGACCGATAAGGCGATCCGAACCGCGACGGGCAAGGATCCGAACTCGAGTGAGGCGATCATCGTCGCCGACGAGAACACCCCGTACCGCCTGCTTTGTGAGGTGCTCTACACCCTCGGGCAGAACGAATTCGCGAAGTTTCACCTTATGGTGAATCAAGGCGCGAAGCAGTAAGGCTCGAGGACGCGACGACTGAAGCCCCCCGGGAAATCCCGGAGGGCTTCTTCGTTTTGGACTGAGAACACGAAAAAGGCGGAGTCTCACGACTGCGCCTTTTCGTCATTCGGGATGCTCGCTCAGAGCCTCGGTGCGCAGTAGTAGCCGCCGCCAAAAAGCTTCGCCGCACAGCATTGACCGGTGAGGCCGCCATTCGGATCGCACAGGGAACAATCAGCCACGCTCGCGCACGCGCCCGAGAGGACGCACGCCGTCGCAGTTCCGGCCTGGTCGCCGCACATCACGTTCGGTCCAGAATCGGGCGGGTCAACCACGCCAGCATCCGGCGGTTCGACCACGCCGGTGTCGGCGGTTGCGTCGACGAGGGTGCCAGAGTCGGTCGGGCCGGTGTCCTTGGCTGCGTCGATGCCGGCATCTTTTGCGCCGCCGTCGACCTTCGCGTCGGTCCCCGCATCCTTTACAACCACATCGTCATCGCCGTCGGCCCCCGACTCGGCGCAGGCGACGAGTGCAAGGAGAGGAAACGCGATAGAAACCGCGAGAATCGGACGGAGACGTACTGTCATGGTCGTCGGTTCCATATCGCACTCTATCCGACGTGCCAGAAGATTTTTCGCGCCGGTCACAAAAACGTTACGGCGCAAAACGGCTGGAAAAAACCGCGTTGCGCCGGTGGAGGCAGACCGTCCGGGTGGGGCGTCAGCGACGGATCCGGCCGCTCCCGTCGACGACATAGCCGCCCGGAAGGACCTTACGAACCGGCTCCTGCTCATCATCCCGAAGAAACCAGCCCTTGAGGGCGAGCCCTTCGGCGATCTTTCCACGGATCCGCACGCTCTCCTCGTCGACCAGGCGCGCGACGAGCGGGGCTCTCGCCGCTTCGTCGTCTTGGGCGAAGAGCGTCGCGACGGCGTGAAAACGGGCCGTTTCGAGGGTGTCGTCAAGGTAGGGGGCGACCGCCGCCACGATGCGTGGGTCCTGCTGTTCTTCCAGAGCGGCGAGGAGTTGAAGCTTCGGGTCGGAGAACTTTCGATAGTCGGTGTCCCAGGGTTCGAGCCAGGCAAGGACCTCGCCGACGTACTCCTCGGGGCCGAGGAGCTCCTTGATCACGCGGAGCGGCCAAGCGACGCTCTCCGCCTTCTTGACGAAATTGCGAATCGGTTCGAGGGCTTCGTCACCGGCTCGGAGCACGCCACGAAAGGCGATGTCCTTCTCCTCCTGGTCGGAGATCGACGGGTCGACCTGAAAGGTGAAGCGCTTGAGCAGCGCAGCGACGGCTTCTTTGGTGCCGAGTTCGCTGAGCGCGCTGAGTGCTTCCACGCGGTCGTAGGTCTGGGCGCGCTTGTCGTTCGCGCGCTCCGAGAACTTGTCGGCCGCGTTGCTCTTGCGTGCTCCGCCGTCTTTGTTGCTCTTGAAAAGGTCGAAGAAGCCCAAGATCTGATCCTTTTGTAGCGACACGCCGCTGGAGCACCGAAGGTCCCCCAACAAGGTCGTCCTCGCCCGCTAGCGCGGCCCGAGGAACACGTTCGTCTCCGCCCGGCCAAGCGCGCCGGATCGGAGAACAAATTCAAAGAATTCGAAGCCCACCGCGCCCATTCCGAGCGACGCGGCGGAAGGTGGTGCCGCGAACTCGCTCACGCAAGGGGGACAGCGAGAAGGCTCACTTCTTTCCCGTTTGACTGCACCCGGTAGCGCACCGGCCGACCGAGGGCCTTCGCCTGCTCGGCCTCCATCGCTTCGATGCGGCCGCGGAACATCGCATCGGTAATTGCCGAGGTATCCTCGCCAAGCAGCTGCTTTGCTTGGATGTATTCGCCGAACAGGCGTGCGTAGTAGAGTTCCGCCGGCTCCGTCGCAAGGCCGTCGCCGGAGGTCTCGCCAACGAGGCTCGCCGCCGGCGGACGCTGAGAAGGTACGGAGACTCGCCCCTCGTCGTCGGTGTTGTCTTCTTCAACACCCATGAGTTTGTTCAACAACTGGTCGATGCGGAAGGCGAGGCCGCCGAGTTCCGGGTGGACCATGTTGAAGCGCTTGTCGGCCTGGCCATTGAGGATGGCGAGGAGCCCCTCTTCGAGTTCGGCAATCGGGCGGGAGATGTGATTTCCGAGGAAAATTCCGCCGGCGATGGCCATCACGAGACCGAGCACCGTCGCGCCGAGAATGCCGTAAGGGACCGAGGCGGCCGCCGGGAGGAGGACCTCCGGCGCGACCACGGCGACGACGAAGGAGTGGCCGTCACCAAAGCTTCCGAGGGGGCCAAGACCGGCACCGGCAACCGACGTTGCGCGACCGCCATCGAGGGTCTCTTTGACGCTCGACTTCGCGGCAGCAACGACGGCCGTTTTCGTGGTTTCGGAGGCGCCAGCGGAGCTGCCGATCGCTGCGCCCGCCTTGTCGACGACGACAATCCCCTTCGATCCCGAGTCGTTACGCGCGAGCGCGTCGTTCAAATTGACGCCGAGAAGGAGAGCGCCCGCCGGCTTCCCCTGTCCGTCGACGACCGGCGACCAGGACCCGAGATAGAGGACGTTTCCGTCTTTCTTGACGAAGATGTCCGAGCCGCCAAGGCCCTTGCTGACGGCATCTTTGAAGGCAGCGGCGACGTTCCCGAGGTTTTCGTCACGACCGCCGTCGGTGCCGTTGCGGCCGAGCGTCACGCCGTTGGCGTCGACGAAGGTGACGATGGCCGGCTGGGCGCCGAGTTCGCGGCGGCCTCGAGCTTCTTCGAACAGTTTGTCGCAAAGGGCGCGCGCGGCGTCGCCGCGGGCTGCCGGAGTCGCGCGACCGAGCACATCGAGGACGGCCGCATCGTGGGCGTGGCTCGCGAGCCAGTGCTCGGAAGCGACGGCGTCGACCTGGAGGCGGGCGGCGACCGCCTCGGCATCCCCTTTGGCGCGCGCGGAAATCAACGCGGGGTCGCGGTTGGCGGCATCCAACTGGCCGCGAACGAACAAGAAGGCGAAGAGCCCGGTCAAGGCGACGATGACGGAATAGACCGCGATGATTCTAGAGCGCATGCGACTGTGAATCCTCCCCGAGGAACGGCTCGGCCCGAAACGCGAGGTCTTGTCAGGCGATCGCCGGGTGAAAACTCGGCGGAATCGCGATTGCCGAGCGGGAGCTCGGCGGAAATGCAGCCGCCGAGAGGGCCTCGGCAGACGTGGAATTCTCCCGGTGGCGCGAAAATCCGCGCCTCGCCGGCGCGCCACAAGGACGCCCCAAGCAAGCGGGGTGACGCGAGGTCGCGCTTCGCCCGGAAGTATCGAGAGAGTACCTTTCTCTGGCCATCCGTTTCAACCTTCCGTTGGAGGCATCGCCGGTTCCCCGACCGATTGGCGGCGGCTCGACGGGTGGTGGCGATTTCAGTCCTCGATTTGCGCCGCGCCGCGCCGTACCGTCCGCTTCCCCATGAGCGACTCCCCCCGGCCGATCCTGCTCCTCTCGGACCCTCGGTTTTCGGCGCACAAGCCGGTCGGGCACCACCCGGAACGCCCCGAACGTCGCCAGGCGGCCGAGGACGGCGCACGCCAAGCGCAGGACCTTCACGGCAAACCGCTAGAATACCTCACGATTCCGCCGCGCACGGCGACCGACGACGAACTCCTCCGCGTTCACACACCGGCCCTCCTTGCGAATCTCCAGGGCTGGATAGGGCGGACGGGGAACATCGATCCAGACACCTACGTCGGCGCCGAAAGCGTGGCGGTCGCGCGGGACGCCGTCGGCGGAACGATCGATCTTGTTTCACGAATTCTCGATGGGGAGGCAACGCAGGGGCTCGCTCTGGTGCGCCCGCCCGGTCATCATGCCGAGCGAAATCGCTCGATGGGCTTCTGCCTCGTGAACAACGTCGCTGCCGCGGCAGCAGCAGCCCGCGCCCGGGGGCTCGCGCGGGTGGCGATCGTCGATTTCGACGTCCATCATGGGAACGGAACCCAGGATATTTTCTGGGAAGATCCGACGGTTCTGTATGTGTCGACCCACCAATGGCCCTTCTATCCGTCGACGGGGAAGCGCGGCGAGCGCGGCGAAGGGGCCGGCGAAGGGTTCACCGTCAACGTGCCGCTCGACGAAGGGTCCGACGACGCCGTCTACCGGGGCGCCTTTGAGCGGGTCGTCGTCCCGGTCCTCGATGCGTTCGCGCCGAATCTTGTGCTTGTGAGCGCCGGTTACGACGCTTCCATGCGCGATCCCCTCGGGCAGATGCGCCTGTCGGCGGAGGCGTTTGGGTGGATGACCGAGCAGCTAAAGGCGGTGGCCGACCGCCATAGCGATGGCCGGATCGCCCTCGCCCTCGAAGGGGGCTACGACCTCCCTTCCCTCACGAGCGGTGTGCGGGCAAGCGCAGAGGCGCTTGCTGGGAAACATTTCGAAATTGCACAAGATCTTGATGCGGCCACCATTGGCGCCGCCGTCGGTGCCGCCAAGCGGTACTGGCCGGTTGTCGGCGGGTGAGACGGCGCCGAGTTCTCCGCAAACGCGCCGATCGCGGCGGGTGCGTCGATTCCTCTTGCACCGACGCGCCGAGTTCGATAGCTCGCCGCGTGTACTTCACGTACGCGGTGGGTGTAGCTCAGTGGTAGAGCGCTGGATTGTGATTCCGGATGCCGCGGGTTCAAGCCCCGTCACTCACCCCGCAAGAAACCTTGAAAGCCTCCGAGTCTCTCGGGGGCTTTTTCGTGCGATTTCTCATCCTGGAGAGCCACCATGAGCGCCGTCGACCATCCCCACCCGCCCACGATTTCGGGGATGACGGGCGGCTCCCTCTTTGGTCCCAACAATCGCTGTTTCGCCTGCGCGCCGGACCACCCGAGCGGCCTTCGGATGCAGTTTTCCGTGGAAAACCCGGTCACGGAGACGGGCGAGCTCGCCCTACGCGGCACCGCGGTACTCAGTTCGTTTGTGCCGAGCGACTTGCATCAAGGGGCCTCGAACATGATGCATGGCGGCCTCTTGACGACCTTCGCCGACGAACTCGCCGTCTGGACGATCGTGCTCCTACGCGGCCACTTCGGCTTTACCGGCACCATGAATTCGCGGTTCTTGCGCCCGATTCGCCTCGGAGTGCCGCTCCTTGGCCGCGGCTCGATCACGCGAAACCTGGCGCGCCTTGTCGACGTCGAAGTCGCCGTAACGCAATCCGAGGAGCTCGCATTTACGAGCAAAATGACGTTTGTGTTGCCCGACCGCGCCGGCGCCGAGAAGATGATGAACGCACCGCTCCCCGACGAGTGGCTGCGCTACTTCCGATAATGAGTGTCTAGGCGAGCGCCTGAATGACTTCGTCGCGGAGTTCGGGTCGCATCAAGATGCGGACCCGCTCGAGGCGCTCGTTTGCGAGGCGCCCGAGGAGGAAGCTCACATCGGCGAGCGGGCGGACCGGCCCCTTCTGAAAGACGACCAGGAGCTCCTCTTTCTTCGTATTGACCGGCGTGTCACCGGCCACATCCAGACCGACCGACCATGCCGGATCAAAGCCCCGCGCGGCGGCGATCTCTCGGGCGATCTCGAAGGCGCGTTCCCGGCCGTGCGGCGTCGCCTGTTCGCCGAAAAGCTCAAGGGTTTTATAAAGGGAACGGACGCGTGCCCGCTTGCAGAGCTCGGCGAGGATCGGGTCGGGCCCCTCCTCCCAGGCGCGCATCGCCACTTCGAGGGTGGCGTCGTCGAGGACGAGGTAATCGGCGAGCGGAATTTCGGCACCAAACGCGGCGAGCTGCATGGCGCGCGGCGTCTGCGGGAGGCGGGTGCCGTCGGCGAGGAGGTTGTTGGCCCGCCGGAGGGCAAGCTTCACCATCCATTCGGCGGCGCGGGTCGCCTTATGGAGGTAGACCTGCTGAAACATGAAAAGGCGCGCAAGAAGGAACGCTTCAATCGCAGGAAGTCCCTTCGCGCCGTCGATGGCGAGCGACTCTGCCGGTCCAAAACGGAGGCTGCGAAGGAGCCAGTCGAGGTCGAACTTCCCGTAGCCGACGCCGGTAAAATGGGCGTCGCGCAAGAGGTAGTCGCAACGGTCGACGTCAAACATGCCGCTGACCGCTTTTGCCAGGTAGGGGAGCTCGTGCTCGCCACGGACGAGGGCGGCGACGCGCGTCGGCATTTTCGGGTCGTGGGAGGCGAGCGCCTGGTGGACCTCCGTCGACGGATCGAGGAGGACCCTCTCCGTCCAGACCTCGTGATGGGGGGCGCCGGGGAGCGAGTCCTCAAAGAGGTGTGAGTAGGGGCCGTGGCCGACGTCGTGCAAGAACGCGGCGGCAAGCGCGTCGCGGGCGCTCTGGGAGGTGACGCGCTGCCAAAACGGGAGCTGCTCGTGGATCGCCCGCAGGCGCACGAGCAGCTTTTTCATGACGTAGGCGGCGCCGATCGCGTGGGAAAAGCGCGTGTGTTCGCCGCCGGGGAAGGCGGAACAGGCGACCCCGAGCTGCTTTACGCGCCGAAGCCGCTGGACCTCTGCGGTATCCATCAAACGCGGAAGAACGGCTTCTTCCTCCGACTCAAAGCTCACAAGTCCGTGGACAGGATCACGCAGAATCATCGGTTCCCGCGTTACCAGACCGGAAACAAAGACGAAAGCTTCAGCTTAAAGCGAGCATGCGATCGATGGGGATGCGCGCCGCGGTACGGAGCGACTCGTCCATCTCGAGGCGCGGCTCGAGATCCCGAAGCGCGTAGTACACTTTTTCCAGTGTGTTTTTGCGCATGTGGGGGCACTCGTTGCAGGCGCAGTTCGCCTCGGGCGGGGCGGCGATGAATTCCTTCGTCGGCGCCTGTTTCCGCATTTGGTGGAGAATTCCCGGTTCAGTCGCGACGATGAAGGTCGTGTCGGCCGACGCGAGGGCAAACTTGAGGATGTTGGTCGTCGAGCCGATGTAGTCGGCGAGCTCGAGGACCGCCTCTTCGCATTCCGGATGTGCGAGGACTTTCGCCCCGTTGTGGCGCTCGCGGAGGGCGACGATCTTGCGCCGGCTGAAGGTGTCGTGGACCAAGCAGCTCCCCGGCCAGAGTTCGAGTTTGCGCCCGGTCCGCTGTTCGAGCCAGCGCCCAAGGTTCTTGTCGGGGGCGAAGAGAATCGGTCGATCTTTCGGCAGCGAAGCGACGATCTTCTCGGCGTTGCTGGAGGTCACGATGTAGTCGGAAAGCGCTTTGATGGCCGCCGAGCAATTGATGTAGCTTACGGCGATCCCGCCGGGATGTTTCGCCTTCCACGCCGCGAATTTGTCGGGCGGGCAGCCGTCGGCCAGCGAGCAACCGGCCTCCATATCGGGGACGACGACGATCCGTTCCGGGTTCAGGATCTTCGCCGTCTCTGCCATAAAGTGGACGCCGGCGAAGCAGATCACATCGGCTTTCGTCGTCGCTGCAGCCTGGGCAAGCTGGAGGGAATCGCCAAGAAAGTCGGCGACGTCCTGGATGTCTGAATCCTGGTAGTAGTGGGCGAGAACGACGGCGTTCTTCTCCCGCTTCAAACGAGCAATCTCTACTTCGAGATCGAGGTTCGACGCATGCGTCTTCTCGGTGTCGCGGCCATAGATGGGGAGCTGCGAAAGGGCGGAAGTGACCATCGCGGAGACCATAGGGCCCGTCCGTTCGCGAGCGCCACCCCATTTTGAGGAGACCGGCGTCGCGAGGGACGGCGGGCCCTGGTGGAGAGGGCCCGTCCGTTCGCGAGCGCCACCCCATTTTGAGGAGACCGGCGTCGCGATTGACGGCGGGCCCTGCTGGAGAGGGCCCGTCCGTTCGCGACGGCCAGAGAAATGGACGGGGACCGGCGTCGCGATTGACGGCGGCCAAAGAAATTGGCGTGCCGGGCCATCCTGGGCAGGGGGTTCGAGACACCCAACCGTCGAAAACCGCGGACCGGCAACGGGTTCGAGACACCCAACCGTCGAAAACCGCGGACCGGCAACGGGTTCGAGACACTTCAACCGTAGAAGACCCCAGTCGGTCACGGGTCTGAGACACTTCAACCGTACAAAACCCCTGTCGGTCACGGGTCTGAGACACTTCAACCGTACGAGAGGGCTGACCGGCAGGGGTTTGAGACACTTCAACCGTACGTGAGGGCTGACGGTCAGGGGTTTGAGACACTTCAACCGTACGAGAGGGCTGACCGGCAGGGGTCTGCTACGTAAAAACACGGGGAATTCGCTCGCCGGCACGGCGGGTCGCGATTTGCGATAGGCTCGCCCCCATGAAGCTCGTTGCGTTTGGCGAACCGGATTTCGCTGTGCTTTCCATTGGTCAGCAGGCAAACGGCATCGTCGCCATCGGCCAAATCGCCCACGGGGTCATCGCCATCGGTCAACTTGCGCGCGGCGTCGTCGTTGTCGGACAGCTCGCCGTCGGCCTCGTCGGCCTCGGCCAATGCGCGCTCACGCCGGTGTGGGGGGCCGGGATGATCGGGCTCGGCGGCCGCGGCAAGTGGGGCGTCGTGCGGCTGCTTCCGTGGCGTGTGCCGGTGCGACAGAGGCCGATGCCGGCATTGGTCGACCCGGCGGCGATCCTCGATGGCTCGTTGAAAAACGGCTGGGTCGATCCCAGTTCGACGTTTGAGGCGTCGGTCCCCTACCCGGCGCTTTCCCGCGCGGAATCGGTCGCTGCCGCGTTTGTCCATCGCGAGGAACGCGCTGCCGGCGAAGCGGACTTCCGCACCGGCGCCCCGCCGATCCGCACCCTTGTCGCGACCGCCTTCCACACCGTGCGCGAGGGGACCTACATCCCGTCCGGCTTCAGCGAGCACCCGATTGGCGTCGGCGAATTCGCCGTCCGCCTATTTGTGTGGGTCTGCGTGCTCGGGATCACGCTGGCGATCGTCGCCTTCGGCTGGGCCGAGTAATTCCCAACAAAAACCCCGGTCTTCTCGAAAGAAGGCCGGGGTTTCGTCGCGCGGAAGGGCGGCGACGGCGGGCCGCTCAGAGGTTGAACTTCCCGCCGACGTTCAGGAAGAGGGCCGCCGATTCCCCGCCGACGCGCACCATGCGATTGCTGACCGTCGTGACATCCGTGAAGCGGTCGGTCATCGTCGTCGTGTAGGAGACGTGCTTCTTTGAGAGGTCCTGCTGCATCACGAGCCCGACGCCCACTTCCGGGCGGAACTTCGCGTTGACGTCGCCGAAGACGTACCCGAGGTCGAGACGGCCGCCGAGGAACGCAACCGTCCCGCCGCCCCGTTGCGAGCTTTCCGGGAGGCGCACGCTGTAGCCGTGAACGCCGCCTTCGAGCAGGAAGCGAAGGATCACGTGACCCTCGCGAAGGCCAGCGCCGGCGAGGATCGAGCCGTTGTACATCGCGTCGGCGCCGCCCGAGCGGAAGAAAGAGCCGCCGACCCGAAGCGATTTCCAGCCGTAGAGGCCGTCGATGCCGGCCGAAAAGCCGCCAGAAGCCGGCCCAGAGTCTTGCGTATGGTCGCCGGTCGTCGCCGCGCCGACCTTAAGAAGGACCGTGAAATCCCGAATATGGGTGTCTTCGGGTTCCTTCTTCTCTTCCTTCTTCTCTTCCGCCTTCTTCTCTTCCGCCTTCGGGGCAGCAGCCTTTTGGGCCTGCTCGGCGGTCGTCTGCGCGGCGACTTTGGCCCCTTCCGCGGCCTGCGGCGCCGGCGGTGCGGCGGGCGCCGCAGGGGTCGGTTCGTCCGCAGAAGCATGGGCCGTCAACGCGACGGTGGCGACAAAGGCGGCGGAAGCGAGGAGGCTCTTCATGGACCGCGTTTTTTTTCACGGTCCCGCGCCGAGGTCAAAAGGAACCAACCGCGTAGCCGAAATGAGCGCCGCGCGTAGGAGCCCCGTCCGGTCCCAACTCGACCGGACGTTCGGGACGTACCGGAACGTGGATGAAAGGAGCGGACGTGAGCGAGGATGCGATGATCGCCGGGAAATACCGGCTTCTCGGAGAACTTGGCGTTGGCGGAATGGCCACCGTCTACCTTGCCATGGCCTCCGGCCCGGCGAGCTTTCGCAAGCTCGTCGTCGTGAAGCAAATTCGCGCCGACGCCGCCGACGATCCGAACTTTGTGGCGATGTTCATGGACGAGGCGCGGGTCGCGGCGCGCCTGTCGCACCCGAACGTCGTCGGCACCTTTGAAGTCGGTGCCCACGAAGGGCGCCACTTCCTCGCCATGGAATACGTGGATGGTGCCAGCTACCACAGCGTCCGGAGCCGCGTCTGGAAGGCGACCCGCGAAGGGCGCACCGAGCCGTTCGCCCTACGCCACGCGCTCCGCATCCTTGCCGATGCGCTCCTCGGGCTCCACGCCGCCCACACCCTCGTCGACTACGACGGGCGCCCGCTTCACATCGTCCATCGAGACGTCTCCCCGCAGAACCTGCTCATTGCCTTCGATGGCACTGCGAAGATTGCAGATTTTGGCATCGCGAAGGCGGCCGATTCCGTGGTCCAGACCGAGGACGGCTCCCTCAAGGGGAAGGTCGTCTACATGGCGCCCGAGCAGGCCCAACGCCCGTCGAGCGAGATCGACGGCCGTGCCGACCTCTACGCAATCGGTGTGCTTCTCTACGAAGCGGCGATCGGCGACCGACGGTTCCCCGGCGTGGCGAACCACGTCGTCCTCCGGATGCTCTTCGACAATGAGCCGCCACCGGCCCCCTTCGCACGCGCGCACCGACTCCCGCCGACCTTCGACGCCGTCGTTGCACGGGCCCTCAGCCCGAAGCCGGAGGACCGCTATCCCGACGCACTCGCCTTCCGCGACGCCATCGAAGGGCTCCTGCGCGACCTCGGGACGCCGACAAGCGCCCACGACGTCGGGCGTGTCGTTGAAGAAATGTTCGACGGCGACCGCAAGAAGCGACGTGCCGTCGTCGAAGCCCACATGGCCGCGGTCCGCGCCGCCGAGGAGGCCGGTCACGGGGGCCCTGCCCCGCTAAGCTTCGGAACCTTTCGAGATTCTCCGATGTCTTCGACGCAGTCCGGGGCAAGCAACGGCTCCGGTCGGATGGGCCCGGTCCGTTTGCGACAGCGCCGCTTCCGCTACCTGGCGCGGTGCCGACCATTCCGATCGTCGCCGCACCCGCCGTTTCTTCGCCGGCAGGTCCATTGCCGCAGGCTCTGGTTGAAGGCCGATCGAGCCGCCTCGTCCCGTGGGTGGTCGCCGCCGTTGCCCTCGGGGCCGTCTTCGCGGCTGGAGCCTTCGTCGCCCTTCGTCGCAACGCGCTGCCGACGACCGCGGAGCGCGAAGCCCCATCGGCGTCGGCCCCGGCGACGGTCGGCGCTCCATCCGTGGCGCCGGCTCCACCGACCTGCCCCGCCGGGATGATCGCGATCGCGGGCGGGTCCTTCTTTCAGGGTTCGAACGACGGTCAATCGGCGGAAAAGCCGGCCCACCACGTCGCACTTTCCCCGTTCTGCATCGACCGTACGGAGGTCACCGTCGCCGACTACAAAGCCTGTTCCGACCGCGGCGACTGCCTGCCGGCGCCGAACGACGTAAACTGGGCGGGGATCTCGGCCGCGGAAAAGAAGGGCTTTGGTGCCGTCTGCAACGCCCGCGATCCAAACGGGCGCGCCAAGCACCCGATCAATTGCGTCGATCATCGAGCGGCGGCGAACTTCTGCGCGCGCGCCAAGAAGCGCCTCCCAACGGAGGGGGAGTGGGAGTTCGCGGCGCGCGGTCCCGACGGCCGCACGTACCCCTGGGGGAACGAAGCGCCCGACGGAACCCGCCTGAATGCTTGCGGAAAAGAGTGTACCGGCTGGGGGAAATCGATCGGCCAGGCGATGCCGACGATGTATCCGGACGACGACGGCTTCCCGGCGACCGCCCCCGTCGGCTCCTTCCCCAAGGGGGCATCCCGCTTCGGCCTGGAGGACGTCGTCGGCAACGTCTGGGAATGGACCGCCGATCTCTACGGCCCCTACACCGACGCCGACGCGAAGGACCCGACCGGCAGCACCAGCGGCGCCGAGCGCGTCATTCGCGGCGGCGCCTTCAATGGCGGGTTCGCGTCTTGGGTCCGTCCGACCCAGCGTTATTCGTTTGAGCCGTCGGCGAAATCCCACGTGATCGGCTTCCGCTGCGCGAGCGACATGCCCCATTGAGGCATGGACGGCCCGTCCGTTCGCGACCGCTTGCGAATTCGCTGAGCGCGGCGTCGCGAGAGAACGGAGGGCCGACAAAGACCGGGGAGCCGGTTAGGCGTCAGCCGATCACGTGCACACGCATGCTGTTCGTCGATCCCGGCACACCGATCGGCGCGCCGAAGACGATCACCACGCGCTCCCCGGGGCTCGCGAGGCCGGAGGCCATCAGGTCGGCGCTGACCCAATCGACGAGCTTGTCCTGGTCGTGGATCGCCGGCATTTCCCGCGGGATCGTCCCCCACAGGAGCGCCATCTGGCGACGGGTCTGGACGTTCGGCGAGAAGGCGATGATCGGCATCGGCGGCCGCGCGAGGCTCACGTTGAGAGCGCTCGTGCCGCTCTCGGTGAAGGCGACCATGTACTTTGCACCGATTTCGCGGGCCGTGTTGACCGCCCCGCGTGCGACCGCTTCGGCGACGTTATTGGCGCGCGAAATATGCGGAATCGCTTCGTAAAAGGAGCTCGCTTCCGCCTCCATCGCGATGGCGCTCATCATCTCGACGGCGATGATCGGGTGGTCGCCCGTCGCCGTTTCGCCGGAGAGCATGAGGCAGTCGGTCCCCGCGTAGACGGCGTTGGCGACGTCGCTCGCTTCGGCGCGCGTCGGCCGCGTGCTCTTCGTCATCGACTGGAGCATCTCCGTCGCGACGATGACCGGCCGACGGACCCGCCGCGCCACGCCGAGGATCTGGCGCTGGATGACCGGCACCCGCTCCGGCGGAAACTCGACGCCAAGGTCGCCACGCGCGACCATCACGCCATCGGAAGCGGCAATGACGCTTTCAAGGTTTTCGACGGCGTCGGGCGTCTCGATCTTGGCAATGATCGGCGTCGGCTTCCCCCACTCGCGGCAGATCTCGCGGACGAGGTGGAGGTCCTCGGCGCGGCGCACGAAGGAGAGGGCGATGTAGTCGACGCCGAGCTTCAGACCGAAGGCGAGATCGGCCTTGTCCTTCTCGGTGAGCGCGGAGAGGCGCATCGTTTTGCTGGGCAAATGCACACCGATACGGGCACGCATGCCGCCCCCTTGGACGACGAGGACCTCGACGCGATCGCCGCGCACGGCGAGCACTTCGAGGACGATACGCCCGTCGTCGAAGAGGATCCGATCGCCGACACGGACGTCTTCCGCGAGCCCTTCGTACTGGATCGGAATGGCGCCGGGGGTGCCCCCTTCTTTGCCCTCAAACAAATCGAGTTTCGCGCCGGCGATCAAATCGAAGGGCTCGACGAGCGTCCCGGTGCGGATCTTCGGCCCGCAGAGATCTTGGAGGACGGCGACCGCCTTGCGGCGCTTTTCGCTCGCCTCGCGAACGCGGCGGAAGCGCTCGCCGTGCTCTTCGTGGGAGCCGTGGGAAAAGTTGAGCCGCGCGACGTCCATGCCGGCTTCGATGATGCGCTCAAGGCCATCTTCGGAATCGCAGGCGGGGCCAAGGGTACAAACCAGTTTCGCGCGACGGACCTTCATGGCGCGGCACCATAGATCAAAAGCGACCGTCGCTCTGCCGGTCGATCGCTCCGCGGCGAGGAAAATTCCTCACGGTCATGACGCGTCTCGTCGTATCCGACCGCGGTGGTTCCCGCCCCTTCCTCCCCGGCCCTGACGCCCGCGCTCCTGACCGCCATCGCCGAACGCTTCGGCACACCAACCTGGGTGTACGACCTCGACGCCATGGACGCCGCCGCCTGCGCCGTCGAGGCGGCGTTTGACGGCGCCCCGCACCTCGTCGCGTACGCGGTGAAGGCGAACAGCGCAGGCCCGCTGCTGAAGCGGTTTGCGGCGCGCGGCCTCGGCGCCGATGTCGTTAGCGGCGTCGAGCTGGCCCTCGCGATGGCGGCGGGGATTTCCCCAGAAAAAATCGTATTTTCCGGCGTCGCGAAGACCAACGACGAGATCGACCGCGCCCTCCTCGCCGGCGACCGCGGCATCCTCGCCCTCCAAGCGGAAAGTGCCGAAGAACTGCACCGTATCGCTGCACGGGCGACGACGCTCGGGCGCACCGCCCGCGTCGCCATCCGCATCAACCCGGAGCTCGCGAGCATCGACACCCACCAGGGGATCGCCACCGGCCACGACGACGCCAAATTCGGCGTCCCGGTTTCGGACCTGGCCCCCGCCTACGCCGCCCTCGAAGCGCCCTCGCTCGCCTTTCAGGGGCTCTCCGTCCACGCCGGATCCCAGCTTCTAAGCACGGCAGATTACCTGGATGCTGCACGCATCTTGCTGCAAACTGCACAAGATTGCCCGCGGCGCAGCGAGCTCCGCTTCCTCGACAGCGGCGGCGGATTTGGCATCGATTACGGCGATCAAGAGCCGGTCCCTCCCGGGCGCTTTGTCGCGGAAATACGTGCACTTTGCAAGGAATTTGGCTTTGGCGATCTCCCGCTCCACATCGAGCCGGGCCGCGTCCTCGTCGCTCCGTACGGCCACCTGCTCACGCGCGTCGTACAACGCAAAGAGGTTAACGCCGGCGGCGGCAAACGTCGTTGGCTCATGATCGACGCCGGCATGAACGACCTCGTGCGCCCGGCGATGTACCAGGCACGCCACCGCGTGACGCCGGTCGATGGCGTCGATTCCTTGAAGAACTGCATCGACTTCCGCGTCGTCGGTCCCATCTGCGAGAGCTCCGACGACTTCGGCTTTCACCGGCTCCCGGAAGACCTTCCGGACGGCGCGTTGGTGCTCCTGCGCGACGGCGGTGCCTATGGCTACCCGATGGCGAGCCGCTACAATGGGCGCGGCTTCGCGGCGGAAGTCTTCGTCAGCGGAGGCACCATCGGCGCGGCAAAGGAGCGGGAGCCCGAGCAGGCCTTTCTCGACGACCGGCTGCGCTTTTAGCGCTGGAATAACAGGGGGAGACGAAAAAATTTCGCAACCCTCTTTGCGAGGGATTACCCTCGTGTAACATTGCGCGTCGGTTATGTTCACCCCCGTCTTTGACGCAGAGTCGGTTCACCAACGGCGCAACCTCTTTGCGTGGGGGATGCTCTGCATGGCGTCTGGAGCGGTGAACTCATCGTCCCTCGCCGCCTGTGGTCGCCTGATCACGCACATGACCGGGATCGCGACGCGGGTCGGCGCCGACGTCGGCAAGTGGAAGCTCCTTGGCGAGTACGCGATGGTGTTCTCCCTCTTTGTGCTCGGGGGCTTCCTCGCGTCGCTGCTCGTCCTTTCCCGCGGGTCCGGGGGGCGTGACGGGGATCGCACTGGATTCTTTGTGCTTTTCGGTGCCGAGGCGCTGCTTCTGGCCTCCGTCGCGATCGCCGGGCACCAGGCGCGTTCGGGCCGTTCGGGCAGACGGTGGAAACCTACCAAGACTTCGTTCTTCTTGGTATTTTGGCGTTTGTGAGCGGCCTCCAGAACGCGGTCGTGAGCGTCGCGACCGGGAACGCGGTCCGCACGACCCACGTCACCGGACCGGCGACCGATCTCGCCGTGTTCCTTGCGCAAGCGGTTTCTGGGGGTGCGACCAACCGGAGAACGGCGCGTCGTCACGTGCGTCTCCGCCTCGTAAAGATCGGCTCGTTCGTTCTCGGCGGGGTGATCGCGCCGCTGTGCGCGTCGCGCGTCGACTATCTTGTCTTTCTTGCCCCCATCGTTCCGCTCGCGGTCGGCGTGTTCGTCGCATTCCCCCGGGAACGCGCCACGCCCTCGGAAGAGTCGTCGACGGCAATCAGCTGACGTCACGGGAGAAACATGAAACATTCACGCATGTCTGCAGCGGCAGCTCTGGAACAGCTCAAAGAGGGCAACCGAAGATTTGTAAGCAATCTTCGGTGTGTAAGCACGATTGCATCACGAGCTACCCGGGAGTCTTTGCTCACCGGACAGACGCCATTTGCCATTGTTCTCGCCTGTTCGGACTCACGCGCCCCGGCAGAAATCGTGTTTGACGTCGGTCTTGGTGACCTGTTCGTGATCCGCATCGCGGGGAACATCACTGGCCCATCGATCATCGGGAGCGTCGAGTTCGCCGCCGCGAAATTCGGGACCGAACTCGTCATCGTCATGGGGCACACCCACTGCGGCGCCATCGATGCGACCCTCGAGCGCATCGCCGATCCGTCGTCGGACTCCCTCTCCCACCACATCGACGATATTGTCTCACGGATCCGGCCAGGGATCCTGCACCTCGCAGAGTCGGGGGAATTCCAAGGCGAGGAGCTCGCCGACGCCGCCGTCGAGGCGAACGTCCACGCCTCCGCCAAGCAGCTTCGCCGGAGCGCCATGCTTCAGGACCTCGCGCGGAGCGGCCTCCAAATTGTCGAAGCAAAATACAATCTTGCAACCGGCCACGTCGCTTTTTTGGACGCGATCGAGTCGTCGCCGAGCTTGCCTCTCGCGCTCTGACGGCTAGCGGAGAGCCTCGCAGCCCGTCGAGACGATCGGGTCCTCGGCGCCGGTCTTCCAAGGGACTTCCGGCCACCAGCGGTCCAGAGGGCCCGCCGGCCCGACATCGACGCTCGTCCCCGGTCGCGGGAGCAAGAACGCTTCGTGGCGCGCGAGCGCTTCTGCGCGGGCGCGCTCGGCCGGCTCCGTCCAGCCGTGGTAGGCGAGCGCGTAGAGCCCCCAGTGAATCGGAAGGAAGACCTTCCCGCGCACGAGTTTGTGGGCCAGAACGGCCTGTTCGGGGCCGATGTGCCAATCGGGCCAGGCGCGATCGTACTGACCGACTTCAATCATGGTGAGATCGAAGGGGCCGAGGCGCTCGCCGATCGTCTTCATCGCGGGGAACAGTCCGGTATCTCCCGAGAAATAGACGCGGTGGTGGGGGCCAACAAAGCCCCAACCGGCCCAGAGGTTTCCGTCTTTGTCGAGGATTCCGCGACCGGAGGCGTGCCGCGCCGGGAGGGCGTGGAGCGTGACCGGGCCGACGGTCGCCGTCTCCCACCAGTCGAGTTCGGTGATGCGCCCCTCGGGGACGCCCCAATAGGCAAGGTCTGCCCCGACGCCAAGCGGAACAAAAAAGCGGACTTGCGTCGTCGTGGCGAGGAGCTCAATCGCGCCGCGATCGAGGTGATCGTAGTGGTCGTGGGAGATGACGACGGCATCGGGATGGAGGGCGGCGAGGTCGCCGATCGCGAGCGGCGGCGGGTACCAACGGGCGGCGCCGGGGGCGCGTTCGCCGGCGATCGGGGAGGCCTTCGGGCTCCACTGGGGATCGGTAAGCACACGAATTCCATCAATTTCAAGCAGTGTCGCCGCGTGCCCGAGCCAGGTCACGCGGAGACCGGTCGGCGGCGCTTCCTGAAGACGGGCGACGTCGGTCGGAAGCGCGAGGGGGATTTCCGGCGCTGGGCGCACGAAAGGGCTCGCGGCAAACCCGTCGCGGACGCTCTCGAGGAGATGGTTGTCGAGGGGCTCCGGGTTGACGAAATGCCCGGCCGCCGCCGACCACTGGGGCGAACGCTCCATGCGTGCGCGACGGGCGCCGGGCGCCCGCGTCCCGAGGCCCCGCCAGGCGAAGGGCGTCGCAATCGCGAGGGCGAGCCCAACCAGCGCCAACAGCCCGAGGCAAGCCCGAAAAAGAAGGCGACGGTACCGACCGGCGGTTCCGGGCGGACGCGCACTTGCGTCTATTTCCGTAGAGGGCGGCATCGGGGTGAGGTACCACTGATGAAGGTGCGCCAAACGCTCACCAAGGGCTGCTAACGTCCCCCAATGCTTCGAATCGCCTTGTTTTTCGCGGTGGCGATGATCGCCACCCTCCCCGGCGCCGGCATTGCGTCGCTCTACCTTCGGAAGCGGGGCATTCCTGTTGGCGAAGGGGTCATCCCGACGTTCCTGAAAGAGGCGCCCCCCGCGGTGCGCGCCGCCGTCTTGGGGCTGAATTTCCTTGTATTTGGCCTGCTGATGACCGCCCTCTGGCTCTTCATCCGCGAGCCGTGAGCGAGGTCATGCACGTCGCGGTCACCGGAGCGACCGGCTTTCTGGGGCTCCACCTCGTGGCGGCGCTTGTCGAAGCTGGCCATCACGTGACTGCGCTCGTGCGCGATCCGAAGCGCCTTGGAGCGTTGGAAGCGCTCGTGAATACACGGCAAATCTCCCTGGAGGATCATGCGGCGCTGGTCGCCACCCTCGCCGATCACGACGCCCTCGTGCACGCGGCGCTGGTTTGGGACGGGCATGTGCCTCCACACACGGCGCCGCCCGAGAAACCGGAGCTCACCGCACGGGACACCGCCGTCGCCGCCACCCTCTTCGACGCCGCCGGCGCCGCCGGAGTGAAGCGCGTCGTGTACCTGTCGTCGGTCGCTCTGCATCGCCCCTTCCGGGCCGTGGAACAGGGCGAAATGACCGAAAAAGATCCCCTCGCGCCGAGCGACCTCTATGGAGCGACGAAAGCGGCCGCCGAGCTCTTTCTCGCGGCCGCCGCAGCGTCGTTTGGGTTCGTCGGCACCGCCCTCCGCCTCGGGCCCGTCGTCGGCCCACCGGCCTTCCCGGGGGCAAAAGGCGGGACGGCGCCGCCCGGCGGCCGCCAGCTCCTCGGCACGAGCGCCCTTCGACGCATCGTCCTCGCCGCCCTCGCCGCGACCGACGACGCCTGGGCGGGCCCGATCGTTTGCGTCGACGGAGAAGTTACGCAGTGGGCGGAGATTGCTTCGCTTTCCGGCGTCGCGAGGGCGCCGGAGCCGACGTCACCCGGCAAGGAGCATCGCTTCTCCACCACCCGCCTCGAAGCGCTCCTCGGCGGCCCAGTCACGAGCCGCGAGGATCTGCTGCGCCACCTGGAGACGCTGCGAGGCCGGTAGCTTAGAGCAGCGTTGCGGAGAACGTCCCGGCGGCCGTCTTCCGTACCCAGGTCCGCTCGACTTCGAGGCGAAACGTCGAGGAGTAGGACGAAAAGCCGACGAAGAACTCAGGGTTGGCCGTCCCGGTGAGCACCTTGCTTCCCGAGCATCCAGCGTTTGAGCTGCAGAAGGAAACAAGCTCAATCTGGTTCGTCCCATCGATGCGGGCTTGCACGCTCTGCCGGTGAAGAACGCCGTCCGCCGGGCGCGCGATGGCCGGGTAGTTGCTATCAAAGTAGGAATTTCCTCCGGAGATATCGGGATCGACCGTCGTGGCGAAGCGACCGCCACTATCGCGAAAGGTAAAGCGATTGTCGGTACCGGAGTTTCCGATCACGAGTGCGGCAGAGACTCCGTAGTGGCGGACGTCGGCTTCAAAGATGCCACTGGTGAACTGGGTACGGGCGCGCAGGTACTCCCCGTTTGCATTTCCAAAGAAATTCAAGAATCCGTTGGCGACCGCCGTCGAGCCGGGCGCGCCGCGTACCTCCCACTTTGCCGCGTCGAGGGCGTTCCCTTCGAAGTCGTCAAAGAACTCAAAGGTCGCCGCGCCGTTCGACCCTGCCGGGAGCGCCGCATCTCCTGCAAACATGAGGAGTTTCGAAGTGCCGGCCGCCGGAACCGCCGGGACACGGACCCAAACCTTCGAATCGCCGGCGGGATTCCACGTATCGAAGTAGTAGGGGACCGGAGCGCCTTTGTGTGCGCTGTAGAAGCGGAGATCGGCCCCGGTAGCGGCGGCGCGTTCGTAGTCAAAGGTGGCGGCGGTGAGCGTCACCGGGATTTGAAAATCGGCGACCGCCGGTGAGTTCGCGCCCGTGAAGGAGACCTCGTCGTAGCAGGTCACTTCGACGGCGAGGTCGGCGTCGCCTACGCGCGCGGTACCGCCGTCGACGAAGCATTTCTGAGTGCCCGGCGCTGCGCTGACAGTGACGGTGACGTCGGTCCCGCTTCCGAAGGTACCGGGGAATTCAAAGGCCCCATTGGCGAGCACATCGACGGAGACCCCCGTCCCGAGGTGAGCGTAAGCTTGGGCGCCCGCTTCCCTTTCAACGTACCGGTAATCTTGTGGGGAACGGCCGTACAGACGACACGAACGGTATCCACTGCGCCCGATACAGTCCCGGTTCCTGCGGTAACTTGGCAGGTCTGCGCCGGGTTGGTCGGTGCCGATTTGACGGTCACCGCGTAGGCGCTGCCGCGAGCAACCGGCGTCGGAAAGCGGAAGGGGCCGCTCGCGAGGACCGTCACGTCCTCGACGCCGTTGGTGAGCACGAGGCCCCCGGTCCCGTCGGCACCGACGCCGGCCGTTCCCGTGTTTGCGGCGACGGTCGCCGTTCCGCCAAGGGCGAACGTGGAGGGCCCCGTGTCGGCAGGCCCCGTGTCGGCAGGCCCCGTGTCGGCGGGCCCCGAATCCGGGAGCGGTCGTGAGGCGTCTGCACCCGCGCTGGCGAGTTTCGAAATCCGGCCATTGTCTGCTGAAGCGCACACAAGGAGTTCGTTCCTTTGAGCCTTGGCTTCAAGGACGTCAAAAACCTCCTGATCCTCCGCCCACGTCATGTCGTTGGTGAATATGGCGGTTTTCCCGCCAGACTCAAGCCAACGCATCATGTACGCGTTGATCTCCTTTGGACCACGGAACGTCTGCGCGCGCTCTTTCCAAATGAGAAAAACCTGGCCAAGTAGGCTCACCGCTGCAATCAACGTCCCAAGGATGCCGAGAATGCGCCATTTCGTCTCAAAAAGTGCGAAGAAAGATCCAATCATTGATAAAAATGTAACAAGAACAGTCAATCCTGCCGTTATGCTCTTCATCATTTTCTCCTATTCCTCAAATCCAACAAACTGATCGCCCCGTCGCATTGAAGGTAAAGGACT
The DNA here is from genome assembly GCA_020720045.1 of Sorangium cellulosum. Taxonomy (GTDB): domain Bacteria; phylum Myxococcota_A; class Polyangia; order Polyangiales; family Polyangiaceae; genus JAAFHJ01. Next base: position 8,796 of record DYPH01000041.1, on the reverse strand, counting down.
CAAGCTATCCCGTCGGCGTATTGAGAACAGCGCCTTTTTTTCGCTTTAACAATGGACGCCTGTCGTAAGTTTGTTTCTGCCATGTCTACCATCAGGATCCAAGCGCCGGCTGTGTGTTCACGACACGAACTCGGAACACGCATTTTTTTGGAGTTCGCGGAGCTCTTGGGGGCTCCTCGCCGTCACAGCACATCCTCCTCGGAGCGCCGCGCCTTCAACGCTTGCTTCAACTCCACCCGCGTCAAAGGCCCTTTGAGGTAGCTCATCGCGTGCCTCGGATTCAGCAATACAGGCGCCCCCTCCGCGTGCACGTTTCGCAAGACGAACCACCGCGGGGCGAGCTTGGAAATGACTGCTTCGAGCTCTTTGTCCCGCCTGCCGGCGGTGCCGCTTAGGCCGTCTACGACGCGCTCGCGATCGGCGTCGGTCTGGAGCCTTCCGATGCACCAGATCCCCGCATTGGAGAGGGCCCGGTAGTCGAGATCCATCGGGTTCTGGGTCGCCAAAAGCACACCGACGCCGAAGGCGCGCGCCTGCTTCATCAATACGACTAACGGCCGCTTCGTCGGCGGGTTTGCCGGATGCGGTGGGAGGAAACCGTAGACTTCGTCAAACAGGATAAGCGCCCGCAAACGGGCCGTCCCCGGGAGCGATCGCACCCACGCGAGGACCTCTTCCAGGAGCACGCCCAACACGAGCGTGCGCTCTTCGTCGTCGAGGTGGGCGACGCTCACAATCACCGCCGGCGCCTTGCCATTCTTTGGCGCAAGCCATTCTCCAACATCGAGCGAAGCACCGGCGCGCCAGCTCGCAAACGTCGGCGAGGCAAGCAGGTTGTTCAGGGCAGCGGCAAGCGCCCGTCGCTCCGCCTTCGGCGCAAAAGAATCGATGGGGAGCGCGCCGACTTCCGCAATTGGCGGGTCGTTCAAATCGGCAAGCAATGACGCAATGTCGGCGTCCCCTCCCGCCCGCAAACGCCGCTCGGCGAGGACGGAGAGGATCACATGCTCGCGGCTCCGCGCCGGATCGGGATCGCGGCCAAGCAGCCGCAACACCAACGAAATCGCCGCCGAGAGCGACGCCTGCGCCGACTCGGGATCGGCATCCCACCGCGCCGACCGCCGCTCCAGCGACGACAGCACGTGCAGCGGCTCCCCGGCGCTCGAACCCGGCGTAAGTACGCGGACTTCCGTATTCGCGTGGAAGCGCGCGAGGACGCCCTCGTCGATCCCCGCCTCGGCCAACCCCGCGCGCCGCTTCGCCCCTTCCGCCCAAGGCACAAAGGCCTCCGCGCCGAGCGACGGGAAGGCCAAGAGAAGATTCGACAAATCCCCCTTTACGTCGACGGCGAGCACAGGGACCCCCGCCGCCAGCGCCTCTTCGAGGGCGACGATGGAGAGCCCGGTCTTCCCGCTCCCGGTCATCCCGACGATCACCCCGTGGGTGACCATGTGGTGCGCGGGGAGCGCGTGTGGGCGGGTCGGCCCGCGGCCGTCGAAGGGGCGGAAGCCGCCGAGTTTGAGAGAAGGCGGCGCCATGATTTAGCCGGTTTGCGGGATGGTGAGAGGCGTCAGCGGAAGGGGCCGTCTTTGGAGATCGGCGGTAGATCTTGGCCCGGTCGTGCCGGTTCCGACGATTGATCGTCGCCGAATTGGGGCTTTGTGTGGATCGGCGTCGGCGAACCTTCGTCCCGGGGGCGCGACTTCTTTCCGCCGAAGAAGGACGGGAAGAGCGTGTCGACATCCCCTTCGTCGTGGCGAAGGAAGGCGATGCCGCGGCGGAGCTGGTCGTAGGACTGAACGAGGAGGGTAAACGCCTTCGCCCGAAGGATGTTCACGTTCGCCGAAAGCGACTCGGCGTGTTCCCGCTCGCCGACGGCGGTGATGAGCCGCTCAGCGACGCGCTCCGCCTCGTCGAGTTCCGCTGCCGTCACGCCACAGCGCCCATCAATTCGGGACCACGCGCTGCGGAAGGCGGAAACAATGCCGACGAGGTCGAGGCCGAGTTTGCGGTATCCGGTGCCGCCATCGATCTCTTTGAACACCTGAGGATCGATCAGCTTTCGGAGGACGAGCGTCTTCCCTTCGTGAAGAAAGAGCTCGCGGCGCGCGGTGGCGTCCTCGACGAGTGGATCGATAGAAGGGCCGGTCGATACGGCCGTTTGGCGCGCCCCTTGAAGGTGAAGAACCGCCATCGCCACCTCGTGAATGTTGTCGACGAGGGCGATGTCGTACTCAATCAATTGGGCGAGGCGCCCACGAAAGGTCTGGATGCGCTCGGCAAGCCCCAGCACACTCGTCGCCGCCGCACCGACATCGGTCGTGATGTGGCGAAGGGCGCTTTCCGGCACCGCTTCGATGCGCACGAGCTGGCGGTCATAGGCCTCACGAAACGTCAACTGCTCCTCTTGTTCATTCGGCATGCGACCGATGCTCCACAAAATCTTGTGAAGCTCAAGTTACAAGAAAGCAAGGGAGCGCGTTTCCGGAGCGCCAAACGGGGCCACCGGAGGGATCCCCGCCGAGCCGGCCACGCCGCAAAACGGAACAAAAATCAGAGTTGGAGTTTTAAAAGTGCCTCCCGAGGGCAGTTTTGAAACTCCAGCTATCCGGAAGTGCCTCCGCGAGGCAGGTTTCGATAGCGCAGCTATCCGGAAGTGCCTCCGCGAGGCATATTTTGATAGCTGGACTATCTAAACGTGAATGGCGGGTGGCAGTTCCGAAAGCTGGACTATCCAAAAATGAATAGCGACGGCAGTTTTGGATAGCTGCGCTATCGCGGAGTGCCTTGGGGAGGCAGGTTTGGATAGCTGGGGTATCTGGGAGTACGTTCACGAGCTCCCCGTTCAGAAGCGTGGCGTCTGGGTTTTTCCCGATGCCTTCCCAAGATTGCCGGGAATCGGAGTTCTCTAGCCTTGTTTGCATGAGCGTGACGGAATGTCGAAACGCATCATTTTGAGATTCTCACTGAACAAAGACACAAACTCTGCCGTTCGCAACCATATCGCTAGCATCCTGAGTCCGACGTTCAGCAAGACCTCAACGGGGACGTGGGAATCCAAGGCAAGTCCTGCGCCTGCGAGCGCGCTCACTGCGGCAGCGTCCGTACTGACAGTGCTGAACTCCCCGACGTCGATTCAGGGCGCCAACGCGAGTGTTACGGTCGACCATCTCTGGCTCTACGTAGACTGAGAAAGTCTAGGCGGAATCGCGTTCCGATGCATTGAAAGCGCATGCCGAACGGGGGTGCAGCCGCCTGATACCGAAAGCCGGCACTGAGCAGACCTCATTGGAACACGAGGCCTCGAACCTCCACTGCGGATTCTTGCAGGAAACAGCGGAGCCCGTATGCCTTGCGGTCTACGGGCTCTCTGCTTCCCGAAGCAGTCCGCTTGTTACCGGATTCACACGCCATGGTGCGGGTAAAGCTAGTGTTCGCCCTACCCGACGGGCTCTTCCGCCCAAGCCCGGAGGGCTGCGAGGAAATCGCGTTGACGAACGCCTTCCAACACGGGCATTTTGGTGAAGAGTAGACGCAGTGGCGTATCGTCGACCGTCGCTTTGTCGCAATACACCTTTGCGAGCGCGAGTGCTTCCGGGAAACCCTGGAGCCGCCGGAGGCGTGCGGTCGTGAGGCGGCTTGAAAGCGAGGAGTAGCTCCCCTCCAAGCGAACACGCGCTTCGCGGAGTCCTGCCAAAACGACGAACACCTGGCGAAAGTTAAATACGTTTACGAGGTTCTTAATCGCGAGAAAGTACTCGTTTTGAAGGTCCTTTGGGCCTCCAACGTTTTCGAGTTCATCGATAAACAGTATCAGGTGTGTGAGGAGGCCGGCGCGACCAAGGGCCGCGACCAAGAAACGAATGTACGGCAGCGCGACCGCCGGGCTCAATCGCTCACCGTCCCAAATGTTATAGGCAGCACGCTCGGCGGCGTAGGTTTGATGCCCACTTAGCCAACGAGCAATGAACGCCGCCTTTTCGGCCGGCGCGCCTGTCGCATCAAGCACACGTGCGAGATCGGTGAAGTTGGCAGCCTCGTCGACGACGAGCCCACGCGTCAAGCCGGCACGAATTCGATCTTCGCCGATGGTACTCACAATCATTCCGAGCAATCCTCGGGGCGTCAATTGCGTCCCCGGGACGTAGCCGACGGCCCATGACGGCTTGTTCGCTGCATCGATCCTTGTTTTGCGCGAGAGCAAGTAGTTGGTCTTGCCGGTGCCGGCGTCCCCTTCCAAATACCAAAGCCCAGCAATCGCGTTTTCGTCGCTCAAGAAGTTCTCAAGGGCCCTGTCGAGCACGGCAGCATCGCTTCGCTCGACGAAGATGTCCGTAGCTTGGCCGGCGACCGGAAACGGATTGGTGGCAAGCCCCCACGACGAATAGCGAAGGACCTCGGAGGCCTTCCCGGATTGGAATCGGAAGTTCATAACCGGGCACTCAAGACTTGTGTTCGAACCGGGGGGGGGAGAAGGGAAGTATTGGAGACGTCGACAGCTACCGCATCGACTCGTCCCCCATCAACACGAGCGAGCACTACGACGTGCGTCGGAGCGACCTGCACATCGCTTCCTCCGACGATCCGCCCGTCATCAAGCAGCGACGCCACCGAGAGGATCAGGTCGGGCCACCCAATCGCAACGTCACGATTTGCGAGCGTACGAACGATATCGCCAAGACGCGCTCCTGCTCCCGCCGCTTCACATTCGCGAAGGACGAGAGTCGCGGCAGCCGTCGCCGCGTTCACGGCCCACGTTTTCCCGTCGAGCCGCACCACTTTTCCGACCGCCTGGAGGAGAATAGCTTCGGACCGAACTTGATTGACTGTGCGCCCTAGGACGCTGGCAAGGTCCTGATCCGAGCGGCACCCGCGCTGGATAGCTGAGAGAAGTTCGGCGAGCGGAGCAAGGTGTACGAACTCGCTGGCCACCGACAGAGCCCATGTGGCGATCGCGACCGGTGATGCCGCGTCGCGCAGTTGATCGCGAACCTCGCCGCCACGTGCGCTCCACGTGCCTTTGGCGTCCCGCCACCCCAGCGCAACCAGGTAAGAAGATGTCGAAGACTCCTGCTTTCCCACATCTTGCAGCGCGCGCAATAGGGCGGCAGGCGACGGAGCACTGAGTGGGGCCCGCACGCTCGCCAGATGATGCTCCCGAACGGCAGGCTCAGTGAGCGATCGAGCGGAAACGTTCGGCGGCGGCGAAACTTCCGTGCGGGCCATGTGCGCCTCCGGCTGTGGCGAAGCTTCCGTGCGGGCCATGTGCGCCTCCGGCTGCGGCGGAGTTTCCGTGGGGGCCACGTGCGCCTCGTTTTCCATGGGCGTTCCCAGCACATGGGACAGGCGCAGAGATACGGTGTCCGTTTGAGCCGCAGCGCTCGCTTGATCCGCATTCGCGGGCGCCAAAACCTGTGTTGTGTAAGCCGCGGCATCGACCTGGGGCCTTGGACGTTCTGGCCGCAGTGATGGGAGACGCGTTCCGTGTTGATAGCGATGCCGGTGCATACGTTGCGCGTCGGAGATCGACATGACGAGGCTGTCGCCGCCGGCGCCCCTAACAAGTTGCAGGTTCCGTCCCGGGCAGTCGTAAAACACACTTGAGAGGAACGTTTCGACAGCGACCTCGAACGTTCCAAGTGTGTAGGGGTTGAGGAACGGGCTCATCAGGGGCCTGCCCTCCGTCCATCTCGCCGGGCTGAACAGCGTGACCATGAATCCCTCAAGCCGAGCTTGAGCCGCGAGGCGCGCGTCGCTAGTTAAGAAAACCGCGACCGCGTTCGAGTGCTGGAGACGCGTTGCTCTAAGCGCTTCAAGCAAGAGGCGGTCACGAACGGCGGTGTGTGCGACTCCGGGGGACTCGTCGTTGCCGTCTGCGTCGTTGTCATCTCCACTAAGTGCACCGTAGTCGCTGCCGAAGTAGCGGACGAGCGCGTCGGCAGGCCGAAGAAATTGGAGTGACACCTGACGCGACCGGAGTTCCTCAAGCGTCCACCAAGCTGCGAGCTTTACCGGCGTCAACGCCGGTCCGCGCTCCGAGTGCTTCTGGATTTCCATGTAGACCTGGTCGGGTACCGCCACGGTTGTGGCTGCGCGACCGCGAAGCTGCAACGCCTGCAGCACCGCTCCGTTGGTGAGCGCGTTCGTGTCTGGAATCAACAAGACCGGAGCCGGCGCCATCAATGGGTCGTCCGCTCCTCGGATGAACTCCACGGGTAGCAACTCGGCGCGGGCGGCTGGCCGCCGAAGGCCTTGTATCTGTTCCGAAAACGGCGTGAACGTCCACGGCGCTGAGGAGAAACCCGACACCTCGTCGTAGACGACGAGGGTTCCGAGTTCCTGCTCACCTTGCTCCCGCGCTCCTTTTTCCTGCCCGCGTCGCAGGGTGTAGCTTCCCGCGGGGACTTGCCGGCCGTCATGCGATGAGGACATGCTCGCCCCCAAGCTGCAGGTTTCGTCGGTCGAGTGCGAGGACGGCCAACATCGCCCCAAGAAAGGCTCCGGCGTGCAGTTCGCTGATCGACGGCGGAAGCACCTTCGCCACCTCGACCCGACAGAGCTTTTCGAGCGGAAACTTCTGCCCCGTCCACGCTGGGACCGGCACGCACAGAAGCGCCCGCACGTCTTCGGGCATTCCTGGAACGCCGTCGCCATCTATCGGCATCGACTCACGGGAGACCTGCTTCCCGTTGACAAGCAGCTTGATAAACACGCCGCGAGGCTAACTGACGACCGGGGAGCGCGGCCAACTAATCGAGTGCGACGGGTGCTCGGCCGGTCGAGCGTTATTGCTCGGGTCGGAGTTCGCAGCTACGTCCTGGAGGCGCGGTTAGACCGAGCATACCCAAGGCTGGCAAACATGCGTACGCGCATTCTCGAAGGCTCCTTCGGGTTTTGCCCGCTGCTCAAAGCATGTGAGCGCCCATTCTCGGGGCTAGGATTCGCGGAGATAATTCCAGCGCTCGCTCCGAACTAGCCGACAGCTAGTCTTGAGCGAGGTTCGTCGTACCAGCACTCTTAGCCGCGGAGGTCTTTGACCGAGCGGCGGAGGAGCCTTCACAAGGGCAAGGTGGTCTGGTCGCACCGGTCGGTTCGCCGCGGAGAGCGCTTTGGATCTGCTTCCGGGGCTGATCACCAAGTCCATCGGCAGCAGGCCTTCCTGGGCCCGCTCTTTGGCAGACTCCCGTGGACTTCGAGGGCAACCGGCGTAGCGTCGCGGGGTTTATGCCTTCCAAGCGTACCGCCCGCGAACGGGTGACCGGTGACGATCACGTGGGTGCCCCGTGAAGGCCGCCCACTCCGACGACATGTTCGAGCTGTTCGAGCTCATGTCGCAGGGCGTCTGGCAAATCGATTCGGAAGGCCGGACGACCTACGTCAGCGCGCGCATCGTCGAAATGCTTGGCTTCTCGCGGGAGGAGCTCCGTGCGGTCCCCGCGTTCTCCTTCGTCGACGAGGAGGATCGCGCGCGGATGAAGGCGAGGATCGGGACTCGCCCCAAGGGCGTGAGCGACGACTACGAGTGCCAGCTCACGCACAAAAACGGCTCGTTGGTTTCCGTCAGCGTCAATTCGATCCCCCTCTACCGGGACGATGGCGAGCCCGACGGCAACCTCGCCCTCATCACCGACATCACCGAGCGCAAACGGGCGGCGGAGGCGCTGGCGCGGGAGCATACCTTTTTGACCGAGGGTCAAGCGCTCGGGCATCTGGGGAGTTGGGAATACCTGGCCGCGAGCGGAATGACCTATTGGTCCGACGAAGAGTGCCGGATCTACGGACTCCCGCCGGGGACCTCGCCCCCCTACGAGGAATTGCTCGCGCGTCACATCCACCCGGAGGACGCCCCCTTGCTCGACGAGGCCTTTCGCGAAGCGCTGCGGACCAGCTCGCCCTTCGCGATGGAGCACCGGATCGTCCGCCCCGACGGGAGCGTGCGCGTCGTCCAGGAGCACGCGCGGCCCCCCACTTCGACCGTCACGGGAAGTTGCTGAAATACACCGGCAGCACGCTGGACATCACCCACTTCCGGCAGGTGGAGGAGGCGCTCCGGCAGAGCGAAGAGCACTTGAACAGCGCTCTGGATGCGGCCCACGCGGCGGCATGGCAACTCAACCTCCTCGACAACTCCCTGCGCCGCACGATCACCCACGATCGTATCTTTGGCTACGACACGTTGGTGCCGGTCTGGACGGTCGACACGTTCTTCGAACACGTCCTGCCGGGGGACCGACGGGCGGTGTCAAACAGCTTCCAAGAGTCAATGGCCAGCGGATCCCACTGGGAACTGGGATGCCGGATCCGCCGCGTGGATGGTGAAATCCGTTCGATCCGGCTCGTGGGCACCACCCAGCGCGACCGAAGTGGCAAGCCGGTTTCGATGTCGGGGCTTGTCACCGACATCACCGTTCGCCAGCAAACCGAAGATGCGCTGCGCAGGAGCGAGGAGCGCTACCGGACGCTGACCGAAGGTTTTCACGTCGGCGTGCTCATTTACGGTCCGGAAGGCGAGATCCAGCTCAGCAATCCCCGGGCGCTCGAGCTCTTGGGCCTCAGCGAAGACCAGCTCCTCGGCAAGACCTCCTTCGACCCGTCGTGGAACGTCATCCACGAGGACGGCACCCCGTTTGCGAGCCCAACGCTCCCGGTGCCACAGGCGCTCGCGACCGGCACACCGGTGCGACACGTGGTGATGGGCGTCCAGCGGCCGACCGCCCGCGAGCGAGTTTGGTTGTTGGTCGACGCTAGACCGCTCTCAGTTAAAGCTGAGCCTGTACCCGGCGAAGCGAACCCAGC
>DYPH01000174.1 GCA_020720045.1 Sorangium cellulosum | reverse complement strand
TTTTCGGTACTTCCTGCGACTCTCGGGGAGAACCTCGGAAACACCCTTCGCGGAGGAGAAGGGATTCGAACCCCTGGTGGGTTGCCCCACGGCGGTTTTCAAAACCGCTGCCTTAGACCACTCGGCCACTCCTCCAACATCCTGGTTTTCTTGCGAAACCAGGACATCGGACGGGCACAGCTGAACTCCGGTTGCCCTGCTGTTGCCCGTCTGTTGCCCCCGACGTTTACGCGAGTCGCGGAGGTAGGTCCAGCGCCTCAATGGCTGCCCGGCGTGCCCCCTCGTCCGAGTGGGCGTACCGCGCCGTAACGTGCATGTGCCGATGTCCTGCAAGGTCGCGTACGGTCGGGGCACCCGCTCCGCGTTTGAACAGCTCGGTCACGAAGAAATGACGCAAATCGTGGAGCCGGAATTTCCCAACTCCAAGAGAGTCCCGCAAAGCGACGAAGGCGTGGATAAGGCCAGGCTCCGACCATGCGGTTCCTCGACGACTGACTGCAACCGGCCCTCCGGGTGGCCGTTCCGTGACGTTGGTTAGCGCCTCCCAAAGCGCGTGGGTGAGGGGAATGATTCGCTCGTGCCCTGACTTCGGGGTGTCGGGAACACCGTGGTAGACGGTGCGGCGAACGATCATCGTTCGTCGCGTTAGGTCGATGTCTCTCCACTGTACGCCACGGATCTCGCCGGCTCGAAGGCCCGCGTCCGTCGCTAGTCGAAGGCTCAGCCGTAGGTTAGGCGGAGCGTGTTCAAGGAGCTGCAGCACGACCTCGCGGGGTGGTGGCTTGCAGATGGTGTCACCCGGCTTCGGTTGGGTGGGTAACCGCGGCATCTCGGGGAGAATGCCTAGCGACACACAGTGTCTGAGGACGCTGCGCGCCGCGCACAAGATATTTGCCCGCGTCGCGGGTTTTAGGCCTCGGCTGGTTAGGCTTGCGTCGAGTCGGGAGAAATCGACGAAGCCGATGGTCTCAATCTCGCGTCCCCCCCAGGCCGGGAGGAGCAGGGTGTCGAAGCGGTGGACGTAGCCGCGCCTCGTTGTCGCCTTCAGTCTGGTGATGGCCTTCGTTTCGAGAAAGAGGCTGACGCCAGCTGCAAAGGTGAACGGTTCTCGCTCTGGACGCGCGGGAGATTCTCCGGATTGAAGGAGATGTCCGTGCGTCTTTACTTCTGTGCGGAGACGATGAAGCTCGTCCTCCGCACCTGTCTTCGTCTGGACTTTTGCGTCGCGCCGAACACGCACATGGCGCCCCGATGCTTCGTCTACGTAGCGGATGTCGAGGACCCAACGGGGCTTCCCTCGCCTCACGACTTTCTTCGCGAACACGGCTTCGATTTCTCGGGCCAGCGCGTGGGACTAGGGCTTTAGGCCTTTTCCTCGGAGGGCATACTGACTGGCGTTAAAGCGCCATTCCCCTCCGAACTTTTTAGCTGTGATTGTTGCGAAAATCATGACGGTACCGTCCGCTGCAACGTCTGCTTTTGAGAGTTGCTTGCGAATGGTTACGTCATGAATGTTCAGGAATGTCGCGAGCTGCTTCGTGGTGATCCACTGGTCAGAAACAGAGAATGAAGCCATACGAACCTCGGAAAGGTTCGTTTGGACATGGCGGAGCTAACTCGGATGAAAATGGTACGCGAACCTTTCGGCGGGGGGGGGATGCCAATACACTGTGTGCCCATTCCAATGCGCCGCGACGCGCGGGGAGGGCAACAGTTCTCTTTAAGTCGGCGCCCGTAGTACCTCGCGGTCATTCCGGGGCGCCGAGGGACACCGTCGATACACACCGTGGACAGGCCACGAGCCGCTACATCCGCTTTCTTCGGACTGTTTCGGCTCGAAGTAGACCACCATATGCCGCGAAGATGTCGCTAGAGACTTGGTCAGTTGATGACCAGGACGGGCGATTGTCACCTCAGGAAATAACGAAGGGGATGAGGTCGCGCTGCGCCACAGTCGAGGGGGCTGCCTCGCCGAGTGCGTACGGCCCTCGCTCATCGCGGTGGCCTACAGCGTTCTTTCGGACCAGGTCCGGACGACTTATCGGTTCCTCAAAGAGGGGACCGGGGGAGCAACATGGTTCGAGACGGATGTTCGTCAAGTAGGCGAGCGTTGAAAATGAAGAGATCGCGAAATAATAACTATTTTAGCTGGTTGGGCTGGCTCCTCGTTCGCCAGACGACAAGGACGCTTTCGAGGCAGCCAGCGCCTCACGGAGATCGTCCGTTCCAAGGACGAACGCGCGCGCGTGCCCGCGGGTGGCTCGCCGCCGTCGTCGAATCAGACCTTTGCCAAGGAGCACCGCGAAGGCGTTCGCGACGGCGTCCTTTGCCGGTCGAGGGCCACGGCGGCTTAGTCGGTCGCCTACTGCCGTCGCCGCGATTTCTGTCCCGTGCTCTCGTTCAGGGAACTCGACAAAGCAGCGTGCCACCGCTTCCACGGCACGAAGGGTTTGAGCGTCGAGGGACTTCGGCAAAAGCTCCGCGAACTTCTTTCCAAGCAACGTGTCGCCGGTGAACCGCTTGTCGTAGTGATTGTCGATCACCTTTTTCATTTGGGCGCGGACTGCCGAGCGGTCGCGGTCGATCTCTTCGGAGCTGTGAGCTGCCTTGTCGAGCCATACGTTCATTAAACGTTCACACTCTGCCCTCGGCACCCCATGAATACTCAGGTGTTCGATGAGGATGGTGGTCGCCTCCCAGCGAAGGCCGAACGCAGGTACTCCGCCCGCAAGCACGCGAACAATGCCCGTTAACGATGGCACGTCGGCCCACTCTCGGAGCACGTTCCTCGGCGAGGGGAAGCCTCCAAACGTGCCTTTCTGGATCGCATGTTTGACTTCGCGCCAGTTGGGCTCGGCCCAAGCCCCCGTCTCCTCCGTGATTGAAAGTTCGGCCGCTCCAGGCCTGTTTAGGCGCTCCGTACGTAGCGCTTTTGGTACCGAGGTCCTTGCGGTGCGGAGGGCGTCCGTTTTCTGGCTTGCGAGCCAATCCAGGAAGACGCTCGCGCCTAGGTCGTCGCCGTTGCTGCCGACGACGAAGGAGCCGGGGCCGAACGGGAACCTCGGCGGCGTTTCCTTCACCTCGCACGCGCGAAATGAACGGCCCTCGGACTGGCGGATGATGAGGTTCCGCCGGGCGAGGTCATAGGCGAAGATCTCTGCTGCCGCGCGGTAGCTTGTCCCTGGCGGTAGGCGGACGAAGTAGTGAATTCCGCCGCTTCGCGAACTTTGAAGGGCCAGACCGTCGGGGTAGGCCGCTCGGAGAGCTGCCAGGGTGTCCGGAAGTGCCGCACGCTGGATTGCCGAGTGGGCGTCCACATCGATCACGTAGGTCTTTGCGGCGCCGACTACGTCCCGCGGAGCGACGATGGTTTCGTGCTTGAGGTGTCGCCGAAGCTCCGCTCGCTGCGGGGCAGGCGTTGGCGCTGCCTTTGCGGTCCAACGGCTTCCTCCCCGCTCGAAGAGGCCCCCCATTCTGCCGTAGATGCCAAAGAGTTGGTCGAGCAGAACGTCGATGGGTAACTCGGCTGACCTCCGCATCGGTAGCGGAAGCTCGTGGAGCCGGAGGGGCGCGCGGCTCGCCCGTCCGTCCGTCTCATAAATTGCGTACGGAATCCCCTCGCGCCTATCGCCAAAGAAGAAGTGTCCGTTGCGGATGAGGCCGGCCTCCAGGGCGAGGGTTGCGGCAACGCGGTCGGTGAAGAGGACCACCGTCGGCCGGGCGCCAGCGGATGCGCCTCGACAGACGGCTGCGTCTACGCCTCGAGGAGGTCCGTTTCCACACGCGACGAGGACGTCGATGGCGATGGAATCCGGGGAGATGTCGTAGGTCTCTCCGAGCCAGTTCCTGGCGCTCGCGGCGCCGGCGGGAGGCTGGCCAAGGCGTCGTTCGAACCTCCCCGCCAAAGACGCCAAGATGAGGACGAGCGGGCGCTTCCTGCCGAGTTGCACGAAAGGGTGCCCCTCGTTCTCGACGTGCCGGGGGCATGCCGAGCAGTGCTCTCCGCGCACGGTCATTTCAGGTCTGCCAGGTTTGGACCGGCCACGACCTCGCCCCGAAACAGCGCCCCTTCGTGAGCGAAGCCCATCAGACTCGCCAGACGCTCCCGACCCTCCCGTTCGTCACTCGCGGGGCAAACCGCGATGATGGAGTCGTGCACCTGCCCTACGAGCACCACGTGTTTGTTGGCTTCGACAAGCGTCCGCAAGAAGAGCGTGGTCGCCGTGCTCTGGACCACGTGACTGATCTTCTGTGTCAGGCGGCTCCTGCCGTCGAAGTAGCGGTACGGGCCACTCGCGCCCCCGATCAGCTTCTTCGCTTTGAGCGCGTCGCGAAACGCTTCGAAGCGTGGAAATAGCTCCGGAAGGCCACGGCAGAGCTCGACGGCGTCGCTGTGCTCGAAGGGGAGTTTCCACGCCGTCGTTTCGGGGTTCGCGCCGTTCATGTAGCCGAGGAAAAGCTGTTTCACGACCGCACGCGGGAGCTGCCGCCCCGTCTTTCTCTCGATGAGTTTTCCGAGAGCCAGATACATGTCGGTGGCCTGACTCGCAGACAACAGCGCTTCGTCTTGGCTGAGGGCGGCGGCGACGCGAGGCTCGAACGCCGAGAAGTCCGCGACGAGAAAGACACGGTCAGGCGGCGCGACGATACGGCGGCGCACGAGTCCCGCCTCCTGGCTCCTGTGGACCAGGCCTTGCACACTTGTCCCGCTGTCGAAGACGCGGCCTGATTGGCCTCGTCTCCACGGCGGGGAGAGGCGGCCGCCGGATTGGGCGAGTCTGCGCAAGTCACGGTCCACAGCGCACAGTTGCCGGAGGAGCAGCCATTTCTTCGCACGCTCAGAGCCACGCACCGCATGGGCTTCGAGGATAAGTTCGGGTATTCCGACGGAGAGCGGCGATGCGGTCAGAGCTAAGAAGAGTTCGAGGAAGTCGCCGATGCTGCGCTCTAGCGACGACCGGCCGGCGGCGTCGGTTGGCCTCTCGTCGACCACCGTCGCGTAAAGCCTTTGGTACCGCCCAAGGAGTTCGCGGTCTGGAGTAGCGAGCGCCTCGGCGAGCGTCCTTCTTCGGGCGGCGAGGATCTCTTGAAGGTCGACGTCGATGTCTTTTGTCGAGACCATGACGCCGCGCTTGTTCGCAGCAGTGATGACGGGCAACACTTGACGCCAGCGGTCGCGCGTCGCCTTGAGCTCGGGCGCTGAGGCCTCCACGAAGTCTTCGGTGGCGGCGGCCACGGCGTCTGCCTGGTCGGCAACCGCGTCCATCGCCGTGACGTCGAATCGCTTGTGGGCGCGGTCACCCAGCCAGACGATGTCCTCCGACGTTCGTTCGTCGTTCGGGCCACGAAATTCCGGCGGGACGAGGTTCGCCTCCATCGCTGGGTCGACGACGCGAAGTGGAACGGGCACGTCCAGGTGCCGTAGGAGCGCGGCGGCATCGAAGACGATGGGCATGGCGGCGCTGGCGAGGACCGAACTGGCGATTGCCTTTGCGCGCTCGCCAGTCGCCCGCCCGGCACGGTGACCTCGGTCGGTTCGGACGAGGTAGCGGAGTGCGGTCAACTTGAACGTGCCCGCGCCGTCGTCCTCCAGAGTCGGGATCAGGTAAGCGGGGTGTCGAAGGGGCGCGGGGCTGTCGGCCTCCCACTCCTTCTCCGGGGGCCGTTGGGAAAGGCGACCTGTCTTCAGTTCCAGGACGGCCGCGACGTCCGGCATCGACACACCTCGGGGTGACCACACGAGCACCCCCGCGTCACGAGGCGTGCTTTCGACAGGCGTCGCAAAGAGGAAGTCGCGGAGGCGAGCCCGTTCCATGTCTTCGAGCGCCTCCACGAACGCGTTGGAGTGCTCCGACATCGCTTCGTGGATGCGCTCGGCGTCGACGACCCAGCACAGCGGCACGCCGCTCTTCGCATAGAGGGGAGCGAGGTTGGGGAAAGGGGGCGTGCGCGTTCGTTTCCGGTTGTTGGTCATGGGACGACGGATAGGCGCCGTAGCTTGACCTGGAAAGTGGATTTGTGGCCCAAGTACATGTTTTTATTATGTAAATTTGCGTAGTAATCCGTAGCTTGGCGTAGCCATTCGTAGCGAAATGAGAAATGCCGCTCCTGCCATCGCAGCGCGCCCGCTGGTCGTGGCAACGTCCGTTTCCAGCTTTTTTGGCGGAGCGGCGCAGGTGGCGACCTAACGAAGTAAACGGTTGGGAGAGTGCGCCGGTGGGGCGCGAGTGCCGGAGCACTCGCACCCACGACACTCGGGAGGAACTCGCGCTGCTCGGCGCCCCCCAATCCGCCCCCACGGCCGCCGCCCACCACCGACCGTTTATTTCGTTAGGTCGGGCAGCCACGGCGAATGCCATTTTCTGAGGCATTTGCGGGGACCGTCACCGGAAGTCCAGGCGCCGCGACGACGGGGGACCGGCGATCCCGCGTCGCGCGATGCACGAACGTCGTACTCAAAGCAGCGAGTCACCAGGCAACGCGGATGGACGGGCTTGGAGCGCTTCGGAACGGTAGTCGGCGCCTGTGTTCAGGCGCGTCGTGGAGACGTCGACCCTACAAATACGTTCGGTCGTTTGCCGCCGGATTCTCAAGAAACCTAGGTTTTTTGCGCAGGCCACTCGTGGCTCTCGTTGGTGCCCTTGGGAAACCGTTTCACGTCTTTCCGTCGAAACGTCGCGAAACACTGGGAAAACGTCTGCCCAGCGTCGCCGCCGCCAAAACCGTGATCAACTTCAAGGGTTTCGCCTTCTGAGGTCGCCTCCTCCCTTTTTTGCCGCGGCCCGCGGAAACACCGGAGACGTAAGCTCCGGGCAGCCGGTAACGACGGCGCCGGCGACGAGGACGCAGGACGCCCCTGCGGCGGAGGGCACGCGCGGTGGCGGCGACCATCACGAGCGCGAAGTGCGAACTCGAAGAAGCCCTTCGCCCAGGTGAGGAGCCGGAAGGGGCGATGGGCACCGTTCCGCGAGGCGCGAGAGTTCCTCGGCAGCGTCTTCCCCATGATCGCGTCGGCTCTGCGGGGCCGCGCCACGCGTTGCACAGCGCATGCGCGGCAGCCCGGCAGGACAAGGTCCCCCGAAGGTCGTTCAGTTCTTGGGCCGGGAAATCCAGGGCCCCGCCGTTCGTGTCAGCGTCCGTTTCCAGCGTTTTCGAAGGAATTGGGCGCCCGGCGACCTAACAAAGGAAACGGTGGTGTGGGGTGCCCGCTCGGCCGCGCGAATGGCGCGGGGCGCGAGATTCGCTGGTGGCGAATCGGTTGGGAGTGGCGCCGACAGGCGGCGCCCAAGAGACCCCGGCCCACACCCGCCCGTTTATTTTGTTAGGTCGCGACGGCACGGTGAACGCCACTTTCTCGGTGTTTCTGAAGGTACCAGCCGCGTCACCCGCAGGACGCCGAAGGGACGCAGCCACTCCTCTTCGCGGACCGCGGGACTGCGAGCGTATTCGTCCCCACTATTCTCCTGATTTCCCGCGTTTTTGATGTGCCGGCGCCTCTGGCGACCTAACGAAGGAAACGGTGGCGTGCTTTGGTGCGGTCCGTCGGCTCGCCTGCCGCCCCGCAAGACCTCGGCGCGCCACCACCCACCTCGTTTCGTTCGTTAGGTCGCGAAGCCGCAGCGGAGGTCGTTTTCCGAGGAAATTGGAACTTACGCTCATCGCGCAGGCGAGCCGCTCTGATCAACTC
The DNA here is from genome assembly GCA_020720045.1 of Sorangium cellulosum. Classification (GTDB taxonomy): domain Bacteria; phylum Myxococcota_A; class Polyangia; order Polyangiales; family Polyangiaceae; genus JAAFHJ01. The sequence continues at coordinate 1,547 of DYPH01000174.1, read as the reverse complement.
AGCCGGTCGGCGTCCGGAGCGCCTGCGTCGCACCGGACGCCGTTTTGCGAACGATTTACGCACATTCTGTTGCGTAACATTATGAAACAACAAGATTTTTGCGTGCATGTTGACTCGGCCTTGGGAAACCGGCGCGCGCAATTGGGTCGAGTTGGCTGGAAATGCAGGAAAACCGGTTGCCACGCGGCATGTGCTACAAAACCACGATCAATATCGCGGTGTTCGGACCGTTCACCACCGGACGGGTAGGACGAGGAAGGTGTTCCGTCGTCTCAGCGGCCCTGTCATCTTCGCCGGGCGAGAGGACGTCCTGCTAGGTGGAAATTTCCTATCCCTCCGTCTGCGCCGTCGGCAGAAACGTGGCGCCAGCGACCGATTCGCTCGGGGGGCTGTGTTGCGTCGCCGGCTTTCCTCGAAGGAGCTCCAACGGCCGCGGACGCCCTGGAACGTCCCGCCCACCGCAACGAAGCGCGGCTGGTTCTCCATGGCGGTGTTGCGGCTGCGACAGCGGTCACTCGACGTGACGAGCCCCACCTGCACTTTCCGCACAGAGTGACCGGCACGCCGGCCCGCCAATCCCGATGCCTCGGTACCCGGGTACCGAGGCCGTCATTCGGGTGAGCCGCTCGAGCGCGGGCGCGGAGAGTTCAGAGGGAGAGCAGGGTGGCAAGGACGAGGGCGAGGATGAATGAGGAGGGGTTCATACCCTCCTAAACGACAAGCCGCGGCGCTCTCCCGCGTCGGGTGACGTACGATCTGAAGAACATTCAGGAAGTCGCCATCGCTCCGCTGTTCTAGAGTCGTCTCCATGGGTACCGTTCACGCGCCACCGCTCGCTTTGGCCGTCCCGCGAGGAGCTTCGCTGGGCACCCGCCTGGACGAACTCCCGTTGCCGTCGGCGGCTCCGTGTGGCGCGGCGCCTGGGTTGGGGGACGGTCGGCGAGTTCGTCGCAGTGCCACCTGCGGTGCTCCGCGCGCTCGGCGTCGGCCCCGTGTCCCTCGAAGGCGCGCGGATCGCATTGGTGGCTGCAGGCGTAGCCCCCACCGCATGGACGACGACCTCACCGGCCAAGCGTAAGGCGCGCCGGAAGCGACCAGGTCCACCGCCCACCTGGCTGCGTATCCGCACCGTCGTTCCGGCGTCCGCCTACCCGCGGTCTCTCGCGACGCTCACGAACGCGGCGGGGCGCCCGCTTCTGCCGAGGGCTGTCCGTGCCCTGAGCCGCAATGGTATCGGGACGATTGGCGATCTTTTGGCCCAGTCGCCGGAGGCGCTGCTGGCGCTCGTGAGCCGCGTTTCGCTCACCCGCCTTGCCGCGGCGCTCCTCGAGTTAGACGGCGCCCGCGTTCCGTCGCCGCCCTCGCCCTGGTGACCGTCGCGGACCGCCACCAGGGCCCCCTCGGTGCCATGGGCTCTTCCGCGTGCGTAAAGCACAACCGTTCCGCGATTCTTAATGTTGCGGAAAATCGGGCACTGCACGCCAAACGCCCGCGAAACGGTGCTGCTGTTTCCGCGAAGACACAATTTTCAATCGCAGTTGTTTGCG
>DYPH01000308.1 GCA_020720045.1 Sorangium cellulosum | reverse complement strand
GGCGGTCCTTGAGTTTTCCCTGGCCGAGCTCTCCGAACTTCTTCTTGAACTCGTCCTTGCTCAACTGGCCGTCGCCATTGGCGTCGAGCCTCGGGAACAACGCCGCCGGGTCGCCCTTGGGCGCTGGTGCTTGTGCGGCGACGCGGAACGGGCCGCCGGCGGCCAGCAACAGCGCGCGCACAACGAGGAGGTGGAGGAGGGATGGTGTCGTTTTCATGTGAATGAGGATTCGAGAGTGGCGTTCATTTCCGCTGCACGCGGTAGAAGCCTCTGGGCGCGGCCAGCGCGTCGGGCACGACGTATTCGAGGGAGAAAGTTGGCGCGAACAGGTCGCTGACGGCATTGGTCCACACGCCGAGATCGGGGGAAGTCTGGATGTCGAAGCGTTCTCCGGGCATCGTGGGAAATTCCAGTTTGAAGTCGTTGCCGGAGATCGAGGGAATCAGCGGCAGCGGATCGGGGCCATCGCCCGCCGGGCCGATCATGTAGATCCACACATCGCGGAAAAGCGGCGTCACACCGTCGGGCTGCAAGGGCGTGGAGGGATCGGTGACGACTGCGCCATGAAAATTGGCACCGTCGGCGGGCGTGGCCGTGGTCTTGAGGCGGTGCGAGCCGGCGAAGGGCGGCGCCCCGGCGTCCACGCTGGTGAGCGCGCCGGGGACGCCGAGATTTGCCCACGAGAACGTGATGCCGTTGTAGTTGTCCTCGAGCGTGTGCGCGAAGCCGAAGCAGCGGTCGGACGGCGTGAGCGATGGTTCGGTCGTCCACGCCGCCGGCTCGGTCGAGGAAAACATCCCGACGCGATGGACGCTGTGAATCTTGCCGACCAACGCCGCGTGTCCGCCACCCTGCGAATGGCCGGCGAAGGCGATCAAATCCCAGCGGATCGCCTCGCCATCGAGGAAGGTGTTCCAGCCTTCGCCGGGATATTGCTGGTGCAGATATTGAAGCAGCTTGATGAGCCGGTTTTCGATCGAGTTCGCGCGGTTCACCGCGATGTGCGGCGAGTAGTCGAAGCCTTCGATGATCTCGAGGCGCGCGTTTTCCTCGCAGGCCGGATCCGGCTGCCCGTCGCAGATGTCGAAGTTGATCGAGAGGTCGTTGACGTAGGCCAGGCCCAAGGCGTGGTAACCGATCTCCGCCGCGGTCTGCATGATGCGACGGTAACCTCCAGGTGGTCCGCCGGTGCCAGGGAAGAAAACGAACAGCCGGCCCGGGTGCGGCACGCTGTCATCGAGATGGACCACGTGCCGGAAGTTGTTGGTGGTGGCGCCGGTGATGTCCGGGTCGGTCGTCACCGGGAAGATCAAGCGCTCGATGAGCGCCGCGCCAGCCGGGCTGCCCGGCGCGAGGCAGGCCAGAGCGAGCAACGCCGCACCGAAGGACTTGAGCACGAACCTGGCCTTCATGGCCGCTGCGACTCGACGCTTGCTCCGATTGTGCGCGTGGGATGAGTTCATGCAGGTCATGAAACACGGTTCAGGGAGCCGGGTTGCGAGGTGATGGTTCATCGGCTGAGCAGGATTGTCCACGGTTGGACGGTCGAAGTGGTTCATAGCTCGCGCACGCGGTAGAAGCGGCGCGGCACGGTGCCTGGCGGCGAGCCGGTGTGCGTGCCGTCGTCGGTCCACGGAGTCTGCGGTGCGACGGCACTGAACGCGGGGCC
>DYPH01000173.1 GCA_020720045.1 Sorangium cellulosum | reverse complement strand
GGACTCGGCGACATGCCGAGAGGACTCGGCGACGCGGGGAGGGCAGTCGGCGACAGGCCGAGAGCACTCGGCGACACAGGGAGAGCAGTCGGCGACACAGGGAGAGCAGTCGGCGACAGGCCGAGAGGGCTCTCGGCGATGCTTGAACGCTGCTCCGTCCCGCGCCCGTGACCGCCCGGCCCCAAAGAGTCGTTCCTCCGCCGCGTCCGCCGCCCCGTTGAGGCCGTCGAACGTTGCTCAGCGCCCCACGCGGGGACGTGGCAACGGTTCGGACACGGACGCCGACGCTTCGCGTTGCCGGTGGCGCTCGGCTGCGGCTATCGCTTCGGACGGAAGTTCGCGGCAGCGCGACGTTGACGCTTGATGAGTTGCCCGTATACCAAAGGGGGCAACGTACGGGGGTTATTATGAAAAAGATGATCCGTAGCGTGGCTGCGGTGTTGGTGTCTCTTTGTCTAGGTGCGTGCAAGTCCGGCGGGGAAGGGGACGCAGCGTCGGTTCGGCAGGACCCGCTCTGCGCCGACATCGTTCTCCGGGTTGACCCCGACGCGACGCCGAAGACCTACGCCTTCGCAGCGACCCAGGTCCCGCGAATCGCCGTCGTCCCTGCGCAGACGGCCGCTGCCAGCGCCCGAACCTCGGTGTCTCTCCTTGCTTGCGACGGCGGCGAGCCCGCCAAGCGCTTCGAGGTCGTGGGGGCGGCGCCGACGTTGCTGCCGGCCGACTTCGCAGCGTCATTGACCTGTTTTTCGCTCCAAGCGGCGACGACGGTGGCGCGCGAAGGGGACGAACGTCTGCGCGCAGCGATCGCCACAACCGGCGCCGCGGTTCGGCGTGGAGACGGCATCGTCCGCGGGACGATCACCGCGCCGCGACCGGAGCTGCTCGCCGCGACGACCGTCGACGTGCGCGTTGGAAGTTGGACGTTCTTGACCACGGCCGACAGCGCCGGATCATCTCCCCGGAGCCACGCTCGATGCGGTTGTCGCCGGTGCCGTCACGGAAAACGGGCGTTTCTCTGCGGCGAGCTATCCCGCGTTGCCCCTCGATTCCGCACCGGCTGTCGCGTTGAATCTTTCCTTGGACGTGCCGGAGCCGGACGAGCCCAACGACGCGATCGCCGACGTCGAGGCCGCAACCCCGGTGCCCGGGGGCACGCTTCAGGTGTCGCGAAGCGCCAGCTCGCGCGATCGCGACGTGTTCCCGATTCAGGTCACCGCAGGTCGCCCCATCACCGCGCAGGTGCACGCCCGGAGTGCGATCGATCTTCGCGCGAAGCTCGCCACAAGCAGCGGAACCGTTCTCGCCGCCGCCGCCGACACCCCGGGAACGTGGACCGATCGCCCAACAATCGCCTGGACGCCAACCGCGACCGAGCGCCTCTATTTGATCATCGAGAGAAACGACGACAGCGCCGCCGCCGGTACCTACGAGTTCCGCGTCGACGGAGCCCAATAAGGATCCTCTTATGAAAAAGGGAAAACAAGCCCTCGCCGCGCTCGGAGTGAGCGCCCTCGCCGGCACCTTCGCCGCGTCCACCGTCCCCGCATTGAGCGGCTGCGGCGAGGAGTACTGTGGCTATCCGCGATATCCGTTGGATTTGGGCGCAGCCCATAGCAACGCGCAGGTGGCGAAGGCTGAAGAGACGAAGCGCTGCCCGACCGCGGAGGGACCGATTCCTGCGAGTGACACGTCGGGCTGCCCGACGACCGACGCCGAGATCGAAGCCCTCAATCGCGTCTATTGCATGTGCGCGGGGGGCACGTTCGCCAACGGGGAGTGCAGCGTACGGTCCAAACCCCTTCTTTGGCGTATGCCGCCGAGCGACGCCGGCAGCGAGGATGGTGGCGTCCAGCCGGGCTACTGTCGGTATCAATATCATAGGTACCTCTGCGAAAACTATCCCATCTCTCCTCAGTAGCTGAACACGCGTTTGTATGTGTTGTGGTTTTGTTTGCTGCTCGAAAGGCTCAATCAATGAGAGCATTTAAATGGTGGACTTCAGCTTTCGGTATTGGTGTCGCGATCGCTCTTGCGGCGGAAAACGCGTCTGCCGACCCGACTTCGCCGCAGGTAGCCAGGAGAATCCTCTGATGAAAAAAAGAAAGCACGCCCTCGCCGCGCTCGGAGTGAGCGCCCTCGCGGGCACCTTCGCCGCGTCCACCGTCCCCGCATTGAGCGGCTGCGACGAGGAGTACTGTGGCTATCGAAGATTTCCGTTGTACTTGGGGGCGGGTTTTAGCAACGCGCAGGTGGCGAAAGCCGAGGAGACGAAGCGTTGCCCGACCGCGGAGGGCCCGATTCCTGCGAGTGACACTTCGGGCTGCCCGACAACCGACGCCGAGATCGAAGCTCTCAATCGCGTCTATTGCATGTGTGGCGGGGGCACCGTCACAAACGGAAAATGCAGTCTCCAGGACGAGTCTCTTCTGTCGCGCTACGTGCCAACGGATGGCGGGGATGGCGATGATGGTGGGGTTCAAAATGGCTACTGTCGCTACAAATCACACGTCTATTTGTGCGAAAATACACCCCTCAATTAGTCGACATTTGCTGCTTTAATCTGTTGCTGGAAGGCTGCCAAAAGTAGCTCGGAGAATCCTCTAATGAAAAAAAGAAAGCACGTCCTCGCCGCGCTCGGAGCGAGCGCCCTCTCGGGCATCTTTGCCGCGTCCACCGTCCCCGCATTGAGCGGCTGCGGCGAGGAGTACTGTGGCTATCCGCGATATCCGTTGGATTTGGGCGCAGCCCATAGCAACGCGCAGGTGGCGAAGGCTGAAGAGACGAAGCGCTGCCCGACCGCGGAGGGACCGATTCCTGCGAGTGACACGTCGGGCTGCCCGACGACCGACGCCGAGATCGAAGCCCTCAATCGCGTCTATTGCATGTGCGCGGGGGGGATCTTCGCCAAGGGGGAGTGCAGCGTACGGTCGAAGCCCCTTCTTTCACGTATGCCGCCGAGCGACGTTGGTGACGATGCTGGCGTTCCGCGGGGATACTGCCGGTACGAAGTAAGCCATTATGAGTGCGGAAGCGTTCCGTACGATAGGTAGCTCACTTCATGATTTGTCACTGAGATGTTTTTCTGTTGGAAAGGCTCAATCAATGAGAGCATTTAAATGGTGGACTTCAGCTTTCGGTATTGGTGTCGCGATCGCTCTTGCGGCGGAAAACGCGTCTGCCGACCCGACTCCCCCCAGCTACGAAAGCGACCTCGCGGCGCGCGACGTCGCTATTGCTGCTGGGCTACCTTCGTTCCCGGAGGTCGCCGCCGATGGCGATATTCCGATGCTTTACGGGCGGGTCTGGGTGACCGAGTTGAAGCAGGTAAAGCTGCTCGATCTCTTGCGGTTTTCCCACGCCGACCGGCCCTTCTTTGACGAGTGGGAGTGGTCGCGGAACGCGCCGCCGACCGAGGGCGTTTCCGGCCATTGGGAATACGCGATTGCGACGAGCGTCCAGTGGAAGGCGCTCGCAAAGACCGGCCTCGTGGCGGCGATCACCGTCAATCCCACGTGGGACGCCTCGCCCCATCCGCTCCTCGCATCGTTTCAAAAGCCGGACGGGTCGCTTCGCCTCGATGCGCTCGCCAACGCCGGCTTTCGGCTCCCCGAGCGGCGCTTCGACCCGAACGGCGGGGCCCTGTGCACGACGACGCTCACCCCCGAAAGCTGGTTCGGCGACGCGTGGAGCACCGTCGCGAACGCGATCGGAGGTGCCATCGGTGACATCATCGCCGCCGCGGAGGCGGGGGCCGCCTGGGCCGTCGACAAACTCCGCGAACTTGGAAACGCCGGCTTCTGCGCGGTCGCCGGCAGCTACTACCACCGGGGCAAGATCTTTGTTCGTGATCCCGAGCAAGCGAGAGACGAAAACGGCGACAAAATCCTGAGAAATTCGCGACGGATTCAGCGCAGGTATCCCTTTGGAACCGGCGGAGATCTCCCGATCCTCGGGGGGACCGTCTTCGCCCGCGGCGGTGCTGGTGGCGTCCTCTTGACCAACGCCGCTATCGACCCGGAAACCGGCGAATATTCGTTTAAGGACCTCTGCAACACACTTTCGTACAGTCTCGTCCTCGGTGGAGAGAGCCCCTAACGCGTTTGTGGCGGCCTTTTCCGACCTTCCGACAAACGCCGCTCTTGGCACCGTCCACGCCGGGGATTGGCGAAAAGAGTGGGACATCACCGATCTCGTCGGCGAAACGCTGCTCGGCGCTCAAGTCGGCCATGAGGTCGCGCAGACCGAGTTCGGCATTGTCCCCTACCGGAAGCCGCGCTTCGGCGTCTACACCAACGCATTTCTCACCGACCTCACGAACGCGTCGGTCACCCCGTGCGGCGCCGCCAATCGGATCTCGGGCGCCGTTGCGCAGGTCGGCCTCCTCGGAACGAGCCTGCTTACATCGACGTTTCTCGACAAGGACATTTACCTGAAGACGCAAGACGTCCACCCCTACGAGACCGACCGCGAGGATCCGTTTGGTGTCGTCGTTCATGAGTACGGGCATTTCGCCGACTGCAGTGCGCTCCACGCCCACGGGAACATGAACGCGTTCCTCAACGCCTTCACGCGCCTCATTATCGACAGCGACCTAAAAAATGACGTCCAGCTCCAATCCCCGATGCGGCAATCGGCAGAGTCTTTCGCCGACCTCTTCTCCTACGCGGCACGGGGGCACACCGATTACTTCACAAACGCGAAAGCCAATGGCTCTGCCGTTTCAGGGCCCGGCGAACGCGCTTCAAATGTCTGTCGTGACCCTGGGCGGCGCTGCCTGGAAGCCGACGCCGCCTTCAACACTGCGGGCAGCGACGATTCCCACGAGAAAATCGCGGCGCGAACCTCTATTGCCTACGATTGGGTCGACACCTTCGGGCTGGCATCCCCGTCCCCCGAGGGGGGATGGACGAACGGCGGCGACGACGACCGCGTCTTCACGCCGATGCGAAACATCGCCGCCGCCTTTGGCGACATCGGCGCCGAGCCGACGACCGAAAAGGCGGCGCTCTACCTCGTCAACCGCTTCGGGATCTCCTCCGATGCGATGTGCGCGACCTTTAAGCAGCATGGCTGGGCCGACTGCCCGGGGCTCGGGCAGACGGGGCGCCTCGACGGGCCGGAAACCCTGGTCGGCATCCCTGATGGTTCAAGCGTCCGTTGGCGATGGACGAGCACGAGCGCCCTCGCGCAGAAATTCGCCGTGATTGGCCTCGAAAATGGGGTGGAACGGGAACTGAAAGTCGTCGACGCGGCGACGCGAACCTACGGCAGCGGGTTCCTCCCACCGAACACAGAATCGACGGTGCTGATTGAGGCGCGCACCGCCACGCCGGGCGTGGTCGGCCGTTCGATACGCGTCCGCCAGTGCTCGCTCGCGGGCCTTCCGGGTGGCGTCACCGCCGACGAAACCGATGCTGGCATCGTCGTCGCGTGGGGGGCGGCCCGCGCGTCCGGCTACCGCCTGGAGCGCGCACTTGGCGACGGATCGACCTTTGAAACCCTCGCCGATCTCGGGAACGTCACCACCTTTACGGACGTCTCTGCACCCCCCGGCGTCCGTGTGACCTACCGGCTCCGCGCCACGAATTGCACCGGCGTCGTCTCGGCCCAATCGGTACAAACCGTATTGACGACGCGAACCGACGCCCCTCGTGCGGTCTACGTCCGCGTCGGCGGCGATGGCGACGGCGGCCGCGCGAACCCCTTCGGAACCCTCGCAAAAGCGGTCGCGCTGCTGCGCGCCAATCCTTCGAAGACCAGGATCCTCGTTGCGGGCGGACTCTACGACGAGCCGATCGATCTCTTCGGTGGCGGCGCGCCGCCGGCCGCGATCTTTGGCGGTTACCTCGATTCCTTCGAAGGGCGCGACTTCGCCAACCACGCAACGCGGGTCACCGGTGGCGCGACGCCCGCGCAGGGGCTGTATGGGGCGAGCCGCGAAGACGTCGGCGTGAGCGGTCTTGTCGTCGTCGCCGCGACTGCCCCCCTCGTGCTTGACGGCATTGTTCTCGATCCAGGATCGCGCCCCTGCACGACGGCGTGCGGCGCGATTTCCCTGGTTTCCAACTCCGCGGAGACGACGCTTCGCCACGTGGTCTACGGCGGACAAGTTCGCGGAACGAGCCCCGATCTGCCGCTCATCGCCGTTCAAAATGGCACGCTCCGCGTGATCGATTCGGACATCACCGAGCCCCAGCAGAGCCCCAATGGCATCGTGCGCGGCGATACGGTCCTCGTGGAAGGATCGCGCATCATCGCGCAGTCGGTGGAGGCGCCTACCATGTTTGCGGTACGGGGCTTTGGTCCGACGATTTCCGCCGATTACGCGACGGTTACGCGAAGCATTATCCGTCAGTACTCGCTCTCTACGTGGGTGCCGGCGGGCAAGGGGATCTACGCCCGCTGCGCCGATGTGCGTGGATCGATCGTCGCCGCGGCGGAGCCGCTCACGACCACAAATGCCTGTGATACTTCGGTGATCGCCCAGTCGCTTCTTTACGGGCAGACGCGCGCTTTCGCGAAGATCGTCAACAACGTGTTCGTCGCCGATTCCGGGCCGGCGCTCACCGTTACGCACGGTGCGCTCGTCGCTCCGACACCGATCGTCCGGAATCTCTTCGTAGGTCCCAACGTCGCTCCGATTCAGGGGCTGTCCTTCTTGGATGAAAACAAACAAAACACCTTCGTCGCTTCGTTGAGCGCACTGAAGTTCATGACACCGGTGGAAGCGCTCCCGTTCAACTTTGGAAAGGCATTTCATGCAGATCACAGCACGTACCCGAACGACCCGTTTGGTGGGGCAGTCCGGTTGGAAGAATATGGCATCTCGGTGGAACGGGACCTCGATGGGAATACTCGGCAAGGGATCGGATCAAACTGGGTGGGGCCGTATGCGTATTTGCCGTGACTTGGGTCTGTTCACGCTTGCCGCCTTTGCAGCCTTTTTCAGTGGCGCCTGTTCCTCGGAAGGCTCGTCGGCACCTGCGGCAACCATGGAGGGGAGCTTCGCTGGAAAGAGCTTCACGCCGTCTTCGGCGGCCGCCTTCGCCCTGCTTCCGAGCGGCGAGCCGAACGCCGACGCGCTCGCCATCGCCATCGCCGAGCATGGCGATCTCTGCAGCGACGTTGCGGCCAGCGTCTCGCGCCCCGGCGGCGGACTCGCGATCTTCTTGGCCCGCGTCGACGCGGGGGCCTCGCGCGGGAAGCCACTACCGGTCGGGACCTATCCGCTCGGGGCGCTGACGGCGGTCGGTGGCTTCCACATCCGCGCCATCCTGCAAGGCCATTACGACGACGCCACCTGCTCGGCGACGCTCAGCACGACCGAAGGGACGGCGACCAAGGGCTCCATCACGCTCACGTCGTCCTCGGCGGCGGGGGTCGCCGGGACGTTCACCGCGACGTTCCCCTCGGGGACGCTGACCGGCACCTTCAACACGTCGCTCTGTGCGAGCACCATTCCCAACTTCCTGAGCTGCAGCCCGTAACCGACGCGGCGCGTGGTGCGTTCCGGAACCGGCAACCAAAAGTTCCCGATATCGCCACGCCGCGCCGGCACTTGCAAGCAAGAACCGACCACTGTGGCGTAATGCCACACTCTATAAAACCTTGAAACCCTAGCAGAAATCGCCTGGCGCTTCCGCGATCCACCGGCTACTTTACGAACACTTTCTTTGTGCCCCGGCGCGCGCCTCCCGCAGGTGCGTCGCGCGGGGGACGGTCGGCGGAGGATTCATGGATGATCAGTTGTTCTCCGATCCGGCGCTCCGCCGGGCGGAGACGGAGTTGTTCTCCGATCCGGCGCTCCGCCGGGCGGAGACGGAGTTGTCGGTACTTCGGGCGCTCGCCTCGAACCGCTCGCGCGCAATGCCCAGAGCAACGCCATCGTCCCCCGGCGGGCCCCCAGCGCTAGCGGGCTTGCCGAGGTCGGCGAGAACGTCGACTCGGTCGGCCTCAGCCAAGCGCTGCTCGTCGGCACCGAAGAGTCGTTCCTCTGCCTCGCCCGCCGCCTGATCGAAATCGTCTGCGAAGCCCGGGAAGCCTCCGACGAGCCGCCCGACAGCTCGGTGAGCGGCCAGTCGGTCTACACCGCCGTCGATCTTGGCCTCTCCTTTGACGAGTTCAGCCCGATCTATCCGGTGCACGCCTACCTGGCGGCCGACGAAAAGGCAGCCCAGCGAGTAACGAACGCCCTCGCCGCCGGCCAGGGGCCCGCCCGTTCGCGAACGCCCGCGAGTATGGTGGCAGTGGCGTCGCGAGAGACGGCGGGCCCACTTCAACAGCCCGCCCGTTCGCGACCGCCCGCGAGTATGGTGGCAGTGGCGTCGCGAGAGACGGCGGGCCCACTTCAACAGCCCGCCCGTTCGCGACCGCCCGCGAGTATGGTGGCAGTGGCGTCGCAGCCAGCAGAGTCGTCGATCCGACCGGTCGCTGAGGCGCCCGACGAGACTGCCCAGGGGCGCTGAGAGCCGTTCGCCGGTCCGAAGGTCGGATTTGCGTCCCGTTCGCCGGTCCGAAGGTCGGATTTGCGTCCCGTTCGCCGGTCCGAAGGTCGAATTTGGGCCCCGTCGGCCCGAGGGGGCGTCTATTTGGGGGTCGGCGCGTTCCTCGGGAGGGCTGTCTGTGCGCGTTTCACCGTTCCTCCTTCTGCTGGCCCTCGCGAATGGCGCGTGTGGGGAGGCTCCGGCCCCCAGCACCGGCGTACCCGACGTACCGAACGCACCCGATGCAGGCGACGGTGGCGAGCGTCCCATCGTCTGGGGCTTCGTCGGGACCGGGCAGTCGCTCTCGACGGGCGGCCACGCGGGGAACGCCCCCTACACGCCGGTGCTGACCGACGCCGGCCCGAACCACTTCATGCTCGGGAACCTGACCGGCACCGGCGGGATCGCCGCGAACGCCGCCCCGGAAGCGGCCTGGACGCTGACCCCCCTCGCCGAGCCGATGCGGGGGATCGCGCGCGGCACCGCGTGGCCGACGAACATGATGAACCAGAGCCTGCATACGCCGCTGGCGGCGCGGCTCTCGGTGCTTGTCCCCGGCGTTCGCACCGCCCACATCGCCGCCGGGCAGAACGGGCAGCCGATGGTCGGGATCAAAAAAGGGGGGGGCGCCCCCTCCTACGCCGGCAGCCTCGCCGAAGCGGCACGGATGAAGCGCCTCTTCGACGCGAAAGGCTACGACTACCGGATCGCCGCCGTGCTCCTCACCCACGGCGAGAGCGACCTCGGCTCGGCGACCTACGGCGACCAA
>DYPH01000307.1 GCA_020720045.1 Sorangium cellulosum | reverse complement strand
GGGTCGAGATCCAGCCATGGCACCAAACGATCACAGAGCTGGAATCCAGTTCAACTGTGACTTGATCGTGGGAGCGGCCGTTGTTGTGAATTCGTTCGGCGTTCGGCAGTGTGGGGGGCATGGACAAGACGGTGCGCGGAGCGGAGATGCTGAGGCGGGTTGAGCGCATGGTGGAGGGATTCCTCGCCGAGCTGGCGGACACGTCGCCCAACGAGCTGGATTGCGTGGCGTTGGAGAGGACGGTCATGGCGACGGTTCGCGAGCTGGGGTTGTCGATGATGCGCGAGGTGTTCCGGCGTGCGGACGAGCAGGCGCCCGAAGTCGTCGTTCATGGTGCCGCCTGGGGAAACCGGGCGGTGTCGAAGGGCACTTACACGACCAAGTTTGGGACCTTCACGCTCGAGCGGAGCGGCTACCAGCAGAGTGGTCGTGGTCGCGTGCTCTTCCCGTTGGACCTCCGCCTCGGCATCGTGGAGGGGCGCTACACGCCGGGGATGGCGCGTGTGATGGCGCAGACCGTCGCGCTGATGACCGCCGAGGATGGCGAGGGGTACCTCGAAGAGCTCGGGGTCGCCGCGATCTCGAAGTCGACCTTGCATCGCATTCCTCAGGACATGGTTGCGCTCTACGAGCGCGACCGCGAGGCCATCGAGGCGGTGATCCGGGGCGAGTCGCGCGTACCCGCTGGAGCCCACACGGTTCAGGTGGGCATGGATGGCGTGATGGTGCCGATGGAGGGCGACGACACCAAACCGCGCGGGCGCAAGACCACGGCGCCTCAACCGCCTCGCCACGAGCGACATCACGGCACGACGCCGCTCAAGCCCGTGAAGAGCGACGGCAAGACGGGTGTGGCCTACCACGAGGCTTCGGTCGGCACGCTCAGCTTCTTCGACATCGAGGGCGAGCACCTCGGAACCGTGTACGCGGCGCGTATGCCCGAGTACCGCAAGGAGACGCTGAGCGCGTCGCTGGAAGCGGAGCTGACCGCCGCCGTGGAGGAGTGTCCGACGCTCCAGGTGGCGCTCGCCAGCGACGGCGCCTTGACTCACTGGGAACACCTGTCGGGCATGCAGCGGCGCCTGCCTGAGGGCACGCGCTCGCGGCAGCTGCTCGACTTCTGCCACGGCGCCAAGTACCTGTTCGACGCCACGAAGCTCGTCGAGCCCGACGAGGGCAAGGCCCTGGCAATGGCCGAGGGCTGGCGCGGAGCGCTCCGTCATCGCCTGGATGGGCCCGAGATCGTGCTGCGCGCCCTCCGCTACCAGCGCGAGGCGTGCCCCTCGTCGGACACGCGTGAGGAGCTCGACACGATCATCGATTTCTTCGCCGAGCACAAACGGACGGGGCGCCTCGCCTACAAGGCTGCGGCCAACGATGCCTTCCCCATCGGCACCGGGACCACCGAAGCCGCCGCGAAAACGCTGGTCAACGTGCGGATGAAGCGGGCCGGCGCGCGCTACACTCCGCATGGTGGGCAGACCATCCTGTGCTTCAGAACCGCCCTGCTCTCCGGCCGCTTCGACATCACCATGCGCGAGCTCATCAGTCGATACTCCGCTCATGTGAAGGCTGCATGATGCCGAGGCTGGATATCCACCCCATAGCTCCTTGGGGTAGGTGACCACTTGCCTCCCGTAGGGCTGACGGGCAGAAAGGTGAACCGTGAGCCCGGAC
>DYPH01000306.1 GCA_020720045.1 Sorangium cellulosum | reverse complement strand
GGGCTCTGTCGGCTGCGGGCGCCAATCCGCCTCAACTATTCGGCGCCGGAGCGCGAAACGCTTCAGTCCGAGGCGGTGGCCCCCATCGTCGTGCCCGCGACGGTGCCAGGTGGCGCTGCAAGCGACCCTGTCTACCGAATCGCTGGCTTTTTCGACGACGTTTCGAACCGGACGTGGACGGGGCGGACGATGGACGAGAAACTCCCGGTCGGCGCCGAGCTTGTTAACGATCGGTACGAGTTCGTTCGGGATACCGTTGAATATCATGTCGATTTGAGGTTCCGTGGCGAGCAGTTCGCGACCGCGGTCTACAAGAATGCTCAGCCCCCCTTCGTGCCGGCGTTTGGGACCCCTTTTTGGCTCTTTGACGCTGACCACGACGGGACTGCGGATATCTTCGCCGGCCAACTTCCAGTTGCCATTGATCGCGTGCCGCAAGCAGGGTCGCTCGTCGGCGCTTGGTACCGAGTGCGCGCGACGAGTGGGGCGCGCCCGTTTCGATTCGACGAGCGCTGTTACGAGACGGCTCGCGGCCAACGGTTTCTGAATCCCACAAACGCTCACGTTTTTGGCGCTTTCGGGAAGGGTGACTTCATTTGGGGGAACGGCGTCGCGTGGGGGCTAACGCCGTCGGACGCGCCTCAAGGATGCGCCCCCTTCGTTGGCACGAGCACGGCGGGCTCAATCCTGCTCCGTTCCGATGAAGTCCTGAGATTTAAGGACCAACGGACGGCCGAATTTCCCAAGGTCAATGCGGTCCCAGCCCTGCCCCTCGGGAGTTGGATCGTTGACGTAGATGGCGACGGCCTTCCAGACCTTCTTGACCGGAGCGCAACTTGGACCTCGCAGGGGCTCACGTCGGCAAACGTTCTTTTTTCCCGCCGTACCGATCCTGCGAGCGGTCCGGAAGTTCGCCCTTTTTCGAAAGTTGTCTCGGGATCCGTTTCGCCTCGTGCCACGATTCCCTCGGACTCCACAGATGCGAAACTCGCGAGATTTTTCTATGCGGATGTGAATGGCGATCGTGTCGCCGATCTTGTCTACATCCCTCACGAAAATGATACCCGCAGCGGTGCCCAGATCCAGGTCTACTACGGCGATGGACGTGGGAAGTTTGGATGCAACTCCGCACGCTCTTCTTGCGCACCACGTGCCTATTTCGCTTCTCCGAGCGCCCCGCGCTACGTCGCCGCGGCAACCCCGGAACAGGGGAGTTTTGGTTTCGGCGGTCGTCTCATGTCGGAACCTCCGACGGCGCTAGCCGCGTTTCACGATGTGGACGGGGACGGACGTGAAGACGCCGTCTATCTGAACAACGGGACACTCCGGGTCTATTTCCAGCGTGGCGATGGAGTGTTTGGTTGCGGTGGCCAGGGGACCGACTCGTGTGCACTCCGCCGCCTCGTCCATATGAGCGGGACGAGCTCGATCCCTCTCGAAAACGAGTTTGCCCAACTGAGCTTCGCCGACATGGACGGCGACGGTATCGACGAGATCGTCGTGCCCACCGCATTTGGCGTCTACATAGAGTCGGCGGCAAAGACGACGACCGCGTCGAGGCCTGGCTTGCTGACGTCGGTGACCGACGACCGCGGAACAGAGACAAACATCACCTATCGGTCTGTGCAGCAGCTCTCCCAGGAGCGGGTCGCAGCCGGTAAACCGTGGGGCTATGTTCCGACGGC
>DYPH01000305.1 GCA_020720045.1 Sorangium cellulosum | reverse complement strand
CGTCCGTACAGCGGTGCAGGTACCGGTCAGCCGACGTTTTTCTTTGCCCGAGACCGGCGCCGGTCGGCGGCATCGGTGGCGCGGACCCGTTCGACCGCGTCCTCGTAGGGGCCGAGGAGCAGCGTTCGGATGCGGACGTCGTCTTCGCCGTCGCCGTCGTGCTCGGACGCGATGTGCACGAGCAGCTTTGCGAGAGCGTCCTGGAAGGGGCCGATTGCCGCCGTCGGCTCCTCGGTTTTGGTCTCCAAGAAGCCGAGCCCACGGCCGTACGCGTCGGTCAGGGCGCCAAGTCGTTGCGCCGCGAGCGGCAGGCCAAGCGTTGCGAGAGCCGCGACCGCTTCCGGCTTCTGGAGGGTCAGCATCATGCGCTGCATCGCGTCGTACTGTTCCCGGTAGGGGAAAGCAGCAGCAGATCCGCAAAGTACTCATCGCCAAGTTGGAGATCCGAATCGGGTTGTGAGGGAGGGGCGGAGGTTTATTGACACCGTCACTGGCAATTCACTCTTTATTAAAGGGGACAGAGTCGTAATCTTGAATAGTAAGGGCAGATTGGTTAGTCGAATGACGAACAATAGAGCCAATACCCAACAGAGACTTCAGTCTGGTAAGTGTAAGCCGATTTTTGACGGAGAATAGAGATGCTTTACGAGCGTGTGGACGTATACCGGCGCCCGCCGGGGCACGCGGAAATCGTTGTTTACCGCTGCTTCCGACTTCTTTCCGGAGGTGGATACGTTGTGCAAAGTGCGGATCGGATTCACTTTCCTTTGTCAGTCACAGACATCGCGAACCACGAACTTCAGCTTTGTGAGCTGATGAGAGAGGACGCACCCGAAGTTCGTTCGGTCGCGTTCCGTTCTCTCGAAGAAGCGATTCGGGCCTTTGACGAAAAGTTCGAGAACGTGTGGTAGCAGATTCACCTGTTAGCTAGATGTGCTTGGGCTCGTTTACGAATCCCCGAACGAGCCCGTAGCAGATCCACCTGATAGCTGGATTTAGAGAAACAATATGCGTTTGCGCACTAGAGTCGGCTTCCCAGTTGTCGTGCTGGCGGCGTTGCTCGGCGGAGGTTGCGGCGCGACCTTCAATCGCAGCGACACCTCGTCGAATGCCTCGGTGGCTGCCCCGGTGCCATGCGTCGTGGTGGACGTGCCATCGCCGCTGGATGCCGCCGTACCCGTGGAGGGGGGCTACCCATTTTGCACGGTGGCGTAACCGATACTCCGTGGGTATTGCCAGACTGTTCCCTCAGCGCAGGAGAGCTGTTTGGCGTTCTTCGCGCCAACGATTGGCGAGAGAGCACCGGTCCTCGCGAGTATGTAGGAGTGTCGCAGATCCACCTGATAGCAGAGCAGATCCACCTGATAGCTGGATTTAGAGACATAAAAACAAGTGCTTGGGCTCGTTTGAGAATCGCCGAACGAGCTCATTTTTATGCATAACGCACGGAGAATTTGCCCTCCGACCGCTCCCTGCCGCCTCTCCGCTCCGAAAATCGCTCTTCATCCTCAAAATCTCCCTCTCTCGCTCTCGATCAGGCGCTTCCACGCCCAAAATCTCAATCTCCAGACGCACGGAAACAGACCCCCTTTCGAGAGCCTTTCCCTCACTCTTCAATTCTGTGTCCGGCCCTAGTTCCCGCCCGGTGAGACCGGGTCGGAGAACGCAGCGCGCGGCCGCTAGGCCGCCGGCAAAGGCACGTAC
>DYPH01000172.1 GCA_020720045.1 Sorangium cellulosum | reverse complement strand
CCTAGGTGATGGTTTTCGCCCAAAGAAAGCGAGGAGTTTCCGCAAGTGACGGTACTGGCTGGGGGAGCACGATCGGCGCCGCGTTCGGTAGGCAGAATGCTCCAAGCTTCGTCCCTGCGTCGATCGGCGGCGGGCGGACTTCGGCGCCGGCGTCCTTGGGCAGTTCCGCCTCGATGATCGTAAGGCCCCCGGGCGAAGCGCCACAGGCTATCCCGAGGCACACGCCTCCAACAAGAAACCACCGCATGGCGCTCACCATGCGGGAACCGTTCGGGAATTCCAGGGGAATCGTGGACGTCCTAAAACTGGGTGAAGTGGTAGGCGGCGCGGAGGGCGACGGCGACGGCGACGTCGTCGAAGCGGCGGACGACGACGAGCAGGCCGTGGAGCCCAAGCTCCCACCGAGAGCCACGGAGCCCGCGGCCGACGAGGAGCCCGTAGGTCGCGTCGAGCCAGCTGGTGGTCGTTTGGGGGCCGCCGAAGGTGGTGCGCTTCGACGAATTGCGCAGCAGGATCCGCGATCCGACTTCGAAATAGCCGGCGACAGGGCCCGGCAGTCGCGTCAGTCGCAGGGCGAGTTCGAGGGGGACGGTGGCGCGCTCCGTCGTCGTGACCGTCGCGAATCCGCTCGATAGGCGTTCGGTGACGCCGCCGAAAATGGGGGTTCGGAGGCCGAGGCTTCCGAGGAAGGCGACTTGCGTCGTCCGCTCGGTGGGGGCAATGCGCCGAGTCGGCAGGAAAACGCCGACGCGGGCACCGAGCGAGGTCGCAAAGCCCGAGTGCTCGACCTCGCCGCCAGCAAAAAGCGACGGGCCTGCGGTCTTCACCGCGACTGTTGGGGGCGCAGCCTGTTGGGCGACGGCCGCGGAAGAGACGGCAAGAACAAACAACCCGACAGAAACAGCGGCGAAGGTGCGCATCGTTCCGGCGTACCTGGGTCTGGAAAAGACTGCAATCTTCGTAGGATCGGACCGCCGTCGGAAGCGGTTTGCCGATCTCAAGATGCCCAAAACACCTCTTCGCAGCCGATTTGCCGATCTCGGGATGGCCAAAACACCTCTTCGCGGCCGATTTGCCGATCGTGCGATGCCCAAAACAGCTGTTCGCGGCCGATTTGCCGATCTCAAGATGCCCAAAACACCTCTTCGCGGCCGATTTGCCGATCTCAAGATGCCCAAAACACGTGTTCGCAGCCGCCTTGCCGATCGTGCGATGCCCAAAACACCTGTTTGCAGCCAGTTTGCCGATCTCGGGTTGGCCGAAACGCCGGTTTTTCGGTCAGGGGAGCGTCCAGAAGCGGCGGACGTGCCGGCAGCGGGGCGAGCGGCGGTTTTCGGACCGGGCGGCCTGCGTCCCTGGGACCGACGGGACCGGCATCGGCAACGCCAATCCCGGCGTCGGACCGAGCCGCATCGAAAACGGGCGCCGAAGAAACGGCCGGGGCGACCGTGGTGGTGACCACGACCGCCCCGCCGTCGCTGACCGCCTCCCCGCGCCCGCAGGCGACGAGGAGACCGGCCAGACCAAGAGCTCGAACACCGCCGAACTTACTCAAGATAGACCGGGCGGCGGTGGATCGGAAGCGGCTCGCCGGGCAGCTCCCATTCGTTGACCGGCACGAGCTGCTCCTCCCAGCGGAGCGTCACCCCGGCGACGCGGGCCCGTCCGTCGCGGAGGACGACCGGGATGCTCTTCGTGCGCCCGCCGACGTCGACGGTCACCGTGACCGGCGTGCCGTTCGGCGCATCGCCGGTGATTTCGAGGGCATAGCTCCCGGCGTCGTTGGCGCTGAAGGCGAGCTCGCTGCGCCCGGCCGTCGTGAGGACGCCGCGAACCCCTTTGCCGCCGGCGAGGAGCGAAATCCGCTTCCCCTTCGGGTCGATGGCGCTCGGGAGGACGGCCCCCGCGTCGCTGCGGACCGAGATTTTCACGTCGCCGACGATCGCCGGCGTGGTGACGGTGGCGGCGTACTTGGATCGCACCTTTTCGCGGAGCTTCGCGTCCTCGTCGAGGAGGCGGTCGGCCAAGGCGCCGTTGCCGGCGTCGTGTTCGCAGCGGGCGGCGGCGGCGCGGGCGTCGATGCGCTCGGCGTCGGTCCCCGGCTGCTCGGCGAGGGCGATCTTGAAGGCACAGGCGTGGGCATCGCCAACGGCGTCATGGGCGCGGACGAGGTCGGCCAGCGCGGCCCGGTACTCCTTCGGCGTGAGCATCGGCGCGGCGAGGAGGCCGTCCATCGCACGGAGCGCTTCCCGAGTCTTTCCACGTGCTTCCAGGTAGTTGGCCCGGCTGCGGAGGAGGTCGGCGTCGAGGGGATCCTTCGCCGACCAGCGGACCAGAAGCCCTTCCTGGCCATCGAGGCGCCCGTCCCGGCTGAGGACGCCAAAGAGGGTCGTCAGCGCGGTGCGGTCGGGATCGCGGCCGTCGGCGGCCCGTTGGGCGCTCACGACGTCATCGATCTTCACGACCGGCACCGAATCGACGAAGGAAAGCGCCTTCTTCCAGGTCTTCCGCATCGGGACGAGCCGCTGGCGACGCTCGAAGTCGTCAAACCGCGGCGGCGGGGGCGGCGGGGGCCGGCGAGTCATCTCGACTTCGAGGGCGCCGCGGGGTGCAGCCGCCTGGGGCACCGTTTGCGGGGCCGAGGTCGGCGCGGGGGCCGGCTTCTTCGTCGGAGCGACCTTCGCCTCTGCCTTGCTGTCCGAATACGCCGAGTAATCGTCGCGATCGCTCGCGCTGGCCCGCGCGCTCGGTCCCGCGTTGCCGTAGCCTTGCCCAGCACCCGAGGCCCCGAGCGCGCCCGCCAGACGAGAGCCCTCTTCCCCGCGCTTCGCCTTCTCCTCGGTCGGCTCCGCTTCCGGTGCGTCGGCGAGCTCGCCCGCCGCCGCCGTATCGACCGCCGCGAGGCCGCTCCAGGCATCTTCGCGGGTCGTCCGGTCGACGCCAAAGGCCTTGTACATCGTGTCGTTTTCAAGGACGAGCAGCGACGTGTGCCGCGACGGGACGGCGAAACGCGTCGAGAGCATCACCGCCTCCTTGACGGCGAGCTCGTCGAAGGCGGCGGCATCCAGGGCGCCGATCTCGGCGCGGGCCCAGAGGCGCGGGAGGAAGCCGTTGCGGTCGCTGAGCGGCACAAACACCGGGATTTTCCGTGAGAAAGCAGCCCCTTCCAAGGTGCCGTCGATGGCGACCTCGCCGTCGACCTTGTCGCCGGTCGCCCGCCCGTAGACGAGGATCTCGTCGCCGGCCCGGAAGATCCGCGGAACGACGCCGTGGGAGGCGACGACGCCGGCCGGGAGCGACACCTTCACGTCGACGGCGGCCGGGCTCGCGAGCGCCCCGAGGACGCTGAGCGCGATTTCGCCGGTGCCACCCCCGCCGGCATCGACAACGGTCCCGGCGCCCCCTTCGGCGAGGGCCCGAAGGAAGCCGCGGTCGGCATCGACGCCGAGGGGGACGAGATCGACGCGTGGAGCCAACGACGCTCCAGCACCGCTGCGGGCCCGTGCGCTCGAAAGGGCCGTTTCTACAGCATTTTGCGCGTGCGCTTCCGTCGTGTAGCCGGCGGTCGCGACCCCGGAAGAGAGCACGACGACCCGGCGCCGGAGCCCCTTCGCCCCGGGCAAGGAGGCGGCCTCGCGGATGGCGCCGACGAGATCGCTGGCGCCGTCGGCCTCCTGGTTCGACGCAAACGCTTCGATGTCGCGGGCGGCGAGCGGCCCCGGCACCAGGAAGCCGGCCTTCGGACCGTCGCAGGCGGTATCGCAAAGCAGAACAGTGACTTCGCTGCGCCGATCGAGGGACTCGACGACCCGTGCCGCGACCTCTTTCGCCCGCGCGAAGCGGGCGCCGGTCATCGCGCGGCCGCGATCGATCACGATCACGACGCTCTCCGGCGGGCTCTCGCCCCCCTTCCCCTCCTGAAGCTTCGGCCGCAACGCGAAGCCGACGAAACCGGGCTCCGACGCGCTCGCCGCCCCAGAACCGCGGTAGCCCCAGGCGGAGACCTCGCGGTCGTCGCCGAGCGCTTTGTAGGTAATTGCGGGGTCTTCCTTCGGGAGGGTTCGGTTCGCCGAATAGCGGAAGCCGTCGCCGTCCTTGGTGGCGACGGTGGCGCGGGCCGCGCCGTCGGCACCGGTCACGTGGGCGGCGAAGCGGAGGTCGTCCGGGACGACGGCGCCGCGGGTCGCGTGGGGGAGCGCGTAGCTGTAGCGGCGCTCGCCGTGCACGAGCGGCACGCGCTCCGTGTAGGTGATCCGGATTTTCTTCCGGCTTTTCGCGGCGATCGGGTAGACGCGCAGCTCAAAGCGGCCGCCGTGGTTCCACTCGAGGACCGCCGGATCCCGCCAGGGGCCGGGGACCCAAATGATCTCGTCGCGGGGGACGATCGGCTTCGGCGCCGCCTGGGAAATCGCGCCGTCGAGGATGGCGCGGCCCCGTTTGCGGGCAACCCAGGCCCCTTCCATCATTTTTCCGTCGACCTCCATGGCGAGCCCTTCGAGGGTCGCGTCGGCAGGGAGCGGGAACCGGTAGATCCCTTCGAGGACGTCGTTCGAGTCGTTGACGAACTCTTCATCGACGACCGTCCGCGCGAAGGGGCCCGAGAGCGCCACATCGACGGCGTGAGAAGCGAGCGTAAGCTGCGATTCCCCCTCCGCTTTTGCCCCCGCCTTCCGGGCGCGGAGCTCGCCGAGGCCGCGGCTCGGATCGTCGGCGCTCGGGCCGGTTTCATTGAAGGCGAGGCGCGCGAGCGCCGGGTCGGCCCGAAGCGGGGCGCGGGCGACCTTCCCGTCCCGGAAGACGCCCTGTTCGCCGGCGGCAAGCACGATCCGATCGGCGCCATCGCCGGCCGCCACGCTCCCACGGAGGACGTCGACCGCCAGGCCGCCCCCTTCAAGGAGCGTCACCGCAAAGCGCCCCTCCGAGGTGAGCACCGGCCCCTTCGGCGTCGTCACCGCAACCGAACCGGCATTTCCGTCGCCGACCAGCGCCCCTTCCAAAAGATGAACCGCCCGCGCCCCGTCGACACGAAGTTCGCCACGCCCATCGAGCACAAAGGGGCTGCTTGTACCGCTCGCCGCGCTCCCGAGCGCCACCCGCGCCCCAACGGGGACGCGCACCGTGTCGCCGGCGCCGAGGGAGCCCGGGTGGGCCCCATCGACGGTGACTTCCCCGGATTTCCCAACGATGGTTGCTGCGCCGAGCGTCGCCCGGACCTCTAGAGGTGCGGTGAGCTTCGCCGTCGGCCCGGCATCTTTCGGCCCGTTCGCGATGGCGAGACCGCCGCCCCCCAGCGCCACCACGAGGGCGAGCCCCGCGAGCACTCTGTGGGAATTTCCTAAGGATCGCGGCTCTTTCGGCGCGATCGAGGAAGGTTCCGGCGCCGGGCTCGGCGTCGGCGTTTCGGGGGCGTTTTCGGGGGCGTCGCTCATGGGATCCTTTGGCGGGCGGGAGCTACGTGAGTGCGCGGCGGTTCCGGGCGGACGCGCCGGTGCAAGAACCGGAAGCCGGTCGAAAGCTTACAGGCGGCCCCCGACTACGGACCCGTTCGCGAAACGTTCTCCCGCTCCGGCTTTTTCCCGAGGAGGCGACCGTTTCTAGCCGGACGGGGCCGAAGCGATTTGGCTCGGAACGCCCATTCCCGAGCGATTGGCCGCTCCGATCGCGAAAACCGCCAGGATCGCCGCGGAGAACCGCTTGTCTCCGCCCGGATCGGAGAACGCTTTTGCCGAGAATTCCGCGCCGTCTCCCCGACGCATCCATGCGCGATGTGTCGTTGACACGCGACACAATGCCCACGACGAGGAACTTGAAAAGTTCGAGGAATAGCGGTTGCGAACTGGAAGGAATCCACGGGATACTGCACGCCTCTGGGGCGTTGCGAGCGCTTAACGATGGGGCGTCGAGAGGAGTCTGGATGGAGCCGAAAGAGTTTGCGGTGTGCCCGCACGACACCGCGCGGGGGATCGAAAAGTGGGCCCTCTTTCACACGCGAGTCAATCGCGCACTCGACCTAAAATCGCGATTTACGCCGCATATTAGTTTCGCCGACTTCGGAAAGTCGCTGCGAGCCGGAGACTTCCTCTGGGCCTACGTGAACCCGGCCGATTTCGTTCACCTCCGGGAGCTCTTCGGGTTCGTGCCGCTCGCGCGCCCCTTGGACCGGTTTGACCTCGCACGCATCGTCGGGCGCGTAGGGGCCGCCCCAGTGCCGGCGGGGGCGCGCGTCGCTCGCGTTCCTGGCTACCTCGCTGCCGTCGTCGAGGCCCAGTGGCGTGAGCGGGGCCTGGTAACGGAATCCATCCCCGCACAGAGCTACGCAGAGGTCATCAAGCTTGTTGACCGCGGCCTCGCTGATTTCGGGATCACCTACAACGAACATTTCGACGTCCTTCCGGCAGCCACGCGGGAGTGCTTCTCTGTCGTCGAGACGGTCGACCTTGGACTGTCCCACGTCGTCGCAGCCCACCCGTCCCTCGACGCGGCCCGCTGTGAGCAGTTGGCGGCCTTGTTGTTCGACCCAGGACCGACCGGCACCCAGGTTCGCGCCGCCGTCGACATCCAAGGGTTCGACGCCCCACAAGAATCGACGTTCCGGTACCTCAGGGGAGTGCTGTATCCATGATGTCCCGCTGCACTCCCCCCCGTCCACGACGATTCCGGTAGACCCACATCGTGAATCCCTCGCAACCCGTGCTGGTCGGCACGCTCGATACGTTCGGCGTCGCCGAAGTCCTTCAGTTCGGCGCCGACGTCTTCGCGACCGCGTCGGTGCGACTGTGGGACGGAGAAAACCGGAGTGGTGCGCTCGCGCTGTGCAGCGGGAAGGTCTTTTCCGCGCATTTTGGCCACCTTACCGGGGCCGAGGCGGCGCTGGCGCTGATGGCGTTGGCCGACGGCCGTTTTGAAGTGTCCCTAAACGAACCGAAGTGTTCCGAAGAGCGGACCGCGATCGGACAGCTGACCCCACTGCTCTTGGAGGCCGCTCGGCTCGCCGACGAGCTTGAGCGCCACTCCAGCGCGCTGCCACCGCGAAAGCGAATCCTGCAAAGTCGCGGCATTCCGAAGAGCGATCCGTTGGAGTGTGGTCTTGTCGCGGTAGCCACGGCCCTCCAGACCCCGCAGTCGCTCCCGACCCTCGAAGCGACGCTTCCGATGTGTCCGACCAAAGTCCGACTTGCCGTTTCCCTGCTCGCCGAGGACGGGTACCTCGGGCGAGAGTCGGCAATGCTTCAGCGTCCGACGCCGACTCACCTGATGCGATGGCTTTCGAACGCCATCGACGGGAACCGCGGTGCAGGACGTGTGCTGGTGGTGTATCCTCCTGGATTTCTGGTCGCTTCCGTCAATGCAGCGCTTGCGCGGGTCGTTCAGGAGGCGCAAGCGGCACCCCTGGCCGCGTTCCAGAACCTACCCGAAGCAGGTCCCACGTTTGCACGTGTGCGCCCTGCTACCGGCGGTGTGCTTTCCCTCACGTTTCTGGCCGCAAGCGAAAAGAACGCCGTGTTCCTCGAAACGTTGGCCCGTTCCTGCGACGGCATCGTCCTCGTTGGTGAGTCACCCAAAATGTGGCCGGTCCCTCGGCAGATTCCGCTCGTCCGAACCGTTGAGACCGCCGATACCTGGCTTATTCGTGCACTCATCGAGTGCTTCGCCGTCCCCATTCCTTCCCCGTCGGAGACCCTCCTCAAATGACCAATCGCGCCGTCCGCATCGAAACGATTCTTCAAACGCTCGTCACCAATACGCCCGACGTGGCAGGCGCTGCCCTCGTCAGCGCGGACGGCCTGACGATCGCATCGGCTCTTGCTGCCGGTGCCGACGAAGACCGCATTTCGGCGATGGCCGCTGCGGTCTTGTCTCTTGGTGCGCGCACCACCGAAGAGCTCGGACGCGCGGAGCTTGAGCAAGTGATCATTAAGGGGCGATTGGGCTACGTCATCATCATGTTCGCGGGCGTCGACGCCGTCCTTGAGGTCATCACAGGCTCGGCGGCAAAGCTCGGAATGGTTCAACTCGACATGAAGCGGGCGGCCGCCGAACTGGCCCGGTTGGCCGAATGAGTGTGCTCGCGCATCTGGCGCATCCAGCGTCAGAACTCCTATTGCGTCGTCTCGTGAGCGCCCATGACGTTCGAGGCCTGCTCATTGCCGACCGAAATGGCCTCCCGCTTGTGTCGACGTTCGCGACGGGAGGGTTCGAAGAGGCGCTCGCAGCGTTCGCGGGGGGGCTCGCATCCCAAGTGGCTTTTGCGAACGCGGAATTGCACCTCGGGGGGCTGACCTATCAGCACTTGATGGGGCGCGATCGGCAGTTCTTTTTCGTCCCGCTGAGCACCGATGAAGTCCTGATAGCGGTCACGGATGTGACGGCGGTGACCGCCAATGTCGTGGCGATGCTCCTGGGAACGGCGGTCGAAATGATGAACCTCGTTCTCGCGAAGCACGCGGAAGTGGCGGAGGAATCATGACACGAAATCGTTTCGGCGTTTGTCCACACGATACCGCCCAGAACGCCGACTCTTGGGCCTTGTTCAATACCAAGATCAATCGCGCTCTCGGCCTTGGCTCGGTCTTTCACCTCTATCTAGACTTTGCCGAATTCGGGACGGCCCTCAGCGAAGGGGCGCTGCTCTGGGCCTACCTGAATCCTGCCGACTACGTGAGGGCCGCCGACAGCCACGGCTACATCGCCGTCGGTAGACCCTCAGGAAGATTCGACAATGCGCTGCTGGTCGGGCGGAGCGACGGCGCGCCGTTTGCCGCTCGGTCGGGTGAGCCGGTCGCCACGGTCTCCGGCTACCTCGCCGCCCTCGCGCTGCAAACGATGGCCGCCGAAGGCGACGTCGTCGTTACGAAGAGTGTTCGGAGCTACGCGGCCGTGATGGTCGCGCTGCGCAGCGGCTCTGCGCAGTTCGGGCTCACCTACAACGAGCATTTCGCCGGGTTGACGGGCGCTTCGCGGGACGGCCTCAAGGTGCTTCGCGAATTCAACACGGGGGTGGCGCACGTCCTCGCGGTTCACCCCTCGCTCGCCGAGATCGCGCCGCGCCTTTCCGAGTTTCTGCTTTCGCCCGACGGTGCGACAGCAAGCGCGTCGGTGGGAATCTCCGCGTGGGAATCGGTTCCGGCGGAGCCGTATCTGCAGCTTCGCCGGGCCATCATGTAGACGGAAACGCCCGGAGAGCGCCTTCGAGGGGGGCTGGAAACCATTGGGAACGACGAGCATTGCCGCCAGGCGCGTGGGGCAGTGTTCGACGATTGCGTAACGGGGAAACGCGTTGAAACGTCTTGTTTCATCGCGGCGCGGAAGACGCGGATGTTGTGAAGATATCTGAGCGCAATTGACGGCACGGGATCGAGGAACAATTTCCGCTCGGCGAGCACACATGCGATTGATATCGTTTCACGAATTCTCGCGCTTGTAGCGCTCGGGCGGGTGTCGGCGCGGAAGCGAATGCAGCACGGGGGAGTATGACGAAGGAAACGGTCTCATCGAAGGAGCCCGAAGCGGAAGCGACGTTGCGCCTCGAAGCGTTCGGAATTGCGTTTCGAACGAAAA
>DYPH01000304.1 GCA_020720045.1 Sorangium cellulosum | reverse complement strand
TCAGACGGATCTTCCCCCATCCGCGCATCCCTCCCGACCCCCAAACCCCATGTTCAACCGTTAGTTTGTCGTGACCCCCCCGGCGGGACGTAGAGACAACCGAGGCGGCAGAAGGCGCGGGAGTACACCGAGCACCTGCTGTTGCAGTGCAGGCCACCGGCTCGGCAGACGCCACAGGCCCAAGTCCGGATCGGCGAGCGTGACGAGCCGTACGCCGCCCAGGCGGTCCAGCGCGTCCTCGCAGGTCAGTCCGAGGGGAGCGACTCTACGTTCCAACTCGCGGGAGATCTTGAGAGCCAGCATCGTGACGAAGGCGTGCGCGCGTGTCCGGTTGGCCTTGCGCAGGAAGATGGGCCGAAGTTCCAGGAGGGAAGTCTTCATCGTGCGGAAGTCCCGTTCCACACGCTGGAGGTCTCCGTAGCGGTCCCAGATGGTCTGGGCGTCCGCGCTCGCGGCGGGCACATCCGTCACGACCACGTAGCAGCCGTCGAGGGTCTCGAGCTGGACCCGTGCAGCGTCGTCGACCACGAGGTGGACCTCACGCTCGCGCAGCTCTGCGGAGACGTAGGCCTGCAACTTGTAGGTCTTGAGCCACTTGTTCGCGTCACGTAGCGAGACGACCGGGTCTGCCCTCTTGCTGGCGACTACAACGGCGTTTCGGGCGTCGACCTTCGCCCGCACCCGTGCGAGTTGATCGGCGCGACGTGTACGCGTGCGCGTCGTCATGGCGGGGTTGCGCCGCAGGACGTACCGGCGATCGTCTCCGACGACTTCGGTGACCTCCTCGTCGAACAGGCCTATCTGGAGAGTGCCCGCCGCGAGCGCCTTGCGGATCTCCGGGTCGGTCATCGACGTGATGTATCGGAACCCCTCCTTGGCCAGAAGCTCCCGCCCCTTGGCCTTGATCATGCCGCGGTCTCCGACGAGCACGACCTCCTTGGCGCCGAACTGCTCGGCCAGCTTGCGAACCTGGTCTCCGACTGTGTCCGGGTCCGAGGTGTTGCCCTCGTAGACCTGGATCGCCACCGGCTCACCATGAACATCCGTGAGCAGCCCGGCCACGATCTGCTTCTTGTAGCGCTTTCCGTCGCGGTTGTAGCCAGGAGCCGCCAGCTCGTTTTGCTGTCCTTCCAGGTAGGACGAGGTCACGTCGTAGAGAAACACGGCGCCGGCTTCTGGCTGCGGGGCGAGCTCACGCTCGATCCGCTGCTGGTGGACGGCCAGCCAGTCGAGCGCTTCGTAGAGATCATCCTCGTCGAAGGGTTTGAGCCCCAGCGCCTCGTGCACCGCGTGGTCCGCCGACCAGCGAACCGTCGACAGTCGCGAGCCACGGTGCGCCACCCGGGCCAGCACCAGGAGGAGCGCGAGTTGGGCCATCCGTCCGGAACCCAGAGCGCGCTCGATGCCCTTGTGGCGCGCCAGCACCAGCAAGGCAGCGAGCGGTCCGTAGGCCGGCCCGATTGCTGGCTCGTCGCCACCCACGAACGGTTCCAATGGCTCCCCGGCGCGCTCGGCCTTGCAGAAGCGCTCGATCAACGCCACGAGCGCTGCCGGGAGCTTGGACAGATTCGCCAGGGTCTTGTGCACGACCGTGGTCTTCGGCTTCTCGTCCTTGGGCGGACGCCCGCGGCCACGCGGCACTGGGACCCGCTCGCCCTGGACGAGGAGCACCGAGGTGTAGGTCTTGTCGCCACGCTGGGACTTGCTGCGCTTGATGAACATG
>DYPH01000303.1 GCA_020720045.1 Sorangium cellulosum | reverse complement strand
ACTATCGCGTTCCCGAGTACGGCTACTTCCGCGAACGGATCGGCTTCAACGGCGGGACGGAGGACCCGGAGACCGACCTCGTCCACCTCGGGGCGCGCTACTACCACCCGTACACCGGCCGGTTCATTAGCCTGGATCCGCTCACCGTCCACGCGGCGGGGGCCGACCCGAATCCGTATGCATTCACCGGCGGCGACCCGATCAACTTCGCTGACCCGAGTGGCCTCAGTCCCCGCTATTGGGACAGCGACGGGCAGAAGAACGCGGCTCTCGGCGACGGAAGTCTTGCCCAGGGACGCTGGACCGACCTCCACGACGGCGAAGTTGTTTTTACGGGTGATAGCTTCACTGAAAATCGCGGAGTGAGCGCCGCCATCGCTTCTGAGGCGGGCTACGAGCCGCCGATGGTGTTCTCCCCCGATTCGGAGAAGGACGCAATCACCGGCTACGCGGGCGGATTTCGCGAAGCGATGGGTCGAACGGTGCTTCCTGCGTTTCGAGATGCAGTCGCAGATTTTGCGACAAGCCCGCTGCGGTTCATGGCGCACCTCGATCCTCGCGCTTCAGAGCGCGCGATGATGAATCGGACCGTCCAGACAGCGACGGCCCCGCTTTACTCAACGCCGCCGAAGGACCCGCTTCTCAACCTCACCTACCGTCAGCAACGCGACAACGCAGACGCATTTGTTGCGGGAGCAGCCCTCGTCGCACCGGAAGCCGGCGCCCTCGGCGACGGAATGGCGACCGCAGGCCGAACTGAGTCGCTTGCTGGACGAAGTGTTTCTTTCTTTTCGGTGCAGAGTGACGCTGGGGCAGCACGACTTGTGGCAGGAGGAGTTCCGTGGCCGCAAGGGGTTAGCAAGTCGCTTCTCGGCGAAGGGTTCTATTCATGGGGAACACGATCCCAAGCGGAAATGTACCTCGCCCATCTAGAATCTCATGGGGCGTCCAGGCTCCGAATCATGGAGGGACGAATTGGCGAGTCGAACTACAACGGCCTCCAAACCTTGGATCTGCGTGGAATGTCCGACGACGCGGTGAACGGATGGATGGAGAGGTATTCCTTGTACGGTGACGGTATTCCGCACGGTCTAGATCATGTGATTCGAAACACCGGTAACTTCGGTCCTGAGTTCTACTTTTCGAAGGACGTCTTTCACCTCTTCTCGTTTTAGTCGGAGCTAGCAATGGCGGAATATCGGTTTCTCCAAACGCGTGATGGCATCACCCGGTTTGCGAAGGCCACTGTCTTCTCGACGGAGTGCCAGACTTGGGGCGTCACTTTGGTTGAGGAAACGAGCACGTTCCACAGGAAGGCCGTCTACGATGGTGTCTATTTAGCGATTGCCGAGCAGAGCCAGCGAAACGGGACTCGGTATGCGGTGGTCGTGACGAGCATCGTTGAAACGGCCGCGGACACGTCACCTGACGCTGTCGAGTGCGCAGTCGCCATCGCAACCTGGATGTCGTTCGGTAGGGAAGCACGAGACTTGTCCGTCCGTTTTGAGCAGGGGCGCTGGAACGTTTTATTCAACCGCGCGAAATCTCACGGTGCTGATTCACGCTAGCGATCCCAGGTGCTCGAATTCATCTACTTCCACTCGAAATGAAGTTATCTACCTCCGTTCTTCTTCCTCTCCTCGCCTGCTCAGGGGGCGGGGAGTCTCCTTTGAAGGTCGCTTCGGATGCCGGTACGATCGCGGACGCGGATGCAACGGCACCGGTGACGTATGC
>DYPH01000302.1 GCA_020720045.1 Sorangium cellulosum | reverse complement strand
GGCCGTGAGGCCGCACCACTTCAACTCTGCGCGCATGGGCGTGTTGGCACCGAGCGGGGGGGAGCGCCCCTTCTTAGGCAACGGCGGGTTCGAGACCGACCCAGCTCGACTTCGAGCGACTCCCCACCAGCTCGGCCACGACCGACCCAGGCCGACCGTGTTCAGTTCGCGCTCTTGAGCCGCGCCCCGTCAGGGATCACGCCTCGGGTGGCGTAGCGCCAGAGCGCAATCAGGAGCTTGCGCGCGACCGCGACGATGTTCTTGCGTTTGCTGCGTTTCGTGCCGTCCATGCGGGCCTGGAACCACTGGGTGATGGGGCTTGCGGGCTGTAAGCGCACCCACATCCAGGCGATCTCTATCATCAGGGTCCGCACGCGACTGTTGCCCGCTTTGGAGATCCCCTGTTCGATGTCGGTGCTCGTGCCCGTCACGCGCGGCGTCCCCGTCAGCCCCGCGGCGGCCCCGACCTCCTTGCCGTTCTTGAAGTCGCGCCAGAAGAAGTCCTTCGGTAGCGTGATCGCCGTGGCCGGCCCGACGCCGACCAACTGCACCAGCTTCGCCCCCTGCCGGTCCGCCTCGGTCGTTCCCGCGGCCATGTCCACCTGGTGGGCCTGCTCGAGCTGGGCGATCTGGCTCTCCACAAGCTCCAACCGCTCGACCTGACGCAGGATCTCAGCCTTGAGGTGGGGCGGCAGCGACGTCCCCCACGGTGTCGTCACCTGCTTGAGCTGCGCCACGAAGTCCTTGCCCAGCGCGAGCTTCACCCCCTTCTGCGCCAGCAGCCCGTTGAGCCGCGTCTTGGCCCGTGCGGCCTCTTCCTTGAGCGCCTTCAGCTCGCGCGAACGGCGACGCTCGTCCTCGACCTCTTCGCTCGGCACGCGCACCACTGCGAACGCCCCGCTATGGCCTGCGAAGTAGCTCCGCGCCTTGCTCAGCAAGAGCCGCGCGTCCAGCCGATCCGTCTTCGCCCGCCGCTTGCGCGCGCTCGTCTCAATGCTCGCCGGGTCCACCACGACGCTCTGCACCCCGAGCATGTCCAGCCACCAGTGCAGGGCGAACCCGTCACGGCCCGCCTCGTGGATGAACACCACGGGCCCTTCCTGGAGCCCGAGATCCCGGCGCGCGACCTTCACCCAATCCAACAGCCCCGCGTCGTCGAACGGCTCCAGCGTCTTCTCGAGCGGCTTGCTCCGCTGCCGGTCCGCCGCCGCCAGTTTCATCTCCGTCGAGCCCACGTCCGCGCCGATGTACAGCGTGTTCGGGTTCGCGCTAAGCTCGTTTCGGGTCTCCTCGTTCAGCATGCTCGCCTCTCGGTTGGTAGTTCGCCCGTAGGCTATCTCCCGAACGAGGAGACCCGCATAGTTTCTTGGCCGAGCAGAAGATGTTGTTGAAGTTCACGGCGATGTCGAAGAACCCCTGGGTGGCCGCGCGCGCGAGGGTGACGTCGAAGGTGACCGCCACGTCGGCGTTGGCGAGGCAGGTCACGGGGCGCGAGAGCGGGCCCGGGTTGTGGTAGTCGGTCGCTGGCACGAGGGTCGTCCCGGCGGCCCCCTCATAGAGGGCGAGCAGTTCGACCGTCACGGTGTTGGCGCCGGCGTCGGCGTCGCAGGGGCCCACGTACGAGAGCGACCCGGCCCCGTCGCCGTACGACCGCGAGCTCAGGTCGCGGGTCCACACCGGACCGGCCGCGGTCGCCACCGTGAGGCGCCACGACGCGTCCGTGATGCCGGGCAGCT
>DYPH01000040.1 GCA_020720045.1 Sorangium cellulosum | reverse complement strand
GTTTCGCGAGGACGTGTCGCACTCCGAAAAGGAGATTCCGAGCAGCTACCTAGAGTCGCTCGGCGAGGGCTCTCGCGAGGTGGTCACCGGGCCAGGCGTCGACATCGTCGTCGGCATCTTCGAGGCGCCCCGCCGTCACCCGAAGCACTCCGTCGCCGGCCCCGAGATAAAAGGCACCCTGGAAGAGCGTCGCGTCGCCGGTTTTTAGCGCCCGGGGCGCCTCGGGATCACGAACGGCGGCCGTCACGACGACGGTTTCTGACCCCACAGTCACAAACGCCCCCGGCCACGGCGCCGCGGCGCGAATCAGGCGGAGAAGCTCCTCGCAGGGCTTCGCGAGGTCGAGGGCGAGATCGTCGTCGCTCGGGGGCGGCGCCTCCGTCGCGAGCGTTTCGTCTTGGACGACCTCCGTCGGCGGCTTCCCCGATGCAAACGCCAGCGCCGTCTCGCGGAGGAGCGCCAGCGACGGTCGATCGAGCTTCTTTGCGAGCGTCCAGGCGTTCCATTCAGGATGAATGGCGAGGCGCTTCTGACCCAACAGGGCGCCGGTGTCGTACTCCACTTCAAGCCGATGGGCGGTCACACCGGTTTCGCGGTCACCAGCCCGCAGCGCCGCGAAATAGGGATCGGGCCCGCGATGTCGAGGAAGCAACGATGGGTGCACGCCAAACGCGCCAAGCGGCGCGAGTTTTAGTGCCTCCGCCGGGAGCTTTTTCGTCCAGAACCAGGAGACGAGAAGGTCGGGCTGTTCCCCGCGTCGGTCCCTCAGAAACGCCGGGGTGACCGCAGGCACAAGGGAAACCCGGCCGTTCCCAAGCACGCGACGAAGGCGGCGAATCCCTCGCGCATCCTTTCGGCAGATCGCCGCGTGCACGATTTCGTGGCCGTCCCGCGCGAGAAGCAGGGCGGCCAGTGGGAGACCGAAGAACAGGATTTTCACAGGTGACTCGCCGGTCAGAAACCGATCAATGCTCGCGAAGCTGTTCGCTCACCGTCGCCGTCGTCACGAGGGCCGGTTCGTCCCCCATGAGCTTCAGCATCGCCTGCTTCACCGCATGCTCGACGAGCGTCCAGAGCTGGGCGCGATCGGTGGAGCGTCCGAGGAAGCCGATCGGAATGCGGAAGCCCCCCTTGTCGCGGCGCCCTCCGCCAAACGGATGGCCGCGGTCGTCGAAGCCGAACGCCTGCTCGAGCCAGGCACCCGGGTCGACACTTGGGGAGTGCGTGCGGAGGGAGCCTTCGATGAAACGCTCGCCAACGACTCCGTAAACAACAACGGTATCAATGTCTTCGCGGCGTACGAGGAAGTCGGCTGCCTGGGCGATCGTGTCACGGTCGGTTTCGGAGACGAAGCCGACGCCAGCCATCGCGAAGTTTCGACGGACCTTTAACGTGGCGAGCGCGCGGCTGATGACGTCCATCGCCGAGGGGGCGATCGTCCGGCGCGCGAGGTCGGCGAGCAGATCGCGATCGCAGACTTCCGCGATCGCTGCGGCAGCACGAAAATCGCCAGGGCGGGCGAGCGTGAAATCGTCCGTGTCGGTCGAGAGGCCGTGCATGAGCGCCGTCGCGACGCGCCTGTCGTCCTCCGAGTCGGGATCGAGGGGGGCGAGCGCGTTGAGGTACTCGACGAAAATTGTCGCAGTTGCACCTACTTCCAAGCGCAAGTCTACGAATCGAGCCTTCGGAGGCGTCGTGGCTCGGTGGTGGTCGACGATGACGAGAACTTCACACTTTTCGGCGCCGACCAGCTCCGGGTCGACATCGTGGGCGTCCACCAGCGCGATGAACTCGATGTTGCCTGCATCCTGCACATTCTTGATCTTGCGAAGCTGAATGTTGAGCAGCTTCACAAGTGCGCGATTTTCGCGGTGAGAGAGCTCGTGGCAGTAGCCGATCGTGACGTTCGTCACCCCGAGGCGCTCGGCGAGATGGGACAGCGCCATCGCACTTGCAAGGGCATCGGGATCGGGGTGGCCACGCAGCGCGATGAGCAGGCCTTTCCCCTTCGCGACCGCTATCGCCTCGGCAAACGCCTGTGCGCGATCGATCATAGAGCCTCCGGCAATCGTGAGCCGCCGTGCGGTTTCGGTCATGGCTGGTCGGGCGGGGCGGGGCGACGGTCGGTCGCGCCGGAGACCCAAAAGTGGGGAATCGGGAACCAAGGACGCGCAGTCCTCACACGGAAAATACCGGGCCCGAAAGCCAGAACGGCTTCAGGCCCGCCCATCATGTTCACGATCCCGCCCATCCGTCGAGGAGATCGTGGGGCCCTGGAAATCTTCTGGTATCCGGGGCGGCGGACGTCGTCGGTTAGCCGCGAGGGATGCCGTTGTGGTAGCCTGTAGGTCCGATGAAGCAGCGCGTCGCGCGCGGTCTCTGCCGCGTGAGCGCCATGTATGAGTCGGCGACGGGAGCGTAAGGGCTGTGCAAGGCATCGGTGAAGGGAAGGACGCGCGCGAGACCGCACTCGCAGAGCGGGAAGCGGCTTCAGGAACGCCCGTGATTGTGGAGAGCCCCGGTTCGGTGCGGCAGCCATCGCTGCCCCCCGATTTGGGCGTCGATCTTCGCGCTCCTCAGCTCTACCTCAATCGCGAATTGTCCTGGCTCGCCTTTAACGACCGCGTACTTGCCGAAGCGGAAAATGAAGCGGTTCCGCTCCTCGAACGGGTGAAGTTTCACGCGATTGTCGCTTCGAATCTCGATGAGTTCTTCATGGTCCGCGTCGCGGGCCTCAAGCAGCAGTTGTCCGGCGAAGTCGATGATTTGCCCGCCGACGGCATGACGGCGGTGGAGGCGCTTGCCGCCATCTCCCTCCGCGTTCAGAAGCTCGTCGCACGTGCCGAAGCCAACCTCGAAAACGACATTCTCCCGCGACTTGCCGGCGAGGTAGGCATCCTCCTCGTGAAGCCGTCTGCGTTGCCGCCGCACGCGCTCGGCGAGATCGATGCGCGCTTCGAAAACGAAGTCTTTCCAATCCTTACGCCGATCGCCATCGATCCCGGCCACCCGTTCCCTCGCGTTCGCAACCGGAGCCTCAACCTCGGCGTCATGTTCCAGCGCGATGTTGCGAGCGGCGGCGAGCACGGGTTTGGCGTCGTTCAGATGCCGTCGATGCTCCCGCGCTTCGTCGAGGTGCACGGCCTTGTCGGACCGGACGGGAAGGAGGCACGCCATGCCTTCGTTCTTCTTGAAGATATCGTTGCGCGCCACGTCACGACCCTCTTTCCAGGCGTCCGAATTCGTGGGGTATACACCTTTCGCGTCACCCGGAACTTCGACCTCGAAATCGACGAAGAGGAGGCGGAAGACCTCCTCCAGACGATCCAGCAGGAACTCCGTCGTCGCGAGCGCGGCAACGCGGTACGCCTTGAAGTCAGTGGCGATTTCCGGGACGGCGTCGCCGAGGCATCGCTCGCGAAGCTGGTGAAGAGCCTCAAGCTCGATGCCGAGCGGGACGTCTATCGCCACGAGGGACTCCTGAACGTCGCCGACGTGATGGCCTTCGCGTCCCTCTCCGATCGCCGTGATCTCCGGGATGAGCCCTTTCAGCCGCTCCCGGTCCCCGAGCTGCGGGATGTCGAAGATCCCTTTGAGCGGATTCGTGAAGGGGACATTCTCCTCAATCATCCCTTCGACTCCTTCGATGCCGTCGTCGAACTGATTACCCGTGCAGCGGAAGACCCAGACGTCCTAGCGATCAAGCAGACGCTCTACCGGGCCGGGGGCGATTCCCCTATTGTGAAGGCGCTGACGCGTGCCGCAGAGGCGGGCAAGCAAGTGACCGCGATTGTGGAACTGAAAGCCCGTTTCGACGAAGAGTCGAATATTCAGTGGGCGCGCACGTTGGAGCAGTCCGGCGTTAACGTCGTCTATGGGCTCGTTGGGCTAAAAACCCACGCGAAATGCCTCTTGATTGTTCGCAGGGAGAAGGCCGGGTTGCGCCGGTATGTCCATCTCTCTACCGGCAACTACAATACGTCGAGCGCACGCCTTTACACCGATGTTGCGATTCTCACGGCGCGCAAGTCGATCGGGGAGGACGCATCTTCCCTCTTCAACTTGCTCACCGGTTACAGCGCGCCGGCGAAGTGGAACTCCCTCATCGTCGCCCCGCTCGGGCTCCATGAGGCGATCCTCGGGCTGATCGCCCGTGAAGCGGAGCACGCGCGCGCCGGACGCCCCGCTCGGATCGTCGCCAAGATGAACGCGCTGGTCGATGAAGATGTCGTCGAAGCGCTCTACCGCGCGTCCCAGGCAGGCGTCGAAATCACGCTTCTCGTGCGCGGAATTTGTTGCCTACGACCGGGGGTTCCCGGCGTGAGCGAACGGATCGAGGTACGCGCGATCGTCGACCGGTATCTTGAGCATGGGCGTGTTTTTCAATTCGAGAATGCCGGCAAAACGGAGGTCTATATTTCCTCCGCCGACTGGATGCCGCGAAATTTCCACCGTCGCGTCGAGCTCCTTGTCCCCATCGAAGACGCTCGCATCCGGAGCACGCTCGTTGACCTCCTTGCGCTCTCGGTCGCCGACACCGCCAAGAGCTGGTTGCTCCGGTCGGATGGCTCCTACCATCGTGTTGTTGTTCCAAAAGATCGCGTCGAACTCCGTTCGCAGTCTCGCTTGATCGAGCTTGCGCGCGGAAAGTTGAAGGTCGCCGAACAGGCGGCGCGGCCGGCTTCCCGGTTCCTCATGGCCGCCACTGCCGAGCGATCGCCCCTCGAAGGCAAGCTCCCGAAGCTCGCGCGTCGTCGACGCCGTCGCAACGATCGCGACTGAGGGCTTTCCAGCGCCGGTCTTGGGTCGATTTCGTCCGTCGCCCCCGAGGGACTGCGGTACATCCTCGCAGTCCCCTATGCTCCTTCTTGGAATGACCCGCGGCGAAATTTTCCTCGTCGTCGCCCTGTTTCTCCTGGTCTACGCGGCCGGCTTCTTGAAACGGGGAGGGGACGCCTTGGAGCGCCTTTTCTCTGCCGCCCGCGGGGATGATGAAGCGCCCCTGTCGACACCCGCCGATGCCGAGCGTGAGGGCGCCCGGAAGAAAGACTCGCCCGCGCCGTGATCCGCGGGGCGGTTCCCCGGGTGCTCTTTGTCGGCGCGTCGGAGGTCGGGGCCCAGCTCGACGATCTCCTCGCCGACGGTCGCGTCGTGGAGTCGCTGGCGCCGGCCCGCGTATTTCTCGTGCTGAGCGCCGCCCCGTCCCCGATTTCTGCGCTCGTCTTCGCGCTCCCCGTTGCTCAGGTTGTTGCCCACCTTGAGCGCCTAATTTCGCTTCCGGCCCTTGAAGGCGCGCGCGTCATCGTTGTCGGCGCTGGCGACGATGCCCTCGCTGAGCTCCTTGAGCCGCTCGCGCCACGAGCGCTTCACCTCGACACCTTTGAGCCGGATGCGATCTCCGCGTTTCTTGCGAATCGAGCCGCGCGTTTTCTCAGTGACCCGCCAGTCAGGATTCCGCCGCCGATTCCGGTGTTCTCGGAAGCTGTCGATGTTGCGCGCGTTTCTGTTCCGATTTCCCACAGGCCGAGCGATGCCCCCCGCGAGCCGGACGGGCGGAGCCGCCCCTCGTTGCCCCCCGCGTCGTTCCGCGCCGACCTCGAGCCCTCGTCGCTCGCAACGCCTCGATCGGCGGCGGGGTCTTCGCGACGGCCCGGAGCCCCCGGCGATGCACTGTCCGAACGGCCTCGGAGCGACGAAGGTGTCGGTCTCGGTGAACTCGGCAGTTCTAGCGCCCCCAGCTCGCCTCGGCTTCTCCCTCCCCTCGCTACTCTCGACTCCCTCCGCCCCACGCCCGACTCGGCATCGCTGCCGCCGAGCCTTGTGCCGCGTTTTTCTGAGGTTCCTGCCGATTCTGTCCGTCCATCTTCGCATCCTGTGCCCGAAGAGGCGGCGCCGCTTCTTGAAGGCCTTGGCGCCGACGTCGCCCTCGGGCCCGAGCTTCGCGCGCTGCTCGACGCTGCGGAAATGCGCGTACGATCTATCGAATTGGGGTCGGTTCCGCCGCCCAGCCCGGACGCCGGGCGCTCCCCCGACTCGCGTCGCGGCGAGCTCCCCTCGGGTCGCCCCGACCTCCTCGTCTCCCAGGAGGCGCTCGAACTCTTGGAAGGGGAGGGGACCTTCGGCGGCTCGCGCTCCCTGACCGGTGAGGCCTCCGTGGCCGGTTCGCCCGGCTCGCTCTCTCGTGGCACCTCCCACGGGAAGTCCTCGGCCCCGCAAATCGACGCGGAAGGGACCGCCGCGCGCGCCGTCCGCCCCGTCGCGGGCGCCAGTGAAAGTGCGGGCCGCATGGCCATGAAGGACGCCGCGTTGTCCGATCCGGCGTCTCGCCGGGCGGAGACAAACGCGTTGTCCGATCCGGCGTCTCGCCGGGCGGACGCAAACGCATTGTCCGATCCGGCGTCTCGCCGGGCGGACGCAAACGCGTTGTCCGATCTGGCGTCTCGCCGGGCGGACGCAAACGCATTGTCCGATCCGGCGTCTCGCCGGGCGGAGACAAACGCCTTGCGCAATGAACGCGAAGTAGCTGTTTCTATTGCGCATGTTCGCCCGCCGCCCCTTCCGACGCTGGATGGTGCCGAGGCCTTTCTGCATCGTGCGGACGGGACGTCTACCGCTCCGGAAGACGGGAGTGCGCCCATGCGCGCTCCGACCCCCGACAACGAGCCGTTGGCCCCGCGGCCGGCGAGTTCCCAGCCGTTGGACGCAGGCACGTTCAGTCCGCCAACGGCGTTCCTCCGCCCTTCGGTCTCGGCAATGGCCGGCGCCCTAGGGCGAGCAAGTGCGCCGGTGGCGCCGCCGTCTTCGCCGCAGCCGCCTGCGAATTCGCTGGCACAGGCGTCCTTGGAGATGGGCCCCAGTGGAACTGGACCCGCCGCGCCGCCACGCCTTCCGCCGAAGCCCGAGACCTGGTCGCTCCCGAGGCAGTCGGCCGGACCGCTCGCGATTGTGCGCGTCCTCGGGGCGGCGATCGCCGCACGTGCCGACGGAATCCTCTGCGTCGCCGGCGATACCGGCGAGCGTCGCGTTCGCCTTGAAGGTGGCGATATTCTAGCCGTTTCTTCGTCGTGTCCCGAAGATGCGCTCCCCCTCTTCCTGGCCACGGAGGGGCGCCTGCGCCGCGATGTCGCGCAGCGTGTCGCGGCCCGCCCCGCGAAGCATCCCCGGCTCGTCGCGGCGGCCCTTGTTGCCGAGGGGTGGCTCGCCCAGGACGATCTCTGGAGCGTGCTCGCCGCCCACGCCGAGGCGATGCTCGTTCGCATTTTGCGCTGCGAAAACGGGACTTTCGAAGCGGGTGGCTTCGACGCGAAAGCCCTCGCCCTTGACGATGAGTCCCCCTTCGGCGGGCGACCCGGGGCGACCATCTTTGTAGAAGCGGCGCGGCGGGCTCTCGAGCGGGACGCAGCGATCGGTCATTTTGGGGGGCCGGATGCGCGGCTCGGCGCCGTGCTCGCCGGTCCGCTCCTGCGCGAGTGCGGGCTCCCCGAAAGCGACGAACGCCGCTTCGCCGATCCGAACGCCACCCTTGGCCAGCTCGCAGGCGACGACGAACACGATGTCCTCGCCTGCATTCTGGCCACCCTCGGCATCTTCCGTTTCGTCGTCCCCCTCACCCCCGAAGGCGCATCTCGCCCGGAAAATTCCAGTCTCCAAGCCGATGCGCAGGCCTACGAAGGGCGCCTCGCGATCCGTCTCGCCCTCGTCGAAGAGGGGGACTACTTCGCCATTCTCGGCGTCCCGCGCAGCGCGAACGGCTACGAAATTCGCGGCGCCTACCTGCGCCTTCGGAACGACTTCGCCACCCACCGCCTCGATGCTCTTGGCCTCGCCACGCGACGCCGGGACGTCGAGCAGGTCCTTTTCGTCCTCGACGAGGCCTATGAAGTCCTCCGCGATGAGACGAAGCGAGAACGCTACCGTCGCGCGATCGGCTAGCGAAAAAGCACGCTGAATCAGGCGCTTAGCGAACGCGACTTCGGGTCGCCGCGGACGACGTCAACGACGATTTTCCCGCGCGACGCCTCCAAGAGCGCGACATCGCCCCGTTTGAGGTGCCCGCCAAGCACCAGGTTCGCCAGGCGTGCTTCCACCTCGCGGGCGATCGTGCGACGCATCGGACGCGCGCCGAGGGAAGGGTCGTAGCCGCCGAGGTCGAGGAGGGCATCGATCGCGTGATCGCTCACGTCGAGTTCGACCCCCTTCTCGGCAAAGAGGCTCGCTGCCGTCTTTGCGAGCATGCGTCGCGCAACTTCCCGCACGGAATCGCGGGCGAGCGGTGCGAAGACCAGCACTTCATCGAGACGATTGTACAATTCAGGCGCAAGCGCACGGCGCGCAGCAGCAACGACCTCTGCATCGCGATCGGCATCGGCATCGTCGGTGCTCTCACCGATCGCTCCGAAGCCGACGCGGCTTGTGCGTTTCTTGGAATAGCTATCGGCGCCGAGGTTTGACGTGAGGAGGACCACGGTGTTTGAAAAATCAACGACGCGCCCGCGCCCGTCGGTGAGGCGCCCCTCGTCGAAGACCTGCAAAAACGCGAGAAGTACATCGCGGTGGGCCTTCTCGACTTCGTCCAGAAGAACGAGCTGATAGGGGCGTTTTCCGATGGCATCGGTCAGCTGCCCACCCGCCTCATGGCCGACGTAGCCGGGCGGCGCTCCAAAGAGTCGAGCGACCGAGTGGGGCTCCGAATATTCCGACAAATCAATGCGCGTCATGGCGCGCTCCGAGCCGAAGAGAACTTCGGCGAGCGCCTTTGCACATTCCGTCTTGCCGACGCCGGTGGGGCCGAGGAGCAGGAAGCTCCCGATGGGGCGACCACTTCGAAATCCGCTCGCATTTCTGCGCAGAATATCGGCGATTTTCGTGAGAGGTGCCTCGTGGCCAACAAGGATTTTTCCGACGTGGTTCTCAAGCGCAAGGAGGCGCTCGCCGTCGCTTTCGAGGAGGCGCTCGACGGGCACTTTCGAGTCCTCCGAGAGCGCTTTCGCGACCACGGCGCGCGTCACGGTATCGCGGCCGAGGAGCTTCGTCCGCGCGCCGGCACGGTCGAGAAGAACCAGGGATTTCTCGGGGTTCCGCTTTTCGGAGACCCAGCGTGCCGTCCAGCGAACGGCATCCTCTAGGGCATCGGCTTCGTAGGTGACGCGATGGTGGGCGGCGAGCTGGTCGACGAGCGTCTTGACGGCGGCGATCGAGGTTTCCAGGTCGAGTTCGCCGAGCTCAACGACGCCGAATTGGCGCAGAAGGGCCGGATCGCGATCGCCGATCCGCTTCGCTTCCGCGGTTCCGAGGGCGAGTACCCAGGAAACCTGCGGGGCGGCCAATTTACGAAGCGCTGCGGACGTTTCCGCCTCCGCCTCGCTCGTGAAAAGCGCGGCAGCATCGTCAACGAGCAGCACCATCGGCGCCCCGTTGGCGAAGGTCTCCGCCTCCTTCTCGAGGTCCCGGAGGGTCGCCGTCAGCTGCCCCCGCGCAGGCGCCGCTGCGAGGAGCGCATTTGCATCGATGCAGAATGCACGCAGACCCTGACCGAGCGCACGGAGCACCGTGCTCTTCCCGACGGCGGCATCGCCAACGACGAGCGCGTGGTGCCCATTCTTCTTGTGCAGGAGCTCGACGAGGCGCCCCAGTTCGCGGTCGCGCCCGAGGCAAAGGACTTCGTCCGGCGCGGGCGTCGCGAACGCTGCAAGTCGCGGATATTTCTGGGCATCAAAGGTGCTCGTCCCCTTCGTCGCGCGCTCCTTCGTGGCGACGGGCGGCTTTGCCGGAGAGGCGTCCGTCCGCGAAGCGGGAGACGGCGCCGAGTTCTTAGCAAACGCGTTTGGCGCTGCCGCCGGCGGGGCGTCGAGGGGAGGCGGATGACTGACCGGCGACCCAGAAACTCCGACGACCGGCTTCGACGTCGGCCGGGCGGCCCGCTTGGTCGGCTTCGGAAGTGTCAGCTGGGTGGGGGGCCGTGAGGCAGGGGGCGCCAGGCGAGACGCGTTTGTCTCCGCCCTTCGAGCCGGATCGGAGAACGCGTTTCCAAGGGGCGCGCTAGCTGTGGGGCTGCGCAGCGGGCTCGCCAATACCGGCCTCGCCGACGCTTGCGGCTCGACCATCCGCCGGGGCGCCGTCACCCCGGTCGCGTACTGGAGAACCGTCGAGCGAAGACGGGCGATATCGACGCCGACCTGCTGAAGAAATCTGTAAGATGCACTCTTCTGCTCCTGGCAGAGGGCATGCAGAAGCACCAACGACGGGTCGGTCCCGCCCCGCTCGGGCCCGACGCCGCGAAGCTGGCGCCCCGCAAATTCCCGGGCGCGGCCCACAGCCTTCGCCACCGCATCAGCTTCATCGTCGGTGACGACGCGGAGGGCTGCAGCAATCGCGCGCCCATCGATGCGCCGTTCCTCGAGGAGGCCCTTTGCGAGGCCCCCTTCTTCCGCGACGACGAAAAGGAGATGGGCCGTCGACGGGCGTTCGCCACGCTGCTCGGCGAAGGCTTCCGCCTGTTTGCGCAGTCGAACGAGATCCTGTTCCGGGGTGCGGTGCATCTGGCGAGGGGGCGTCGCACGGTCCCGGCAAAGGGGCCAAGTTCTCGACGCTACCGACCCCGCCGACCGGCCCTCGCGCGTCGATCCCTCGCGCCGCCTCGATTTCGGACGCGTGACGCTTGAACTTGCCGCCCATGGACCCTAGTTCGTGACCCGCCGGTCAGTAACCCGGCGATCCCATGTCGCGACCTGCCGATCCGAACGCAAAAATAGCCCTCCTTCGCGCCGCGGAAGCGGCGTTCGCTGCGCATGGTCTTGACGGCGCAAAAGTCGATGAAATCGCGCGTAGTGCTGGCGTCTCGAAGGGGGCCTTTTATTTGCATTTTGCAAGCAAAGAAGAGGCGTTCCTCCACGTGATGGAGAGCTTCTTGGCGGCATGTGCGCGCTCTTTTGATCCCACCGACATTCCTGCAGATGCCCTGACTACCCCCGCGAGCACCCTCGATTTCTGGCT
The DNA here is from genome assembly GCA_020720045.1 of Sorangium cellulosum. GTDB lineage: Bacteria > Myxococcota_A > Polyangia > Polyangiales > Polyangiaceae > JAAFHJ01. The sequence continues at coordinate 31,952 of DYPH01000040.1, read as the reverse complement.
GACGCGGGACCTCGAAACCTTCGAGTTTCTTTGGGCAAATCGAGCGACGCTCGCCATGCTCCCAAGCTGTTCGGGGCCCTACGGCTACCTCCTCGCGTCCTACCGCACCCAGGCCCACGCCGCTGTCGTTCGGTGGGTCGACGAGGCGAAGCGTTGCGGCGTCTTCCGTTCCGACGTCGATGGGCCGGTCGCTTCGATGCTCCTCTTCGGCGCCTACAACGAACTCGCCTTTCAGCTCGCTTCTCAAGCGAAGAAACCACCCCTCCGGAGTTGGTTGCTAGAGGCCCAAAACACGTTTACCCGCGCGTTTGGCGTTCCGACGCTCATCGCAGCTCTCCCTCACGTATCTCGCAGCACCAAAGCACGCAAAGGCTGACATGGAAGCGCAATCAAATCCCGTTCAATCCCCGAGTGCCGGTGGGAACTTTCCGGCAACTGGCGGCGCAACCCATGATGCAGGGCTGCAAAACGCGCCCGTTTCGAGCGCGAAGGGTGTGCTGGTCGTGTCCGGAATCCTCTTTGTGGCCTTCGCCGGATTTATGGGCATGCGGGTCGTCGAAGCGGGGAAAAAACAGCAGGCGCTCGCCGCCGATCGCGCCGCCGCCGAAGCGGAGCAAATCAAGAAGCCGAGCTACGGCACCGTGACGCCGAAGCCGGTGAAATTCCGTCCCTCCGTCGAGATCACCGGCACGTTGAAGCCCTGGCGCGAGGCCGAGGTGAATTTTGAGGCGGCCGGTCGCGTTCAGGACGTGCCGGTCCGCCTCGGCGACGCGGTGAAGTCGGGCGACCTCCTCGCGACCCTCGATGCGTCGATCGCCGGGGCTCAGGTCAATCAGGCGAGCGCCCAGGTCAAAGGGGCGGCTGCTCAGGTTGCGATGGCGGAAGACAATTGGAAGCGTACACAAGCACTTGTCGAGTCGAAGTCGATCCCGGAGGCGTCCCTCGAAGCGGCCAAACAGCAGCTAGCCGCCGCAAAGGCGGGGCTTGAGGCGGCATCGGCCACGACACAGCTCGCAAAAGTGGGCCAGGGGAAGATGGCGCTTCGCGCGCCCTTTGACGGGATCCTTACGCGCGCCCCTGCCTCCGGCGGATTCTTCGTCAATCCTGGAATGCCCGGGCAGGCCCCTTTTCGTATCGAAGATGTTTCCCATTTTCGCCTCGCAGGAAGCGTGAGCGAAGCCGACTTCGATCTCGTTAAAGTTGGCGCATCTGTTGGCGTTCTTTGGAAGGATCGCGTCGTCGCTGGGAAGGTGTCGGCGGTCGTTCCTTCCTTGGATCCGATGACGCGGCGAGCACCTGTCGAGATTGAAGTTCCCAACGACTCGAAGAATCCGATTCTTGGTTACGGATTTGTTCACGTAAAGATCGAAGGCCCCGCCGAGGTCGATGCGCTGGAAGTCCCCGTCACCGCCAAGCGCGCCGGTTCCCAGGACGAGGTCGTCATCGTCAGCGGCGGAAAAGCGAAAACCGTGCGCGTCGTCCACGACACCAAGGCGGACGGAAGTTGGCTCGTCCGCAGCGGTCTTCAGGCGGGTGATGTTCTCCTCTTGAACGCGCCCCCGGAACTCAAAGACGGCGAAGACGTCCTTTTGAAGGGGCAGTGAGCGTCCTATGAATCTCGCCTCCATTGCGATCAAGCGCCCCGTCTTTACAACGATGGTGACGCTGTTCCTCATGGTGCTCGGCATCATGGGGCTCTCCAAACTCGGGACCGACCGTTTTCCGGACGTCTCCTTCCCCGTAGTCGTCGTGACAACCGTCTACCCGGGCGCTTCACCGAGCGAAGTCGAGCAGCTCGTCACGAAGCCCCTCGAAGACGCAATCGTCTCTACAAACGGCATTGACCGCTTGAAGAGTGAATCTCGCGAGGGGGTATCTTCCGTCATTGTCTTCTTCAAACTCGAGACCGACATCAAGCAGGCGGCAATCGAAGTCCGGGAGAAGGTTGCCCAGGGGCGCTTTCGGCTCCCCCAGGAGGTCAAGGAGCCCTCGATCTCACGGTTCGACGTCGGCGCGACACCGGTTGTAACGTACACGCTCTCCGGCGGTGGCCGCTCGCTCGCGGATACCCAGAAGTTCGCGAAAGACGTGGTAAAACCGTCGATCGAGCAGCTCCCCGGCGTCGCGTCGATGAACATTCGCGGCGGCGCGGAGCGGGAGATCCACGTTGAGCTCGACCTCGCCCGCATCGACGCGCTCCGGCTCACGCCTGGTGTCGTCCTCCAGACGCTCCGCGCCCAAAACCTGAACGTCCCCGCCGGTCGCTTCGAAGAGGGGGCCCGCGAGGTTTCTGTCCGCACGAAGGGGGAGTTCGGCTCCGTCGACGACATTCGAAACGCCATTGTTGCCGTCGCCCCCGACGGCTCAAATGTGAAACTTTCCGACGTCGCCCAGGTTCAGGACGACTTCGAAGAGATTCGCACCAAGATCCGCGTGAACGGCACGTCGGCCGTTGTATTCGACGTCGTCAAGCAGAGCGGCCAAAATACCGTTGCCGTGGCCGACAAAGTCAAAGAAGAAATCACCCGTCTTCAGAAGACGTTCCCGGAAGGGATTAAGGCGAGCCTGATCATCGATGAGTCGAAGTACATTCGCGAAAATGCCCACGAAGTCGAGATCGCGATCTTCTTCGGCGGCGCGATGGCGATTCTGATCATTCTCGTCTTCATGCTCGACCTGCGGTCGACGCTTATCAGTGCCGTCGCCTTGCCGACGTCGGTCGTCTCGACCTTCTTCGTGATGTACGCGCTCGGCTTCACGCTCAACATGATGACGCTGCTCGCCCTTTCGCTGGCGATCGGCCTCCTGATCGACGACGCCGTCGTCGTCCGTGAGAACATTTCCAAGTATTTGGAGCGCGGGGTCGACCCGCGTACCGCCGCCGAGCTCGGGACAAAAGAGATCGCCCTCTCGGTCTTCGCGACGACGCTCACCATCGTCGCCGTCTTCATCCCCGTCTCCTTCATGGACGGCGTCGTCGGCCAGTTTTTCCGCCAGTTTGGCCTCACGATCGCCGCCGCGGTCATGATGTCGCTGTTCGTCGCCTTCACCCTCGACCCGATGCTCTCGTCGCGCTTCTCGAAGGCGCACGTCCCCGGCCAGAAGGACCCGTGGCAATGGCTCAAACAGCCGTTTTTGAACGGGTTTGCGGCGATGGAGTCCCTCTACCGTCGCGCCCTCCGCTGGGCGGTCGGCCACAAGGCGATCGTGCTGGTCGGCGCCGTCGTCGCCTTCTTTGCCGGCTGTGCGACCGTCCCGCTCATGGGCGTCGACTTCGTCAATGCGGAGGACCGTTCCCAGTTCGTCGTCGACATCGAGTTCCCGTCGGGGACGAAGCTCGAGGAGACCTCCCGCCTCACCTACGACGCCGAAACCGAGCTCCTCAAGAACCCCTACTTCACGACCGTCTATTCGCAGCTCGGCGCGCGCGGCGACGTGAACAAGGTCTCGATGCGCGTACTCACGCGCCCGAAGGACCAGCGCGATGTCGGCATTGCGGAGCTGAAAGAGGTCGCTCGGAAGCGCCTCCTCCAAATTCCCAATGCGAGCATCACCATCGCCGATCCCCCCTTTGTTGAAGGGGGCGGCGCCGACGCTCCGGTCATGGTTCAGGTCCGCGGGCCCGACTACGCAACCCTCGAACCGCTCGCGAAGCAGTTTGAGCAGACGATGAAGCGCATCCCCGGGCTCGTCGATGTGAAGCTCGCGTACAATCCGGGCGCCCCTGAGCTTGCAGTGACCCCCGATCGCGACAAAGCGGCACGCCTCGGTGTGCCGGTTGCATCGATTGCTCTTGCCCTTCGCGGATCGATTGAAGGCGAAGAGGCGGGCAAGCTCCGTCAGGGCAAAGACGAAGTTCCGATCAAGGTTCGTCTCGCGCGCGCAGATCGCGGAAGTGCTCGAGATGTCCTTGGAATGACGATTCAGACCCAGGCGGGACCGGTCGTCCTCTCCGACCTCGCCAAGGTCGAGCGCGGCGCCGGACCGAGCGTGATTGAGCGCGAAAATCGCGAACGTCAAATCGTGATTTCTGCGTCAACCAAAGGGCGTTCCCTCGGTGAAATCGCCGCCGACATGGATACCGCCTTTGGGAAGATCGAGAAGCCGGCCGGCTACAACTACTTCCTCGATGGGCAGATTCGGCAGATGAACGAGTCCAATTCCTCGTTCGGTATCGCCCTCCTTCTCGCCGTCATCTTCATCTACCTGGTGCTCGCTTCTCAATTTGAGAGCTTCATCCATCCGCTCACGATCATGCTGACGCTACCCCTCGCACTAGTGGGCGCTCTCTTTGCTCTTTTTGGTGCAAAGACGAGCCTCGCCATGGGGGCGATCATCGGAATTATTCTTCTGATGGGCCTCGTCACCAAGAACGCGATTCTCCTCCTCGACCGCGCGATCGTGCGCGTTCGCGAGGAGGGGGAGAGCCCCCTGCAAGCGGTCCTTGAGGCGGGCCCTGAGCGCCTCCGTCCGATTCTTATGACCTCGGCGGCGATGATCCTCGGGATGCTCCCGACGGCGACCTCCAACGGCGAAGGCAGCGAATTCCGAGCGCCGATGGCGATCGCCGTCATCGGTGGGGTGATCAGCTCGACGATGCTGTCGCTCATCGTCGTCCCGGTCGGTTACTTGGTGATCGAGAACATCAAGGCGCGGCTCGGCGTCGGCGAGAAGAACGTTCCGCCGCCGGCTGCCCCGGTCCTTGCGCCAGCGGAGTAGCCCATCTTCTCGGTTTCAAACAAGAAAAGCCCCCAAGGAACCTTGGGGGCTTTCTCTTTGGTCTGCAGCGAGCGCTACTTGTCGACCACGCCGCCCGCGCACGTATTTACTTCGAGCAAGACGTAAAGGAGCGCCTGCTCCTGCGCGAGATGAGCAGCTCCGCCTTCCGCGTGGAAGGTACTGAACATCACGCGACCGCAGGTATCGGGAAAGCTCACGGTTGCCGGGTAGGTTGACCCATCACGAGCCGCCTTGACCCAGACCTTCGGCGTGACCGGTGTCGCGTTGCCGTTCACGTCGCGCCCTTGGACGGTCTTTACACCGTTCATTTTCGACCAGTTTCCGCCGAGCGTAACCGACGCATTTCCTACGAAACGCATCCAGTCTCCAAGGCCTTGATCCACCCACGTGGGCCTAGCATCGTAGGAATCGCCGCAGGATTGGCCGATGTCGTTACGGACCCATGACGAACCGTAGTCGGGCCAGTCAATGTAGCCAGGCCAGATTTGCTTCACAAATTCATAGGAAAAATCTGCTGCGTAGATCTTTCCGCCATTCTGTACGAACGTCTTGAGATTTCTCTTAATCGTCGCGTCGAGCGCTTGACTGGGCCCACAGGTCACCCCAAACGCCGAGCACGGAAGAAAGATTACCTGATATTTTGCGAGGTTAGTGGCATTCCTGAAGAGAACCTCGGCGTCAGACGGCTGCTTCACGTCTGCGCTCGGCACGTCGATTCCGAGCCGAGAAAGCGCGTCGGTAACGGGGTCGACTCCGTCAGAATCGACGACGAGAATCCGCGGTACGATCTCTCCTGCCGCGCGGTTCAGCGTTCCTGGCAACGTTGTCGCGCTCGTCGGAAATGGATTGTCTCCCGCCTTCAGCGTGACCTTTGTGACGCGTCTAAATGCGCCTTTTTGAACCACGAGATAGTGTGGTCCCGCTGCGAACACCGGTACAGAAAACGATCCGTTGGTCTTGCTAAGACCATTTGCGGGGATGCTCGTGACGTCGACGCATTTGTCGCAGAAGTTCCCCGCCGGAATATCGGCCGGCTCCGTCGCCGTGAGATACACAAGCGCTCCGGGCATGGAGAGATCTCCCGACGGGACGTAGACAGTTCCGGTCGCCGTACCGATCGGCGTGTTCGACGCGATCGTGCCACCATCCCCCTGCGGAATCTCGAGGCCGGAATCGACCGGCTCTTCAAAGCCGGCGTCGTTGGTGGTTCCGCCGTCCGATTTCTTGAAGGAACTGGCGGTCTCCGTCGAGCAGGCGAGGAGGAGGGAGGCGAGGGCCGGGACGGCGAAACGACTGCGCATTACGCACGGCTATAGTCGGCGCCACAGTGCCCGCAACAAGAAGTTGTTCTCCGCCCGCCGAAGCGTTCACAAGGCGTCAGGTCGCCGTCTTTTGGTAGCGCGTCGCTGTGCGCTCGACGCCGGAACCCGGCCACGCATACGTCCGAGCTTCTTGAATATTCAGGGACGGTCGATTGCCGGGCGCGACTTCGCGGGCGGTGAGGACCCACACCGACCCCGCCTTTGTCGCGAGCCGCTCGCCAAGGCTGAGCCAGTCGGGAGGCGCCAACGTCGCGCGACTGATGGCGACGTCGAACCCGGCGTTCTCGTCCCCTTTGAACGCGGGGAGTTCCTCCCCTTTCCCGCGAATGATCACGAGGTCGGTCCGGCCGACGCTTGCGAGGGCCGTTCGAAGGAAGCTTGTACGCTTCGCAAGCGGCTCGACGAGCGTCATCCGAAGGTCAGGGCGTAGGGCCGCGAGCGCTACACCGGGGGCGCCTGCGCCGGTCCCTACGTCGACGACCGACGCACCGACGGGAAACAGAGGGGCGATCGCGAACGCGTCGGCGAGCATCAAATCGAAGAGCTCCGTCGTCGTTCGTGCCGCCGTCAAATCGAGTTTCTTGTTCCAGAGCACCATCGCGGTCAGCCACCCGCGAAGCACCTTTTCCGCGGCGTCGTCGCATGGCGCCTCGGGGAATGCGTTGCGAAAGCAGGCGAATGCGTCGTCGAGCTGGCGAGCGTTGAGGTCCACGGACGGTCCGCTACCGCGGAATTCCTTGGAACGGAACGGGCGATCGCTTCCTTGCGAGCGCTCCAGCGCTGACGTAGCTTCGCGCTCCTCCATGTTTTCCTACGACGAAAGCGCCCTCCGCGCGCTGCTCACCGCACGCGCTCCGACGACGATCGCCGAGATGCCCGGGGGCGCCTCCGCCCGACGGTATTTTCGTGTAGACTGCACGGAGGGCGACCGAAAATCGGTCGTCGCGATGTTCGTCCCCGACGGGGATAAACCGGAAGAAATTGGGAAGCATACCGGGTTCCGGCGTTGGCCTTTCCTCGAGGTCCGCGATCTCCTCGCGGAGCGCGGCGTCGCCGTCCCGGAGATCCTCGTCGAGAGCACCGAGCGTGGGTACCTCGTCCTCGACGATCTCGGCGACGACACGCTTGCCCAATTTCTGCTCCGAGAACCGCAGAGGAAGCGGGAAGTGTATACGCTTGCGGTGGAGGGACTCGCACGCGCCCAGGTGGCATTGAGCGCCCTCCCTGAAGACTCGATTGTGCGGACGCGCTCCTTCGATCTCGACCTCCTCCACTGGGAGATTCAGCACTTTCGCGAGTGGGGGGTTGAAGCACGAGGGCTCGCCTTTTCCGAGAGCGATCACGCGATCTTCGAAGGGATCGCGACGCGACTGGCCGCCCGGATCGCCGCCTTCCCGCAGATCTTCGTCCACCGCGATTATCAATCGCGAAATTTGATGGTTCGACGTTCGGAAGATGGCAGCCTGACGCTCCTCTGGATCGACTTTCAAGACGCCCTTCTCGGTCCGCGCGTGTACGATCTCGTTGCGCTCCTTGGCGATAGTTACCAGGAGTTCGATCGCGCCTTTATCGAGGCACGCCTCGACGAATACGCGGCGGTCGCCGGCCTCCCGTCCGAAGCGCGTGCCGCCCTCGGTCGCGAGTTCGACTACGTCACAGTCCAGCGGAAGCTGAAGGACGCTGGGCGCTTCATCTTTATCGACAAGAAGAAGGGTAATCCCGCGTTTTTGAAATTCTTTTTGCCGACCCTCGCCAAGGTCCGCGGCGCCCTCAGCCGCCTCGGCGAGGACCCGTACATGGTTGCCCTTGACGCGGTTCTTCGGCGCACCTTGGGTGCAGAATACACGGAATCTTGATCCGATGAGCGCTTCCGCCGCACCCCCGGTCGCCGTGCACCCCCACGGTTTTTTCCTCGCCCCCCACGGAGAAGCGCCGGGCCGCGTGCTTCCGCTCCGCGTCGCTTCGTTCCATTACTTTCACCATGAACCCGCCGTCTGGGGCCACGCCCTCGATGCCTTCGCGAGCCTCGGCTTCACGATCATCGACACCTATATTCCGTGGGGAATTCACGAGATTTCCAGCGGGAAATACGATTTCGGCTCCCGAAAGAAGCGCCTCGATCTCCGCGCATTTCTTCGCGAGGTCGCCGCGCGCGGCCTCTATGCGCTTGTGCGGCCGGGGCCCCACATCAATGGGGAACTCTCCTTCTTCGGGTTGCCGGAGCGGGTCGTCTGGGATGCCCCCTGTCAGGCGCGGACGCCAAAGGGGAATCCGGTGGTTCTTCCCATGCTTCCGCTTGCGTTCCCGGTGCCGAGCTATGCGAGCAGCGCCTTCCACGCGGAGGCCTCCCAGTGGTTGATGGCCGCGGCGAAGGAAATGGCCGACCTCACCTATCCCGCGGGGCCAATTGTCGCCGTTCAAATCGACAATGAGGGGGCGCTCTACTTCCGGGATGGCCCCTACGATCAGGATTTTCACCCGGATGCTGTCGCCGCTTATCGCGATTTCCTTCGGAAACGCTACGCGACTCCCGAGGCCCTTCGTGCGGCCTATGAAGATGAGAACCTCGATTTCGCGACGATGGATCCCCCGCGGCGCTTTGATGGAAAGGCCCTCCCCCGTCACCTGGAATGGATGGAGTTTCAGGAGGATCTTCTTGCCCGCGCCATGGGCCGTTTCGCCGACGCGCTCACGCGAGGTGGGCTCACCGGCATTCCGACGACCCACAACTTCCCACTGGGCGAGGCGGCATCGCCCCTGAACGCCGCCCGCATTGGGGACGTCGTCGATCTGGTGGCGCTCGACTACTATCACCGAGCAACTCCCGAGCAACATTCAATGCTTGCACGGCGGACGACCGAGCTGGCCGCCTTCTGTGAAGCCCGCGGCCGCCCCGCCTATGGCGCCGAAGTTGGCGTCGGGTTCCCCCCGTTCTTTCCGCCTTTGGACGAAAAGGATTCCGAATACACGCTTCTAGCGGCCCTCGCCTACGGCCTCCGCGGTTACAACCTGTACATGGCGATGGACCGCGATCGGTGGCTCGGTGCGCCGATCACCAAAGAAGGTTTCTTGCAGCCTTCCGCCGCCTTCTATCGGCGTTTGAACGAAGCGCTGGAGCGCCTCGCCTTTCATACGCTCCGCCGTCGGGTGCCTGTTCGGTTGCTCGTGCCGCGTGCCCTTCGGCGTCTCGCGCGTGCCTCTCATGCGTTTGGTCCGCTCTCGCCTTCTGCATTTCATGTCATGGGGCGTAGCGTGGCCGAAAGTTGCTTTGAAGAAGACCTCGGCCTCGGACCGTCGTCCCCTTCGGAGGACGGAGCGTCGACGAGCCCGGTCGTCCTCGCGGACGCCTTCCTCCGCCGAGTCGCAGAAGCGCTTGAAATTCGAGGGGTTCCCTACGCATTCTCCGGCGGCGAAGGCGTTCTCCCCTCCGGCGTCTCGGCGGGCGGAGACTCACGTGCGCCGACCTCCGACGCGCTCGTCGGAGCCCCGTGGGTGGTCGTCGCAGCGGCCCACGGCCTAAAGCCCGAGCTGGTCGAGACGCTCCGCACCCACGCTCAGCAGCCGGGCCATCGCGTCACGCTCGGGCCGACGGCGCCGACCCTCGACGGCGCGCTCCGGCCGCTCACGACCCCCTTCGACGGGACCGGCTTCTCGCTCGTCGACCTCTGGGATGGAAGTGGCGCCGCCGACGCCGTTGCCGACGCCATTCGCGCCTTCCACTTGCCGACGTTCCCCGTCGAAGGGCAGGCGGGCTTCATCACCGTCCACGAGACGGAAGCTGGCGAAGTTCGAGCGGTTTTCGCGATGAACCCCTACCCGGAAGATCGCCTGATCGCCTTTGCCCTCCCCGGTGTGCGCGCCCTTCAGGATGCCCTCGCGCCGACCGCCGACGGGCCGCCGGCGCCCCTCGAAAAGACGACCGGCGCCTTCCGGATCCCGGTCCCTGCGCGCTCGGTCCGCCTGTTTTCCGTCGTGCGCGATGGAGCATCCTGAAGATTCGGAGTAGGCGGAGCCCATGCGTGGCCTGCCCCCCGTTTCGGCGCTCGTTGCCGTCCTTGCCCTCGTCGGCTGCAACAACGACTATTCCATCTACGCAGACGTCAGCGGCACCGTCGTCGACGCCGCCGGGAAACCGGTTGCCGGCGCCGTCGTCACACGGAGCAACGCGCCGAAGCTCCGGGAAGGGGAGACCCCCCTCACGGCGACGACCGACGCCGATGGCCACTTCCGACTGACGATCCACGCCGTCGGAAGCAAGCCGGCGCCGCAAGATACGTGGATTCTGCAAGCAAAGGCAGCCACCGCCGTTGGGACCGTCGAGAAGACGATCCCGTGGAGCGCCGACCGCGGGACGTGCCTCGGCTACTGCGCGAAAGATCTTACGATTTCAGTGAAGTAGCTCCAGATCGGGCGGGACGACCGGCGCCGGCAGGTCGCGGAAGCGCTCGCTCGAGACGAGCCGACACACCGTCTCAAGCGATACCTTCGGAGGCGCTGCCAAGAACGCGTCGGAGGCGGCCATCTCCGCCGCAAGGTTCGGCCCTTCCGCTTTGTGGGCAACGATAACGCCCGCCTCACCCTCGCAGATCGGCGTGACCAGGAACGTGAAAAGGGGGGGCGCTGGCGCCGACGGCTGCCCGACGTCGCGAAAGGTGATCGCCCGGCTCCCCGCGGGGAGGTGGGGGACGGGGCGGTCGAGGAGTTCAAAGGGGGTTGTGCGGGTAAGGCTACGGCGAATGTCGGCCATCGAAGCAACAATTGATTCTGCGGTAAATTGCATACCGGTCACGCCCTTATCGACGTCGACGGTTGCAAAGCAGACGGAGGTAAACTTCGGTTTTGCTTCTTTTTCTTCGCCAAGTATGGCGTCGCAAGCGGCTCTCGCGCTTGGGCGATTGGGGGTGAGAAAAGGGCGCTTGAATCTAGCTCGGTAGGTGCCCGGGAGAAAGAACACTTTTGTCGGCACTCTCTCGAGCATTTCCAGCGCCGCCTGCCCGCCTGCCGCGAAAATGAGACTCTCACTTGGCGCGTCCTTCACCACAGCACCGGCCTCTCGGAGGCGATCTTCAATGCTCGACCGATCCGACTTACGAACGCTAAAGACAAATGCCTGAAGTCCCGACTTCTCTTCCGTGATTTCAGCGGTTCCCCAAATGTCGCCGGCGGTCGCGAATGTTGACTCGGCCACGTCCGTGAGCTGGAGCTGAAGCCACAGGGCGACCACGCGTTCGATGCGGTAGCCCGGCGGGCTCGCCTCCACTTCGAGTTCACCACCAACGTAATTCCAAGGGTTTAGGCCCGAAGCTTCGCGGAAGGTTTGTGGAGGATCACGGAGGACCTGGTCGACGAGCGCGTTCCCACCGCCACCGTAAGCATCGATCGCGAGGCGGAATCCCGCCTCTTCCCAGATGCGAACCTCCTCCAAGGAGAGGCCGAAGCTCTTGAAATCGGTGTCGCCGAAATAGTCGCGATCCTCGCTCCCGCGCGGCAGCTCTCCATCGCGCGAAGCGACGTCCAGGAGGGCGCGCTGGGGCGGCAAGAACGCGAGCTTCCTCACCGCAGTGCCATAGAACCGGGCGAACCCGCGGCGGAGCGCTTCGGCCGACATTTTTTCCAGGTTTGTCTCGCGCGGAGGCCCCGCCGGAAGCTGAGTCACCATGATTGCGGCGCCGAGGCGTGCGAGGACGTCGGCCTCGGACCACGTCGGCCCCTCGACGCGATTGCGTACCCAGAGCGTCTTCCCATCGGTGCTCCCGAAAGCAACGAAATCATTGAGAATATGGTGGCGCGTCGCCGTCCACCCCTTTACGCGAAAGGTCTCTTCGAGGAGCGGGTGGACCTTCTCGTAGAAGGCTTCGTCCGAAAGCGCTTCGACGGTCGGCGGCGCGATCGGGCTGCCACGAAGGCGGGAAAGTCCGGCGACGGCGGTCGCTACGAGCGGGGTGAGCTCGATAGGCCTCGGCACCTCGTCGGTCACCCGCGCAAATACGGGCGCTGCGGCCGCCGGCGGGCGGACAGGCGCCGGTGCTCGCGCGCCCTGCGCACAGGCGGCGAGAGCAACAAACGTCGAAAGAATACAACACGTTCGCACGGTCATGGGCGACCTCGCGGGGCGACGCTCGCGGCATCGGGGGTGCCGATTTCCGGGCGGTCGTCGGTCTCGGTTTCGGCGGCGTGACGGACGATCACCGTCAGCATCGCGCCCGCGAACGGGGCGACCCACACGTCGAGGCGGCGCCCGGTCGCGAGCCAGGAGCGGCGGAGGCGAGCGGCGGGGAGGGGATGGCCGAAGGCGACGAGCTGATCGCGAAGCACCGTCGGCATCGCCGGATAGCCGTGCATCGCCTGCCTTGTTTCCTTCTTCGTCTCCTCGCTTTCGCCGAGTTGATTGTCGAAAAGTTCAGCAATTCCCGCAGCTCGCGCGAGTGCCTCGTCGAGGGACTCCTTCCGAAGGAGCACGTTCGTCGAGTGGCCGCCGGTCGCCCACTTCCCCTCGCTGAACGACGCCGGCAGCCCCCCCGGTGGTCGAAGCGCCGCGTGGAGGCTCCGATCCGCCGCCACCGGGATCCAGCCGTGATCGCTCGCGGGGGGGGCCGCCAGCGCGATCGCCGCGGTCGCATCGCTCGGCGACGCAGTTACGCTCAATGCCTGTTCGGCAGCCTGCGCAAAGCCGTTCGGGACGTTGCTGCACACGACGCGGGCGGTCGCCGTCGACCAGCTTACCGGAGTCCAGCCGAGCCCCTCCAGCGCGCGTTGAAGGCAATGAGCGCCCGCCTCGCCGACAGAATCTGTAGAATACACATAACAGCGGGCGCCCTCTCGGGCTGCATCGCCCGCCCCGTCACGTGCTGCGGGCATCTCCGCGTAGTGGACGCCGCGCACGGCACGTGCACAACGAAATACCGAATCTTCGTCAAGGCTTCCAAGCGCCAGAACCAGCGCCGCTTCGTAGCTCCCGTCGTGAAAGGTGGAGATGGTCCACCCGTCCTTCGCCGTCATCTTCGTCTTTGGGGGCGCGCTCCACGCGGCGCGGTCGAGGGCGGTCGTCAGCGTGCGTGGTGGATCGGCGTAGAGGGCCCGCTCATCGGCGGCGTCGCGAGGCGCCGCGAGGAGCCGCCCGGCCTCTCGACGGAGGAAGTCGTCAAAGAGCGCGTCGGTGAGCGACGACTCCCCCCCTTTGTAGGTCGCCGCCTTCGGGCCCCAGGTCAGGCCGAGGAGATCTTCGACGTCGCCGCGGCGGGTTCCGCTTGCCGGTTTGGGCGACGGTAAACGCCCAAAATCACGAAGAGAAATGCGTCCCGCTCCGCTCGGGAAGGCCGCCTCTGCCGTCCGCGCCCCTTCCGCAAAGCGGAGCGCCTGGCGGTAGCGGGCGACGGTGTCGTCGTCGTTATCGTCGACCACAGCGCCGTGCTCATCGAAGGCGAGCGCTGTCGCGATCGCGCGGGCAAAGCTATGTTTGATCGCGGGAGTCACCCAGGGTGAATCGTGAATAGTATTTCGTGCGAGGATCCGGTGACTCGCCGCGTCGTAGTAAGCGATCTCGCGAAAAATACGGAAGCGAGAGACGGTGATCGACATATCCGCCGGCACGTGAATCGCTGAGGCTGCTGAGAAAGCAGCATCTTCAAAGAGTGGATCTTCGTAATACTCAATAGCTGGTCGATGCTTCCAACGGGCCGACAAGGTGCCGCCCCAAACGGCGCCACGCGCACGCAAAACGGCCGCCTCCACCTCCGCTTCGAGGGACGGCAGCTCAACGACGGGGACGTTCCACGGGATTGGCGCCCCGACGGGGATGCTCGCAAGCGCGTCGGTCGCCGCCGCGACCCGTACAACAGGTGCAGGATGCACGCAGCCCGCCATCGCTGCGAAGGGGAGAAGCCGAGTACGAAAAAAAGTTAAGAAAACAGATGTTTTCATGGGCGCGCGACGAGGAGACCGGGGGGGATCTGGGGCTCGGGGAGGTCGTGCGCCTGTTCGTAGGCGAGTTCCGCGCAGAACGTGGGGACGTCCTCCGGCGGCGGCACGCCCAACGTCGCCGTGGTTGCCTTCACGATTTCCTTGCACGCATCGCCGTCGCAGCTGACGCCATCAACGACCACCGCGACCGCCGTGCCGCCGCAAATGGCGGTTAAGCGGGTGTCAAGGGCCGGCTCGGTCCGCCGCATCCGCACCGTGCGCGCCCCTTCGGCGAGGAGTGGTGGCACCTTGCCTTCCGAATCGGAGTACGCGAACAGACGGAGTGCGACGGCGGTCGTATCGACAGGGGAGACTCCGCGGAATAGTGCAGAAAATCCTTTTGATTCTGACGAGTACTCGGTGTCCGAACATGCGGAGTGGTACTTACCGCCGACGCGCCCATACGCGCACGCTTCGTGGGCGCTCGTCCGTAGGATCACGTTGGGGGCGTAGTTCCAGCGGCGCCGCCGGGGGCCCGGGGTCGACTCCATCACCGCCAAGACCGCTTCGGCGTCCGCGGCGCTCTCGTTGCTGAATGCGACGAGCGCGTTTCCACTCGGCAGCGTTTTCGTCCGAATGAAGCCGCCCTTGACCAAGTTGGCGGTATCGGGCAGCGCTTCTCGGTAGAATTCTGCAACAACGACCATCGGTTTGGCTCCCTGTGGACCGCTGGCGCCGCCCCCACCGGCCACGCTCCCTGCAAGCCGGGCGACACCAAACAAGCCGGCAGTGACGGTCGGACCGATCGCTGCGAACGCGCCGCCGTCGTTCCGACGGAGTGTGCTCGGAGGGGCGCCGCTGGCGTAGGCCTCGAGCACACTGAGTTCACGCAAGGTTGTCGGCGGGTCGATCAACGCGGCTTCAACGAGGCGATTTCCGCCGAGTGTATAGAGCGCATGAGCAAAGTCGCGAGCTGCCTCTTCCCAAAAACGCTCCGCAGAAGCGCGCGCAGCTACGCCAGCATCGGACACGTTCGAGCCGGGGCCGAAATAAGGACTTTCGAACCCATGCCCCATGAACTCACGCTCCAAACTTACGCGAAACAGCGCGCGATGCGGAGGCATACCCGCAATCACACTCGCGGCGGCGTCCCCGTAGAATCGGGCGACGCCGTGTTTAAATAGTTGATGAAATTCAGGGAGATCGGCTTCGCGAACATCAAGGCTCGACTCGACCAGGGCCGTAGCGAGGAGACTCGCCACAAGTCGCGGTGACCAGAAAACGCCACGCACCTCGCGGCGAGCGACGATGCGATCGGCCTCCCCGACGGCGACCCATTCCCGCTCGATAAAGCGATTCGTGAATACGAGCTCTTTGCTCGTATACATTTTCTCAAGTGCCGGCCTCGTACGCGCAATGAAATCAGTATCATCGACGTACTCAATGGGGGTAGTCACCGGCCGCCCACGTACACGCGCGACGGCATCGCGCACCGCAGGCTCAAGTGCAGCGACGTCAAACGTCTGATCTTCCCGAGGGAATACGACCGTCGCGACGCTCACCTCGACGGCGCGCTCCGACACCGTAAGCGGCGCGAAGTCGGCAGGCGTCTTTGCCGCGGGGGCGCAGCCTACACCAGCCGCGAGGGCGAGCGCCCAAAGAGGACGCGAGTGGAGACGCTTCATGGTTTCCCCTTGGCACAAAAGGTTTCTTCGATTCCCGTCCAGACGAGCGTTGAAAAAGGGTCGCTGATGGGGGCACCCGTCGTCGGTTCCCGAAGGCCCAGGTGGAGCGACTTCTTTCCGTCGCAAAGAGGCAAATAGCCAAACGTAATGCGCCTTGAGTCCGAGTGGGTTGTTGCTAGATATCCCACTTTGTTTCGCGCGCTAAAACGCCGGTAAACGGCGCTCGTAGAGCCCTCATCTCTTCGATCTTCCATCAAGTCAGCCGCACTCGGCGTCGTCTCGCTGAAGGGAGTGTCTTCAACCCACGCAGAAAACCAGAACGAGTCTTCTTTACTTCGGCCGCACGGCACTTTCGGGTTGAGTACTCGCCCAGTTCCGAGCACCTTGACCTCCAATCTGTCGCAATAGTCTTGCTTCGGGAGTGGTACTCGAGGGAGCGGTGTGTCGTCGGGTGTCAGACCCGTGAAAGGTAGAAAGTCTGCAGGGACAGTTGATGCTTTCCCGGGGCCGAGGATGGCTAGGTGGCCATTTTTGATGGGATGGAGTGCGCCTACTTTTGAGGCTTCAATTGCTTTTTTCAAAAGCGCTCCGCTCGGGCCATCGGCCAAGACATAGACCGCCGTGTCGACCTTGTCCCCGGCACTCGCAAATACGGCGCCTCCGCGTACGGCGACGAGGGCCCCCGCCGTGTCGACAGGGGCTGGGTCGTCTACCCAAAGGAGCACGCGCAGCAGGAGCTCGCGGCCAGGGTCTTGAATTTGTGTCAAAAAATGTCCGGGTGCTTTGAAGCGTACCGGCAGAAACGGCTGCGCGTCGGCCCGAGACGCGGTCGGTGCGACAAAGTGGGCAAAGGTTTTCGGGTGGGCTGCATGGATCCGCTCAAGGGCGGCACGACGCTCCGCCGGCGTCTTCGCTGTGCCGACCGCCTCGAAGCCGCTCGCCCCCATCCCGCCACGCACTGCGAGTTGGCGGAGGTCGAAGGATTGGCCAGCGGCCGCACCGTAGTGGGAGTGCCAATCCCCCTTCAGGTAACTCGTGAAGGGGCCCTCCCCCATCGCAGCGCGCGTGACCGCTTTGGCATCGGCGGCGCGCAGAGACATCGCAATTTCTCCCGCAACATCAAACTTGTCTGGGATTTGTAGATGGCCGAGGGCGTCGGCTACTGCCGCTTCCGCAAACGCGCCAGCGAGCGCCGCGGAGAGGTCTTTCGCGCGCCGTTCCCGCCGATGGGGTTCCCGCGCGGCGACGATGCGGTGGCGTTCGCCGTCGTAGACGGCAACAATCCCTTCGCGAAGGTAGTGGTCGGTGACCGTCACGTTGGTCGCTTGAAACCGCTCTGCGAGGACTGCCCGGGCAGCCGCGAAGAAGGTCGTCTCCGTGTACCACTCGACGGTGGGTCGTTGTTTCCAGTGCCAATCGCGCGCTTCAAGGATCTTCTTTTCGATCGCCGAGCTCTCCGCCTCCAGGTTCACGACGGTCTCGTCGGGCTCTGGCAACAGGTCGCCGTCTTTTGCGGCGGCGAGCGCTTCGTAGAAGGTCAGCCGCTTGGAAGTGGCCGGTTTTGCGACAGCTTCTGTCGTCGGTGCCGCCGCCGGAGACGCCGCATCAGGCGCGCCCTTGGGACCACACGCAGCCACCGCTGCCGTCACCACCAGCCCCCGCCAAGCGTATCCCCAACGCGCCGGTCCCCACGCGGAACCTTGGCGCGCTCTTGCCAACAAGCGCATCGGCGCAGGCTAGTCGAGGTCGCGAAAAGGCCGATGAGGCATTTTGCGACATCGACCTTTCTTCGGAGCTAGTTCGAACGAGTCAGTCCTGCAAACTGTGCGTCGCTGTGCCACCCAATGCGGTCTCTTGAAAGGTGAAACCGCTCATTTCTCGGCGCGCCGAGTTGAGCTGCCACTCGCCGTCAAAGAGGACGACCGGGCGACCGCGGACGTCGCGACAGGGGATCCCGAGGCGGTTGCGGTCGAAGTCGAGGAGGTCGAAATCTCCACCATCTTCGCGACGTACCCAGCGGGCGAAGTCGCAGCCTAGCCCCTCGAAGCGGGCGTCGACGTCGTACTCCCCCTTCAGGCGGAACTTCGCGACTTCGATCTGCAAGCGACCGACGGCGCCGAGGATCGGCTCGCCACCACGCTCAGGAATGTACAACTGAATCGTACCCTCCTGCGCGAGCTGCTCGAGGCCCTTCTTCAATTGTTTACGGCGCATCGGATCGGCGAGCGTGACGCGCACGAAGTGCTCGGGGGCGAAGCTCGGGATCTCCTCGAAGGTAAATGGCTTGCCCGCCGTGAGCGTGTCGCCCACCTCGAAGATCCCCGGATCGTAGAGGCCGACGACGTCCCCCGCGAAGCCTTCGTCGACGATCGTCCGCTCCTGGGCCATGAAGGTCGTCGGGTTGGCCAGACGGATCTGCTTGCCGGTGCGGACGTGGTTCACCTTCATATTCTTCTCGAATTTGCCGGAGCAGACGCGGAAGAAGGCGATGCGGTCCCGGTGGGCCTTGTCCATGTTCGCCTGAATCTTGAAGACGAAGCCGGAGAAGGGGTCGGTCGGGTGGAGGACGCCGGTCGACACTTCGCGGTCGTTCGGCGGGCTCATCCGCTGGATAAAGTCGTCGAGGAAGATTTCGACGCCGAAGTTGTTCATCGCGGAACCGAAGAACATCGGGGAGACTTCTCCGGCGAGGAACTTCTCTTTGTCGAAGGCATCGCCGGCCGCTTCGAGGAGTTCATACTCCTCCATAAAGCGATTGTAGCCTTCATCGCCGAGCTCTTCTTTGAGGCGCGGATCGTGGACGCCGGTGACCGAAACCGGCTCGACTTCCCGGGAGCCGGACTGCTGGGAGGAGCCGGCGAACTTGGCGTCGAAGAGGAAAATTTCCTTCTTTTCGCGATGATAGACGCCACGGAACGTCGCCCCCGAATAGAGGGGCCACGTCACCGCGTAGACGCCGATGCCGAGGACGCTCTCGACTTCCCCGATGAGATCAAAGGGCTCACGACCGGGGCGATCGAGTTTATTTACAAACGAGAAGATCGGCATTTTGCGCTGACGACAAACGCGAAAGAGCTTCTTCGTCTGCGTTTCAACGCCCTTCGCACAATCGAGCAGCATGACCGCGGCATCGGCGGCGTGGAGCGTGCGGTAGGTGTCCTCGCTGAAGTCGGCGTGGCCCGGCGTATCGAGGAGGTTGATGACGAGGCCCCGGTAGGGGAACTGGAGCACCGACGAGGTGATGGAAATCCCGCGTTCCCGCTCCATTTCCATCCAGTCGGAGACGGCATTGGCGCGGCCGCGCTTCGCCTTCACGCTCCCCGCGAGCTGGATGGCACCCCCGTAAAGGAGGAGTTTTTCCGTCAGCGTCGTCTTGCCGGCGTCCGGGTGCGCGATGATCGCGAAGGTGCGGCGCCGCTCAATTTCGCGGGCGAGCTCGGGGGCTACGGTCGACATAGCGCGGGGCTTACTTCAGGTGGCGCAGCCGAGCCAGGAGGGAAAGCGCTGTCACACTCGCAGGCGCCCCCGCGACCTTCCGGGATGAACGCCGTTCGCTCCGTTCGCCGCTGGGCCCCCGCGGCCTTCACCAGTCTATTCTTTGTAAATTGCACGCATGCTCCGCCGCCCCCTCGCCCACACCGGGAAGAAATAATAAGTTCTATCGAGCCATTACCGGCGCCGCCGCCGCTTCCGCCGCTACTTCAAGAGCCAGCTCTTCTCGGCCACCTCGAAGCGGTAACCGACCTCCCGTTGAATCGCGTGTGCGACCTCACGCCTTTCCAGGGGCGCCTCTTCGCCGCGCTCGCCCGTCGCCCCCTCGGGAGCGATGGCGCCGTCGTCGCCGAGTACTCGCCGGAAACGCAAAAGGTTTCGAGTGCTTTCGACTGGAATCGCCGCGGGGAACCGACCACGGGGGGCGGCGGCGGTCAGGGCTTTTTGCGTGTCCGCAGCATCGGCGAACGTCTCTACGTCCCCGATGCCGATCCCCCCTACGGCGGCCTTGGCGTTGCGGATCACGGGACGGAAGGGTACGTATTTCTTTCCGATTCTGCGGGAGCCTTCCCGCCGCCGCGCGCTCCACATGCGCGCATCCCGGCGGGGACTGCGGTCCTGCCGCGGGCCTACCACGTCTTCGATGTGGCTGAATTTCGAGGGGTTTTGTACGCCTCCACCGGCGCCGTCCCGCCGAGCGAGCCTGCGTGGACCGGGAGCGCGCCCGGTGCGCTCCTCGCCGCCCCGACGACGCCGAGCGCTGCCAGCGCCAGCGCCCGATGGACCTTTGCCCTCGGCTACCCGCGACGGGCGAAGAAAGGCACCTATCTGTACGAGGATGGCGTCTGGAGGCTCACCTATCTAACGGTATTTCGCGACGAACTCTATGCCGGGATTCAAGACTACGACGGGCGCTCTTCTGCCGATTTCATTCGCGTAGCTCCGCCCGCCGGTCGGTCGACCCTCCAGGACGACGACGCGGTTCCGGTACACGTCACGACGAGCGGCGCCGCGGCGACCCTCCGTTGGTACGTCGATGAGTTCGAGAATTCAGGCACGCTCTATTGGATTTCGACCGGTGGCGGTGACGGAGGAACGCTGCGAAAATCGGTGGATGGGCGTACCTGGACGACGATCTCGCTGCCGGCGCCCCTCGGGCGGCCGACCGACGTTCGCCGGGTCTTGCGAACGGCCACCTCGCCGGGCCACCTCCTCGTGCTCGGCGAAAACGGCATCGCCGAACTCGCCGGGGGGGCGGTGACGCTCGTAAGCGGCGTCGACGAAGGACTGTTGGACAAGATCTACGACGCGAAACAGAAGAAGAAAGTGTCAAAAAGCCCCTTTGAGATCAGCGATCTTCTTTGTGTCTCCCCCCTCGCGGAACTCAATGGCGTGGTCTACCTGGGGGGCGCGCTCGGGACGAAGGCGCGTCTTTTCCGGCTCGCCCTCGATCGCCGGTGAGCACGGCCCCGGCGAACTTTGATAGACGCGCCCCATGTCCGACGTCCGCGTCCGCTTTGCCCCGTCTCCGACCGGCTACCTCCACATCGGAGGCGTCCGCACCGCCCTCTTCAATTGGCTCTGGGCCCGGAAAACTGGAGGAAAATTCATCCTCCGCATCGAAGATACCGACCAGGCGCGCTCCACCCCGGAAAGCACGCAGGTGATCCTCGACTCCCTCCGCTGGCTCGGCATCGACTGGGACGAGGGGCCGGAAGTCGGGGGCGATTTCGGCCCCTACGCGCAGATGGAGCGGCTTGCACTCTACACCGAGTACGCCGAGCGGCTCATCGCTGCGGGGAAGGCCTACCGCTGTACCTGCACGAAAGAGACCCTCGACGCCCAACGCGAGGCGCTCAAAGCGAAGGACCCGAAGGCCCAATTCAAATACCCGGGCGCCTGTCGCGGTCAAAAGGATGTTCCGCCGGGGACGCCCCACGTCATTCGCTTTGTTGCGCCGACCGAGGGGGAGGTCGTCTATCACGACAAAGTCTTCGGCGAGATCCGTACTCCGAACAAGGAGAGTCAGGATTTCGTCCTGATTCGGACCGACGGCGTCCCCCTCTACAACTTCGGCGCCGTCGTCGACGATCTCACGATGAAGATCACGCTCGTCGCCCGCGGGCGCGATCACATGATCAACACGCCGCCGCAGATTTTGCTCTACGAGGCGCTTGGCGCACCGGTCCCCGAGTTCGCCCATCTCCCGATGATGCTGAACCAAAAGGGGGCGAAACTCGCAAAGCGTGACGGTGCCGTTGGTGTCAGCGAGTACCAGAATGCCGGTTTCACCCCCATGGGATTGATCGGCTATCTTGTCCGCTTCGGCTGGTCCCACGGCGATCAGGAGATTTTCTCGAAAGAGGAATTGATCGCCGCGTTCTCCTGGGACGGTTGTAGTCGCTCCGACGGGCGCTTCGACCCTAAGAAGTCGCTCGCACTGAACCATGCTCAGCTCAAGGACCCGCGTTTGTGCCCCGACGACGACTACGCGGCGCGCCTCGTCCCGTTCCTCGCCGCCCGTGGGATCACGACGACGGAAGCGGCCGTCCTCCCGCTCCTTCCGCTCGTCCGCGAGCGCGGGCAGACCTTCGTCGAGGCGGCCGAGAAGCTCGATACCTTCCTCCGCGACGAAGTCCTCTGGGACGACGCCGCCGTGCAGAAGGCGTTCGGTCCGACGACGGCAGATCTGCTTGAAAATCTTCAAAAATCGCTCGTCGGAGCCCCCTTTGAGGAGCACGCCCTCGGCAAGCATTTCGAGGAGTTTCTCGCGGCCGCCGGCCTCACGATCAAGGACGTCGGCATGCCGGTCCGCGTCGCCCTCACCGGCAAGGCGGCGAGCCCCGGCCTCCTCCACCAGGTGATGGCCGCCCTTGGCGCCGCAAAGACGGCGTCACGCCTCGCCGAGGCCGCCACGAAAGCGCGCGCCCAGACCGCCTCCTGAGATGGTCGCCCCGCTGACCACCGCCCCGCCGGACACCTTCGTCGCCTTCACCGAGGCGACGAAGCCGCTGTTTCCGATCCCCGCGCTCCTCTTTATCATCCCGATTCTTTACGCCTTCTTTCGCAAAGATTGGCGGCAGCTCGATCTGGAATCTCAAGAGGAGCGCGGGAAGATTCTTGCGAGCGGTGGTCAGGATTTGCGCCCCCTCGTGGCGCTTGTGATCTGTGCGCTCGTCTTCGCGATGCAGGAATACTACGGCGGCCGTGGCTGGTTCGAAGAGGCGGTCCGCCCGAAGCTCACCGCCTGGGCAAACAAACACGCGACAAGCATCGACGATGACCCACTCTATCTGCGAAAGTTTGACGAACTCTGGGGGTTCGTCTGGTGGGCAGGTACCCGAGTAGGCGGCTATCTGCTGCCTTTTGCCGTGTGGAAATGCGTATTTCCGAAAGACTCCCTCCTCGACATGGGGCTCCGTGTCCGCGGATTTTTCACCCATGCGTGGATCTACGGTCTCTTCCTGGCCGTCGTCCTCCCGGCTATGTTCGTCGTCTCTTCGTCGCCCGATTTTGGGAGCTACTACCCCTTTTACAAGCACGCTTCGCGGAGTTGGCTTGATCTCCTCCTCTGGGAAGGGATGTACTTTGCTCAGTTCTTCGCGCTCGAACTTTTCTTTCGCGGTTTCTGGCTATCGGCATTGAAGAAGTCGATGGGATCGGGCGCCATCTTCTGCATGGCTGTCCCCTATTGCATGATTCATTTCGGCAAGCCCTACCTGGAAGCGGTCGGCGCCATCGTCGCCGGGATCGCGCTTGGGAGCTTGAGCGCAAAAACCAAGAGTATTTACCAGGGGTTCCTCGTTCACGTGACGGTCGCCGCCCTTATGGACGGCCTCTCGCTCGCCCATCGGCACGCGCTCCCTACCAACTTCTGGCCTTAGCGCCGCCGCTCCCGTATCCTTCCAAGGCTGTGCGTCGCCCCGTCCGAACTTTGCCCCCCCTCATCGCGGCTGCGTCGCTCCTCCTCGCGACGCCTGCGGGCGCCGACATCTATTCGTGGACCGACAAGGACGGCGTCGTCCACTTCTCAAACACGAAGGGGGCCGGCTCGACGGCTGGCGCGAAGGCGGTCGTAAAGACGAAAGATGCGCCGGCGACCGGCGGTCCGCGCGTCGCCCCTTCTGACAAAGATCCGGCGCGTTACACGCGCTACGACACGTACATCAAAGATGCAGCGACGCTTTATCAAATCCCCGTCGAGCTCGTGCGCGCGGTGATCAAAGTCGAAAGTGACTACGATCCCAAAGCGGTAAGCGTCTCCGGGGCGCGCGGCCTCATGCAGCTCATGCCGGCGACCGCCGATCAAATGCAGGTCAAGGACATGCATGACCCCCGCGACAACATCTTCGGCGGTGTGCGCCTCCTCCGGATCCTCGCAAACACCTTTAACGGGGATCTCGAATTGACCGTAGCCGCCTACAACGCCGGCGAGGATGCCGTCGTCCGTCACGGAGGGATTCCCCCCTACCAGCAGACGAAGGACTACGTGGTCAAAGTCCTCAAGTATTATCGGCGCTACCGAGCCGGCGGCGACATCGTGACGGCGAGCACCGCCGCCGATTGAGGCGCCTCACTCTTCGGTGAAATCGAGGTCCTTCGCGTAGGTTTCGTCGAGAAACCCGAGGGCGATCGCGGCCAAGAGCATCTCGACGACGCCGACGACGATCGCCGCCGTGACTGCGTTGTAGCGGGCGGTGAGGGCCTGGAAGGCGAGCGTTCCGAGGACGAGCGTTCCGCGGACGAAGTTGGGGGCGGTCGTCGCCACGGTGGCGCGGAGGTTCGTCCCGAACTGTTCGGAGGCGACCGTCACAAAGACCGCCCAGTAGCCGGACGCAACTCCGAGAGCAAAAATGCAGGCATAGAAGCTCGTCAGCGACGACGCTCCAACGGTGAAATAGGCGATGACGCACAGGCTCGTCGCCGCGAGGAAGCCGCCGATCACCTTCCGGCGGCTCTTCAAGAGCTGGCTCAGAAGGCCGCTGCCAAAGTCGCCCAGCGCCAGGCCGGCGTACATCAGCATGACTGCCCGCGACGGCTTCGGCGCCTCCGCAATGTGGAGCGCCTTGGCGATTTCCGGCGAGAACGTCACGAGAATTCCGACGGCGTACCAGACGGGGATGCCGACAAGAATCACGGCGAAATAGCGTTTGAGGCGGCCGGCACTTCGGAAGAGCGCGAGGAAATCTCCATGTTTGACGCCGCTCTCTTTCGCGCGGTGAAACATGCCACTTTCTCGCAAGCCAACGCGGACGAGAAGGAGCGAAAGCCCGAGGCCGCCGCCGATAAAGTAGGCGGTCCGCCAGGCGAAGGCATCTCCGACGAGCGCGGCGACGACGGCGCCAAGAATGCCGACGCCGGCGACGAGGGTGGTGCCGTAGCCGCGCGACGCCTTCGGCATCACCTCGCCAACGAGGGTAATTCCGGCGCCGAGTTCTCCAGCAAGGCCAACACCGGCGACGAAGCGGAGAACCTCGTATTGAGGGACCGTTTGCGCAAAGCCGTTGGCGATATTTGCAAGGGAATACGTGAGGATCGAGCCGAAGAGCACCGTGAGACGCCCCCGCTTGTCGCCAAGGACGCCCCAGAGGACACCGCCGACGAGCATCCCTCCCATTTGCCAATTGATGAGGCGAACTCCGACGTTTGTGAGTTCGTCGCCGCTGAGTCCGAGCGACTTCAGGCTCGGTACGCGGACGATGCTGAAGAGAATCAGATCGTAAATGTCGACGAAGTAGCCGAGCGCGGCGACGAGGACCGTCAAGAAGATGGCGCGCGACGTCGCAGCTGCTTTCCTGCTCGCCGTTTCCCCACCGCCTGCGGCGGTTCCGGGCGGACGAGCAGCTGCAGCGGGGGGATCGGCGTTGGGGCTCACGATTTCTGGAGCGAACAGACCAGAGAACGCCCGGAGAATCAATCGGTCTAGCGGCGCAAAAAAGCCGGGAGGATCTTTCGATCTCCCGGCCTCCTTGGTCACGCTCTTCGTTCAGGGGGCTGCTGCCGGCGCCGGGCAGTAGGCCGTCTTGCCGGCGGCGGTCGGGACGTCTTCCGTCGCCGCGCGCTGGGCGCACGGTTCATCCTCGCTCCACTCGCGCCAGTCGGCGGCGCGACCGATCGTCGCCGCGTGTGCCTTCCAGCGGGCGTAGCCGTCCTTCTGATTCATGAAGGGGGTCGGCTGCACGCAGACGCTCTTCGCTTTGGCAGCTTCCTGCTCTTTCGTCGCGAAATCCATCACGATTTCAGACATCGCCGTCGTCGTCGAGTTCCAGCAGCAGGTCTTCGAGGCCGAGTACGAGAGCTCGGCAAAGACGAAGTCTTCCAGCGTCCGGAACTCGGTGTCGACCTGGGCCTTCGTCTTGCCGAACTCGGCCCCCATGACGTCGTAGAGCGCCTTGAAGGCGTCTTCGCGCTTCGTACGCGTCGAGCAGGAGGCCGGCTTGTCCTTCAGCGTCGTCCGCGCTTCGTTGACGAGCCGGATCGCGGTCTGCTTGGCGACCTCGGGATCCTGCTCCTTCATCATTTTCTTGAACAGTTCCGGACGCTCGGCGATCGCCGTGTAGGAGTCGTCGGGAATCCAATTTCCGCGATCGTCGACGGGGACGTTCGCGAACCAGCGACCACCGGAGACGACCGGCTGCCGCCAGCGCTTGAGGCCGCCACCGAGCTTCGCGTAGGGCGTGCCGTCGTAGGCGGTGCCGGCGCCGCCGGTCGCCTCGTTCCCAAAGTAGTAGGTGCTCCCGGAGGCGGTGTCCCAGCTCGGCTGGCGACGGGGCATCGAGCCGGAGGCGAGCGTCGCGCGGAGCGTCTCCGGCGTCGGACGGGCGACGCTCATGACCGGCAAAACGTGGCCAATTCCGGTCTTTTGCCAGCGTTCCACGAGGACGTCGCCCGCGTGAAGGGACGGCGCCTTCGCGTGATAGGTCACCGTGCCGTCGGCGAGGTGGGCGGAGCCGAAGTTCACGTCGAGGAGGACCAGGAGGTGGCCGACCCGCTTGTTCAAGAAGGTCTGATCGAAATAGGCGCCTGCCCCCGCGCCAGCGGGGAGCGGCTTGCCATCGACAAGGACGCCGCTCGCATCGTCGTCGGAGCCGACGTGCTTCTTGGCGAGCGTGCTGTCACTCGGCCAGGCGTCTCCCGCCTTCCAGCTCTTCTCCGTGTCCTTGTAGAGCGTCTTAAAGAGTGGGTAGCCGGAAACCGGGTTCCCCGCTTTGTCGATGACGCCAAAGTGACCGAAGTAAATCGGCTGCCCCTTCGAGTAACCGGTCATGAAGAAGGGCAAGTGATACCAAGCAGCGAACGTCACCCGAAGCCAGATGGCGACGTCGGCACATTCGAGGACCGGTCCGTCGACCACGCGCCCCTGCGGCGTCCGAAAGCGGAGTGTTTTCGCGCTCGACTTGTAGCCGCCGCTTCGGACCGCTCCGTCGACGCGCTCCATGCTTTCCACCCACTTCGTGAACTTCCGGTCCCAGGTCAAACCGGAATCTGCCTCCCAAGCGACGCCCGCCTTCTTGGCATTGGCGGTCGTCTTGTCGGCCCACTGATTCTCGATGGTCCAGACTTCTGCGTTCGACGCACGCACGAGCGGGCCGCCGGCGCTCTCGCGGATCTCTTCCGAAGAACTCTCCAGGCCCTCGGTGAACTCTTCCTCGGATTCGCCTTCCGTCGTGCAGCCGACGGTGCCAAGGGTGAGGAGCAGCGGGAGAGCGAACAGGGTGTACTTCATAGAGCCTCGCGAGGGTTCACCGGGCCGCCCAATGGCGGACAGTGTGGGACAAGCAGTTTTGCCTCACGGTGCTGTTAAAATCGATGATTTTTTGCGATCCGCCACGATTTCCTTTGCGTCTCATTTGCGCGTTTGTTGAGGGCCCGCGGTCACGGAACTCCTGCAATTTTTGTGGTGAGCGAAAGATCCAGCTCCTGTCGCGGAGACAGCTGTCACTCTGTGTCCACTTGCGAAACGTACCGATTCAACCGCACTACCTCGCGAGCATGAAACGATGAAGCTGATCCGTACCGAAGCGGTCCATCACCTCGAATTGCCCCCCGGCCATCGATTTCCACTCGCGAAGTACACGGCGCTCGAAGCGCTTTTGGTTAGCGAATTTCCTGGCGAGATGCTCCTCGGTGCACCGGCGAGTCGTGAGGATCTTCAATTGATTCACGATCCCGGCTACGTGCGGGACGTCTTTGAGGGTTCGCTTTCGACCTCGGCGGTTCGTCGGCTCGGCTTCCCTTGGTCCCGGTCGCTCGTTCTTCGGGCGACCCGCTCCGTCGGTGGGACGCTCGCCGCCCTCACCTGGGCGGTCGCGTTTGGCGCGGCGGGGCACCTCGCCGGCGGCACCCATCACGGCTTTCGCGATCGTGGCGAGGGCTTCTGTGTGTTCAACGATCTCGCCGTCGCCATCGCCGTCGCTCGTCGCGACTTTGGCATCGGGAAGGTCGCTGTCGTCGACCTCGACGTCCACCAGGGGAACGGGACTGCCGCGATTTTTTCTCAAGATCCCGGGGTGTTTACGCTTTCCTTGCATGGTGCACGGAATTACCCGTTCGTGAAAGAGCAAAGCAGCCTCGACATCCCCCTCCCAGACGGTTGCGCCGACGCCGCCTACCTGGAGGCGCTCGATCGCGGCCTCGAAGCGGTCGTCCGCTTTGCCCCCGAGCTCGTCCTCTACCAGGCCGGTGTCGACGCCCTCGTTGGCGATTCTCTTGGTCGCATGGCGCTCTCGCTAGACGGGCTCGCCCGGCGCGATGCTCGTGTATTTGCAGCAGTTCGCGGGATGGGCGCCCCCGTCGTCGTCACCCTCGGCGGCGGCTACGGCCGGGATCTCACCCAGACCGTCGCCGCCCACGCGAACGTCTTCCGTGCCCTCGTAGGGACGGCGGCTACTGCCACTCGAGCTTCTGGATGACCGGGAGCTGGAGGGCGCGCTCGCGATCGAGGTCCAAGTTGCCGACGTGGAGGCAGAGTGCCGTCTGCACCCATTTGTAGATGCTCTGAGAAAACAATCGCGCAAAACGCTTCGTCCAGGTGCGCAGGACTTCTTTTTCGTACTCGGGAAACATCGTCACCAGCACCTCGAAGACCTCCGACGGATCCATCTTTTCGCCCGCATAGAGGGCGAAGCAGGCGTCCAGGACCGGGAAGGGCATAAGGTCCCTCTCGTCTTCCTGGTCGGGGGCGAGCTCGGCAGAAGCCGGTTTTTCCAGGGTAAGTCGGATCGCCTCGCTCCCCGTCGTCTCGAGCAAATAGTCGAGGAGGTAGTTCACGACCGTCTTCGGGACGTTTGCGATCACCGAGAGGGCCCCCTCCATGTCGCCGCCGATCGTCGTATAGCCGACCGCCTTCTCGCTCATGTTGCTCGTTTGAAGGAAGAGCCCCGCGGTCGAGTTCGACCAATTCCACATGCGCTCTGCTCGGAGCCTTGCCTGAATGTTCTGCTTGGTCATCCCGGAGACGGTCTCCCCCGGTTGGAGCATCCCGGCGACGACGATGAGCTCCTTCTCGAAGGCTTCGTCGATCGGAATCACCAGGTAGGGGGCGTCGCATTCGGCGGCGGCGGCGGCGGCAGCAGCGGCCGTTTCTGCGCTCGAATAGGGGCTCGGCATGAAGAAGGCCCGAAGGATCTCGCGCGCCTTTCCGCGACGCTCTTCGGCGGGGAGCGCGGCATAGCGCCGCTCAATCCAGCGGCGGGCGAGCAGGAGCACAAGCACGCTGTCGCGACCGCCGGAGAGGGCGACGCCAATCGTTTTGAACGCTCCTGCTTTTTCGTAATAATCACCAAGGCCTAGGGCGAGTGCGTCGAGAAGATCCTCGCAGAAGTGGACCCTTCCTGGAGGCGCGGGAGCGCTCGGCGCCGGGAGGAAGAAGCTGCGGTGCTTCAGTGTAGGATACACCAAAGCTCCGCGCGCCGCCGAGCCACCGTCCGGAGACTCGCCGGTCGCGACGTCGATCCGCACCGGTAGTGGCGTCCCTGCGCCGACGAAGTCTTCTCGGTCCGAGCGCCACGTGGTGTTTTCCGTGCGCAGCCGCGTCGTCCGATCGAGGTCGACGGTCACCGCTGTCACGCCGGCAGTAAAGCGCGGCGCTTCGTGGACCAGGCGGCCGTTCTGGGTGACGAAGCCGCCCCCGTCGAAGATGAGCCCGTCGTTGGCGCCGAGGAGGTTCACGTAGGCGACGACGCACTGGTTGTCGGCGGCGCGGGTGGCGAGCATTTCTCGCCGGGTGCCGTCGATGCCGAGGCGGAACGGCGACGCGGAGAGGTTCAAGATGAGCTCGGCCCCCGCGTAGGCGCGTCGTCGCATCGGGCCATCCGGCGACCAGACGTCTTCGCACACTTCGACGGCGAAGGTGGCGAACGGAAGGCGGAAAATCAAATCGCCAAAGGGGACAGATTCATTCCCCATTTCAAGCTGTTCAAACATCCCAGGGACGCCGCGGGCGAGCGTGCGCGCCTCGTAGAAGACGTTGTAGGTCGGGAGCTTCTCCTTCGGCACAACCCCGAGGATTTTTCCTTGCCAGACGACGGCGGCTGCATTGTACACGGCCCCCTCGAAGCCGACGGTCAGGCCGAGCGTGCACACGACGTTGAGTGTTGCTGTTTCGCGAGCAAAAGTCTCGAGTTCCTTCCATTGAGCGGCAACAAAGCTTCGCCAATGAACGAGGTCCTCCGGCGAGTAGCCGGCGAGGAGCTGTTCGGGGAGGACGAGGAACGTCGCTCCGTCGGCCGCAGCCGCATGGGCGGCGGCGACGCCGAGGGCGCGGTTGCTGACGACGGCGCCGACGGTGGTGTTCACGTTGGCGAGGGCGATGCGGACGAGTCTCATGACGATGCTCCGAGGTGGGCGCGCACGGCGGCGACGAGGCCGTCGGAGGCGACAAGGGGACGTAGGGAGCCGACGCTCGCTTCCAAGGGGAAGGCGCGTCGAACGAGGTCGGGAAGCTCGGCGAGGGCGTGCGCGCGGAATTCGCGTGCATCATGCACGGAGCGGTCGGCGAGGGCCGTCGGTTGGTCGCCCCGCCAGACCTCCTCTAGGAGGGGCCGCCCGCCGTCGGGAATCGCTTCGCCGTCGAGGGAGAGGCGATCGTGATCGGGGTACCGGGTGGCGATAAGTGCGCCAGGGAGTGTCGCTTTTCCGCTCGTACCGGCGATCTTCATCGTCGAGACGCCGTAGCCGTTGACGGTCAACTTGGCCACGGCGCCGATCCCGACCGGGGCGTCCGGCGAGCAGGTGATCCGCTCGCCGATCCCGAAGGCGTCGGCGTAGGGGGCGAGCGTGGCGACGTCCCCCTCGTCGAGGCCGTCGGAAACGACGATCTTCGCGTCGGGCGCGCCAAGTTCACGGAGCAGGGCGCGCGCTTTTTCTAACGTCGGAATCGACACATTCGAGTCGAGCCGAATCCCGGTCAGCTTCCCTTCGCTCGCTGCAACTGCGTGTTTGATCCCCTCTTCCCAGTTGTAGGTGTCGACGAGGAAGCTCGCGGCGCCGGGGAAAGTACGAAAGAAAGCGCGAAAAAACTCGGTCTCTGTTGCCCCCTTGGAGACGCCCGCCCGCTCGGAGGCTTGGACGGCAAAATGGTCCATCGTCCCCGTCGCCGGGATTCGATATTTGCACCATGCATCCATGTTGCTCGTCCCAGCGACGCCGCCGATCCACGCGGCGTAGCTCGCATCGGTCGCCGCGTCGGGGTGGGTCCGTCGCTGGCCAAACTCGAAGACCGGTTTCCCCTGCGCCGCCTCGACGATCCGGGTCGCCTTCGTCGCTACCATCGAGAGATGATTGAGGAAACCGAGCCACGGCGTCTCGATGAGCTTGGCGCGGAGGAGGTCGGTTTCGACGCGGAGGAGCGGCGTGTAGACGGTGAGTGGGCGTTCGCCGAGGTGGACCGGCCGCCCGCGATCGTCGACGGCGGGGCCGGCGAAGGCGAGGTCCCCTTCGCGCATCGCGAGGATGCGCCCGCGGAAGCCGCGAAGGTCGCTGAGCGCCTGTCGAAGGGCGGGCCGGGCCGCGAGCGCTGGGCCGAGGAGCGGGTGGGCGTCGAGCGCTTCGATTTCGGCGGCAGAAAAGCCGAGGGTTGCGGCGTGGGCGAGGATCCGCGCGAGGCCGGCGACGACGACGTAATTCCGGTGAGCTGGCATTCTTCGAAAGAAAAATGCCATTTGAACGGCGTGGTCCCGACGCCCCTCGTCGTCGTGGGTGCACAGGGTCGTGAGCTGGTAGGCGTCGAGGTGGCTGGTCATAAGCGTGGTTGGGGGAGAACGGCCTTCCCCGAGTTCCTTAAGGGGAAAGAGTAATTAGTACTTTTATTTCTTCAAGGGCTTTTTTGCGGGGAAGCGTCGCGGGGGGCGGGGAGGAAGGCCAGGTAGGCGGCCAGCGTCAACAGGGAGAAGCCTTCCACCTTTGCCGTCGCTTCGATGGTGAGGTGAAAGATCACGCCGACGAGGAGAGCGGAGGTTCGGACGTGGCGCCAGAGCGGCTTTCCGTCAAAAGGGACAAACACCAAGAGGGCGAGGGAGAGCTCGATTCCGATCGCCCCTTTTGCGAGGAGCGACGCCACCGAAGGCTCGCCCAAGAACGCGACGAGCCCCCGGGGGACGCCACGGCGCACCGCTTCGCCGCCGAAGGTTTCGATGCGCTGAGCAAGCACGAGCCCGCCGCGCCAGTCGCCATCGACGAGCTTGGAGCCGCCCGAGGCGAGGTAAATGAGTGCGCATTGCAGGCGAACTGGGAGGAGCGCGTCGCTCAGATCCTGTCTTTGTGGGCCCGCCGTCTCTCGCGACGCCGCTCCCAGGGAATTCGCTGGCGGTCGCGA
>DYPH01000171.1 GCA_020720045.1 Sorangium cellulosum | reverse complement strand
TTGCTTTGATCACATCCCGTGTAAATTGCAATTCCGAGCAGCTACCTAGGCGACGGCGGCGCCGGTTGCGTGACCCTCTGCGGCGTCTCCTACCAGCCCGAGCGGTGCTACTTCGACGAAGCGTGCCCCGCCGGCATGGACTGCGCGACCGGCGGCGACTGCGGCGGGCTCTGTCTTCCGCGCGCCTTTGGGCGGGATCCGAAGAACCCGACGTGTCCGGAGTGACCGGGGAGCTGCGCCACCGTGGGCCAGCACGCACGCTCGCCAACGCATGGGTGGCGTAACGCGTATGCCTATGGAATTTCCGCAATTCTGGGCGACGCCAGCGCCCGAGCGCTTCAAAGTTCGCTTCGTTCTCGTCCGCTTTCCACCAAGTCGACGCCAAGCGTGCGGAGAAGGGGCTCGAAGCTGTCGGACGCCGCCTCCGAAGTAATCGTCCCGATCAGCGCGTTGCTGCGTCCTCGGGCATTTCCGGTTCACCGGTCGTGACAACCGGCGTTTCAGTGGACGATCCCGCTTTCTTTGCCTTGTCACGGGCCGCTAGAATCGGGGCGAGCGCCTTCTCAACAGCGCTTACCTTTGCCGGCGCGAATGCCGCTTCGGCGCAGACGAGGAGCACGAAATCCCGAAAGCTGGCGCGAAGAGCGTTTGTCGCTTCGACCACGGCATCCTCGAAGGGGTCTGCGGCATTGCCAGCGCCGATGTTCAGCATCTGTCCGTAGCGGCTGTGGGAGTCTTCGAGGTGCTGCAAAAGCTCATCGCCGAGCAACTGCTTCGCGACCGGGGTTTCGGCAAGGAGCAGCTTCAGGCGAAGGTCAACTGCCTGGTATTGCACCTCCAAGGTGCTCCCGAGGAACGCTTTTCCGTCGCCAAAAAGCAGCCCGTAGAAGCGCGTTGCGTCCGCACGATCACGCCCCGCGTAGCGAGATTTGGAGCGCAACAGATCGTGAACGGCGTTCCAGAGTTCGTCCTCTTCCGCGTCGATTTCACGACGACGAACCGGATCCACGTTCGATGCTTTCTGACGATCGAGGAGCGCTTTTTCGACGGCAGAAAGGTTGTTCTCGATCGCCAAATGGGCCGCGGGGGTCGCCATCCCGGCGCTCGCCGTAAGGACCTGGCGCACCAGCGTCACAAACGCATCACGCACCAATCGAGGAATTCGAAGATATAGAACCGGATCAAAGGCGGTAGCGGTCATCGACGAAGAAAATCGGAAGCGCGAGCGTTCGTCAAGGGGAGTTTTGAAGCCGCGCCGCTCCGCACTCGGATTGAAAGCCGCCGACTCCTTCCCGATCGGGTCTTCACTCAGGTATCGAACCCCTCACCCCTCCCCGATCGGCTCTTCATTCAGGCTTAAAGCCGCCGACTCCTTCCCGATAGGGGCTTCACTCAGGTTTCGAACCCCGTACCCCTTCGAAAACGGCGCTGCGTTCCGGTTTGTGCTCCCCGCGAGCCTTCGAAAAGCTCTCTTCGTTGCGTCGACGCTACCGTCTCCGCCTCCCGATCGGCTCTTCACTCAGGTATCGAACCCCTCACCCCGTCAAAAACGGCGCTGCGTTCCGGTTTGTGCTCCCCTCAAGCCTTCGAAAAGCTCACTTCGTTGCGTCGACGCTACCGTCTCCGCCTTTCTGAGCCGATGAGTTTGCGCCTTCGCGGCCCCTGATCTTCCGCGGATGAACGTGTTGCGTGTAAGCGACCGAGAACGAGCGCCAAGCCCAGCGAGATAAGTTCCCGAGGTCATCGCAAGCGTGATTCCCCACGGCGAACGGGCAGGTCGTGACGTACCGTTGCCCCCACAATGGCTGACCCTGGACGAGATGCTTACCGCGGCTTTGAGTACCAAATTCAGGTAACTACCTGGCTGGCGTTGCTCTTCCTTGGCGAACACAATGCCACCCCTTGGTCGAGCGAGCTCCCGACGGAAGTAAAGTCCTTCTTGGGGTCCGACGCAGCAACCGCACGCAACCGCGAAGTTCGGCGACTCCTTGAGGTGGATGCTCGCGGTGAGGCACATCTCTGTTCTGAGGCGCGGCGGTCCGCGGGCAAACATCGCTCTTGCGGTCGGCGTGATCCCCGCCATTCTCGCCGGCATGAATTGGAGTTCTTCCCACGGCTTCGGTGCGCGACTGCGGCCGTTGGCTCTTGCTGCGTTTGGTCTGGTTGGAGTCGCGTTCGTCCCCCTCGGGCCGCTCGCTGCCTGCGATGATGAGACGCCTGCGAAGACGAGAGATGCCGGGCCCGACGCAGGAATCTGCTGCCCGCTTGGCGGCTCGGCATGCAGTTGCGTGTACATCGGCGGAACGCGAAACAACCGTGGCCAGTGCGCGCAGGTGTGCGACGTCCCGCCGCCCAGCCTCATCGTTGTCACCGACGAGAACGGATGCGAAATGCTCAAGAGCGTCCCGTACTCAGGGCCGGGGTGCCAGCCGACCGCTCCCGACGAGCGGCCCAACCTCGGCGACGGCGGACTCCTCGACGGAGGCAGCGATGCAGCGGGCGGCGACGCCAGCCCGGGTGACGCGAGCAGCGATTGACGAGGTCTCGCGGCGCAAAAATCGCGCTTGCGGTCGGCGCGATCCCCGCCATTCTCGCCGGCATGAATTGGAGTTCTTCCCACGGCTTCGGTGCGCGACTGCGGCCGTTGGCTCTTGCTGCGTTTGGTCTGGTTGGAGTCGCCTTCCTCGCCCTCGGTCTGCTCGCCGCCTGCACGGAGAGCGCGACAAACGCCAAAAACGAGCCGGACGGCGGCCTCTGTTGCCCGATTGAGTTCGGCAGCTGCTCCTGCGTGTACGTCGGCGGCACCCGCAGCCCCACCGGTTACTGCCGGCAAATCTGCGACGTCCCCTCCGGCGATTTCGGTACGCGCACCGACGAGAACGGCTGCCCCGTCCGCACGAGCGGTTCTTCCAGCGGCGGCGGTTGCGGGCGCACACAGCCCCCCGTCGACGCCTCCGAGCCCGACGACGCTGGCGAAAGCCCCCTCGACGCCGCCACCGACGCGGCGACCACCGACGGCTCCACGCCGTGATGCAACGTGAGCTAAGCGCAGGTCCCACGCGCGTGTCTGCTCGCGATGGCAAACGCCGCAACGCTCCCCCACAAACTACCGTGGCTCCTCGCCGCTCTCCTCGTGGTCGGGGGTGACCTGCGCGAACCGAACCAGGAAGATCCCCCGGAGCCTTGCTCGGCGGAAGCGGACCTTGAGGCCTTCACGGCGCCCGTTGACGCATCTCTTTGCGGCGACCCAGAGACGCCGGTGTGCGTCTTCGATGACGAAGAGTGGTCTATTGGGCGCGAACAGCAGCTCTATGAGGAGCTATTCACGTGCGGTGGGCGCGTCGTGTTTCAATGGAAGAAATGCCGTGTCTGCCTGCGCGCCACCGATAGGTGCGTTCCCATTTCCCGACCGGCACGTC
The DNA here is from genome assembly GCA_020720045.1 of Sorangium cellulosum. Lineage (GTDB taxonomy): Bacteria > Myxococcota_A > Polyangia > Polyangiales > Polyangiaceae > JAAFHJ01. The sequence continues at coordinate 6,414 of DYPH01000171.1, read as the reverse complement.
CACGGCCAGCTTCCTGCGCGAAGCGGCGTTTAGATCCGATGGTCGAGTGATGCGGACCACGGTAAAGGATTGAAAGAGATGAGAAACCTCTCCGAGCTAAACATCAACGATGGCGGGTCGGTCGTAACCCGTGCGCGCCCCACGGACGGTGAATTCGCGAGCTTCGAGGCGCGTTACAAGGTAACAATTCCCGAGGAATTGCGAGCATTGCTGCGCCACTCCAATGGAGGCTGTCCCGAGTTGGACTCGCTGGAGGCGAATGGACAGAGCTGGTCGATCAACCACTTCCTGCATCTCGCCGAGGGAGAAGGCACGGACACCCTCGCGTACGCGCGGACCCATTGGAGGCCGATCCTCGGCGCAAACGCGCTCGTGTTCGGCGAGGATGGAGGCGGCAATCCCTTCTTCATCGACCTCGCAGACGGCGCAGTGAATATCTGTTTGCACGATGAGGAGATGAAGATCGTGAGGATCGCCACCTCCTTCGAGGCTTTTATCGATCGTCTTCAAATCGATGAGGAGATGATCTGAGCGGTGAATGCGGAAGAGGCTTCCAATGAGCGCACGTCCCCAGGATATTTCCCAACGCGACGCCATCGAGAAGATGCGCGCGCTACTTCGCGACTTCGTCGCAGCGCGGATCGATGTGGCGACGTTCAATAAGGCCTTTGCCTTTTGCTTCGCTCCGTTTGATCCGCTCGACTACGACAGCCTCGACCCGGGAATCGATCCTTCGGAGCTCGCGACCTACATCCGAATTAGCGCTGGATGGTTCAGCGAGGACGCCGACCTGATCCCGTTCCGCGAAGACTGGACCTACGGCGTCGACACCGAGCCCTACGGTTGGATAGATGTCCCCGCCTTTCGCGCCTGGATCGTGACTCAAGCGTTCGATTATCTTCCCGATCTGAACGGCAAACGACCAGAGCGGGGACAATAATACCGGAACACGCCTGGCCACTGAGGACATCATCAATGATTGATTGGCACGCAAAGGTTGCGGCGAGTATCGAGAAAGTGGGCCACCAGGTGGTCTACGTGGCCTGTGACAATAGCCCCAGTTTTGGCTATTCGGTCGGCCTCTTCAAAACCTACGGTTTCGAACTTGTGTTCGCCGGCGGCGCCGGGCTCTCGGCGCGTGACGTTGGTGCGATCATCAACGCGGTAGCCAAGCAAGCGTCTGCGTTGGCCGTCGATCGCGCGTCACCGGTAACCACCGTTCTTGGCGAGTTCACCCTGCGGCCCGTTGCGCCGGAATGGGCTTCTTGTATGTTGCTCCAGGCCGTTGAATTCTGGGGCGTTCCCGCGGTTCCCGCGCTTCAAATCGTGCCCCCTCTTCCGCAGAAGACCCTCGCTGTTCCCGACATGACCACCCCTTGGGACGAGGCGTCGCAGCCGGTCTGGCGCGGCTTCTTTGGGCGCCCGTTTCCGACGATACCGCTCGACTATTCCGTGGTGACGAATCTTCAGGCGCTCCAAGGGGAAATGCTCTCCGAGGCCCGTTGGGAGGTCAATCAATGGGAGATCTTTGCCGGCGCCGGGCCGGATGTGGCCCCCGAGGACGTCCGGATTGTCCCGTTCGCAACGCTCCTCGCCATCGATCCAACCATCGAGGAACTCCTCCACCTTGAGGTCGGGAAGGCTGCAAAGCGCGACGAGCTCGGCCCCTGGGAACCTTGGCTCCCCGCCGCCGCGTGCGAAGTCCCAACGGGCCCCATGTGCACGTGAACATGCTTCCGCGTTTTGGCGTTCCGCCGCGATCGCGCGTTCCTCAGTGACCGTCGGAGGCGCCCCACGTGAAGCCGCGGTTCCAAGCGTCGCCGATGGCACCCTGTGGGGTGATGCCGTCCGGAAGGCGGCGCTCGATGGCCGCGGCCTCCGCGAAGGCGTCGAGGCCATCGCCGTCGATGGAGTGATAGACCAGCGTGTCGATCCCGGCGAGACGGGCGGCAATCAATTGCAGGAGAGCCATGAGCACTCGGTCACCGCCATACGCGCCGGTGCCCCAGTGGCCCGTGTGAATGGTCACATGTCGCCCCGCCGTCGATTCCTGGCGGACGCCGGAAAATCCCGTCCACGCGGTCTCCAGGATGAATTGAATCTGTTCTTTGGAATAGCGGCCGCTCCCCATGGGCGCCTCCATAGCAAGGAGGTTTGTTCGGTAGCTGCCGTCGAGGCGCGTCACCGCCTCGCGTAGGGCTTCGGGCTTGGCGGTCCGAAAGCGGCTTCCGTAGATTCCGAAGGGCCTCGCGCGGGGCGGATCCATGTCGATGGCGCACCATCGTTCGGCGCCGCGGATGGCGATCGGCGTCGGACGGTCCCCCGCCACCGTCAAAGGGGTAAGCCCCTCGGGCTGCTCCGCCTTCAGCCCCTCCACGAGGCTTCCAAGGACCGGGTGCTCGGCGACCTGGATCTCGTCTTGGGCGAAGGCCGCATCCCCGTACGCGCAAAAGAGAAACGTGTTCGCGAAGTTGACGTGCCACTCGTCGGTAGCGGCTTCGGGAGTCGCGTATTCGTAGGGCCCCTCCACGCTGCGAATCGCGGGGCGATGTGCGAAGGTCGGTGGGAGCGTCCCCGGCGCAAACCGCGCGATAGAAAGGGGCCCTGTCGGCGCTCGGTTCAGCCCGCCCGCGGCTTCGAACAGTCGACGCTTCCCTTCATGCTTCAGGTTCGGCGGGTATTTTTTCCAGAGCGTTTCGGCGTCGAATTCCGCGCGCCCCAGGAGGCGGGCGGCGTGAGCCAGACTCGCGGACAAAGCGGGTTCATTGCTCACGAGCGGGTGCTTTCGGTGGGGGCCATCGGGGAAGGGCGCAACTCGCACGGGCGAGTCAAAAGCCTTATTTCCCGACGCGGAAGCAATAGAGTGCGATGTACTTTATTGCAAGCGCCAACCGCCGCCGACCATCCAGCTTCGACGCGCGCGCGTCCCCAACAGGCCTGGCGGGCAGGGCGCCCAGAGACCGGGACAAATCCAAGCCGCCGCTTGACCGGTCGGCGGGACGGGGAAATCCCGAGGGCGAGAGCGGGAGAATCTGGGGGTGAAAAGAGCGCTCTCGGGGCGAGAAGCCGTCCGCTCGATCTGCGCTTTTCGCACCCTTTGCGGGGCGTCTCAAAATCGCGATTTCGACGGCGACTCGATCCGAACGTGATAGCCTCTCGCGCCGATGTCATTGCTTTCGCGCCGCCAAATGAAGGCCGTCGTTTTTCATTCCCTGGTGTTGGTGCAAGGGGAGCGCGTACTGCGCGCGCTGGCGGCGCGAGCCTCAGCTACGATCCTGAACTTCCATCGGATTTCGTCGAAGCACAATCCTGCGTACCCGCCGCTGGACCCGAATACGTTCTCGGATCTGCTCGACTATCTCAAACGCGATTTCGCGATCGTGACTCTTGAAGAGTTGCGTCAAGCTCCGCCCAAGCGCCCCGCGATTGTCCTCTCCTTCGACGACGGTTACTTGGATTTTATCGAGTACGCCGTGCCGACGCTCAAGCGGCACGGCCTTCGCGCGAACCAAAACCTGATCGCGTCGTGCGTGGAAACCGGCGTGCCTCCGTGGAATATTCGGATGTATGATTTCTTGGCGAGCGCGCCGCTCTCGCTGTTGAAAGAACTCGATATCCCGGGGTTTCTCCCGCGCTTGCAAAGCGACAGCGATGACGCCAGGGGCCGATATGCGCTCGCGCTTTCGCGCCACCTCAAGTTTAGACCCGCTCAAGAACGCCGGCTTTTCTTGGAGTTCCTCGAGCCCTTCTATGCCCGATACTCACCCCCCGAAACGACGCGTATGATGAGCGCTGACGACGCCCGATCTATTTCGGATACCCATGAAATTGGCTGCCATTCTTGGAGCCATGAATCGATGGGACTTGAGGACGATGCGTTCTTCCGTACGGACCTCGCCCGTGCACAGGAAATGTTCTCCCGTCATGCCCTTCCTTGGGGCATTTACGCCTTCCCCAATGGGAGCTACCGGGCCTCACACCTTCCGATCCTCGCGGCGTCGGGCGTGCACACCACCCTCCTTGTGGACGAAAAGCGGGCGAAAGCTCGCAGCGGTGTGCTCCCGCGTCTCACGATGAGCGGCGGTTCGCTGCAAGAAACGCGCTTTCAGGCCCTCGGCTACCACGCTAGAGGTGTCGCGTGAAAGTCATCCTGCTTACGAGCAAGAAGCCGAACCAAGTTGCCCTCGCCAACCGCCTCGCGAAGGTGTGTGAGCTCTCCGCCATCGTTCTCTCAGAGAACGTCCCCCAACGCCGCTCTCCCGATGCGAATCGGATTCGCGCCTATCAAGTGGCGAGTCGCGTCGTGGGACGCCCCTTCCTCCAAACGTGGCGCGACATGATGCGCCACTACGAGGGGCGCTTCCCGAACCTTCCAGAAACTCGCCAGGTGCGTGTCCGGAACGTAAATGATGCCGCCACGACGGCCATGATCGACGAGATCAAACCGGACCTAGTTCTCGTTTCGGGAACCAACCTCGTGGCGAAGCGGGTGATCGAAAAGTGCCAGCAATACGGCCCTATTCTCAATCTTCACACCGGAATTTCGCCGTACGTGAAGGGGGGGCCGAACTGCACGAACTGGTGCCTCGCCACGCAACAGTTTCATTTGATCGGCAATACGATCATGTGGATCGACCCGGGAATCGACACCGGGGCGCTCGTGACCACCGAGCGTACCTCCCTCACCGGGCGCGAATCACTCCTCGAACTTCACGTCGCAGTGATGGATCACGCCCACGATCTCTACGCACGCGCAGTAGCGACGGTGGCGCGAGGCGCGAAGCTCCCGCGCGTTGAGCAGTCGTCCCTCGGCGCCGGGACGACGTTCTTCACGCGCGATTGGAATCCGCTGGCGATGGTGCGCGCGCAGCTCGGATTTCGAAAGTTCAACGCCAACTCCATCGATCGGGCCCGCGAACTCGCCAAGGGCGTGAAGTTGGTGGCGCTCCCGGCGGAAGGCTAGTCGCGGGAGCACCGTTCGACGCGAAACTGGGAGCCGGTCGCTTAGGTTCTCGAAGAGGCGCCGGCCGCTCCCGAACAATACGGGGGCGAGCGCGATTTCGAGCTCGTCTACGAGGCCGAGGTTCAAGAATTGTTGAATCACATCGGCGCCCCCGGCGATGCGAATGTCGCGAGTACCGGCGCTCTCGCGGGCAAGGGCGAGCGCCTGTTCTGGCCCGTCATTGATGAAATGGAAGGTCGTCCCGCCGGGGCGCACCCACGGTTCGCGCTTCTGATTGGTGAGCACGTAGACCGGCGTATGAAAGGGGGCCTCTTCCGGCCACGCGCGCTCGCCTTGGTCGAACATGCGCTTCCCCATGATGGTCGCACCGATGCGCTCGGTGGTGCTCCGAACGAGGTCATTGATCGGCCCGGTCTCCCCCCCGGTCCGAGTTTGAGGTTGTCGCGCATATACTGTTGATTGAGGAGCCAACTCATCAGAGCGCCCCATTTGGCACCCCAGTTTTTGTACCCGGGGTTCTCCATGGTCATTCCGTCCGGCGCGAGATAGCCATCGAGGCTTAGCGCGACGTGGACAAAGACTTTGCTCATGATGCTTCAATGCTCCTTGGGGCGAAACCGGGGGACGCGTTTGTGGAGAACTCCGCGCCATCTCCCGCTTCGCGGACGGACGCGTCGGGGGTCAGGACAAGACCACGGCTTGCCGGCGGACGAGAACCAAATCCACAGGGGGAAGAACACGGGCGAGACGATCCCGTTGACCACGCGCGCGTTGCGCGGCATGGCTAGCCGCCATGAGCATGATGGGTAATTTTCTTCTCGTTTCTGAGTCGGAGATCGCGGCGCTGTTGAAGGCCCCCGCCGAGATCCACGCGTTTTTGGAGCAACGGCTGGCGGAGTCTCCACCGAACGAGTACGTCGATGCCGACAAAGCCTGGCATATCCTCCACTTCCTGCTCACCGGCACCGCGTGGGAGGGGGAGGCGCCGCTGAATTTTATTGTCCGCGGGGGCCAGGAGATCGGCGAGGAAGACGTCGGCTACGGGCCGGCGCGCGCGCTGCTCCCGGCCGCTGTGGTGACGCTCGACGCGGCGCTAGAAGCGCTCCCCACGGCGGCCCTCGCCGAGCGCTACGATCCGGCACAGATGGCGACCCTGGAGATCTATGGCGCGAGCCGGCATCCGCAGGATGTCCCAAGTAGCGAGGAAGTTCAGTGGTTTACCGCTACCTACGAGGAGGTTCGCGCCCTCGTTCGCGAAGGGGCGAAGACGGGGCGCGGACTGCTCGTCTGGGTCTCGTAACGGCGGGCAACGAGGGCCGCGTCCCGAATCTACCGCTCGCACGGCGAGCCCCGGTCGTGCAGCGTTCGGCACGCTGCACGCGCGTAAACCTCGTTTGACTAGACCGCTCTCAGTTAAAGCTGAGCCTGTACCCGGCGAAGCGAACCCAGCC
>DYPH01000301.1 GCA_020720045.1 Sorangium cellulosum | reverse complement strand
GTGCGCTGCTGGCCGATGCGCTCGACCGGGCCGCTCGCGCGGAGATCGCCGCCTATGCTTTGCTTGTCGAGGCAAAGGACGACCCCGCGGCGGCCTTCTACCGGCACCACGGCTTCATCGCCCTGCCGGACTCGTCAATGACGCTGTTCCTGCCGCTGGCGACGGTCAACAAGGCCCTATAGGCGTGCGAGTTACGTATATTGTCCCCGAAACCCCCCGTTGCTCCACGCCAGCGAGCTGGTGAAACGGAATCCACACCGGCCGGCGATCAGTGCTCGAAATCCGCCTCGATCCGACCCTCGCGCAGGGCGTCCAGCATCGCGGCATGGTCGCGTTCGCTCTGGTCGGCGTAGGCAACGGAGAAGTCCGCGACGGCTTTGTCGAACCGGTCGCTCTTGCCGAGATACCCGGCGATTGTCGCCGCATCCCCCGAACGCGCGTGCGCACGCGCGAGCGTCCAGCCGCACAGCTCGGCGTAGTCGGCCATGGTGGTCGCATTGAAGATCTCGACCAGGGGCTTGATCTTCATGTCGCGCAGTTGGCGTACATAGAACTCCCGGCCCTCGTCGCCTTTCGTCCAGCCGAGGAAGATGTCGCTCGCGGACTGCATCAGGCGCTGCCCCTCGACGACACGCTGCCCTTGGTTCGCGTAGAGGCTCTGGGCCAAATAGGGCTCCAGCACCGACCGGCGCGCCTCCTTCACCTGCAGGAAGAGTGGGTCGTCGTCCTCTGCCATCATCAGCACGACGGCGCAGAGGGTTCCGACGCTGCCGACGCCGACGACCTTCAACGCCATATCGATCATTCGGTAGCGGTCGAACAGCAGGCCGCGGTCGTCCGGGAGCGCCGTACGGTAGGCCGCGGTGGCTTGCCGGATATTGTCCTGGCTGGCCGCCAGGTCGAGATGCGGATGGTGATAGATGAGCGGCGGATTGTCCTTGATGACATAACGGTCGCCGCTGCCCGCGACCATCTTCGGGAAGTCCGTTTCGGCGACGGTCTGTGCCGCGGCCTTGTCGAGGCGCTTGCGCAGGCGGGCGACCGTCGCCTTGTCGCTGAGCGACGCCAGGACCGTACTCAGCTCGATGCGCGCATACCAGACGTCCAAGGCGCGCATGTCGGCAAATTCCGCCATCCGCTCGCGATAGGAGCGCACGCAGGCGAGCACGGCGTCGCGCTGGTCGGCCGCGGCAAGGCCGTTGGAACGGGCCGCGAGCACGAAGCTTGCCGCAAGCCGCTTGAGGTCCCATTCCCAGGGCCCCGGAAGGGTCTCGTCGAAGTCGTTGATATCGAAGATCACCCGCCGCTCCGGCGTGGCGAAGGCGCCGAAGTTCAGCAAGTGGCAGTCGCCGCACAACTGCACGCGCTCGCCGGTCGTTGGCGCCCCGGCCAGATCGGCGGCCATGATGTTCGCGGCGCCGCGATAGAAGGTGAACGGCGACACCGCCATGCGGCCATAGCGAATGGGGACGAGCTCCGGGATGCGCCCCTGGCTCGATTCGATCACCAGGTCGACCGCATCGCGGCGATGATGGGGCGGCGTCCATTCGCCGTGCTGCTCCCGCGGTACCCGCTCGCGCAACGCCTTGCCGGCGGCTTGACGTTCGGCGCGATTCGGCGGGCGGGCTGGGGTCGCCGCATCCTCGCCCCCGTGACGACCGCCGACCTGGTTCTTGCCTTTAGGCATTTTCGTTCGCTCCCATTTCGAATAGCAGACCCGCGGCGGCGAGCCCCAGTCCCAACGACAGGACCCAGCCGCCCA
>DYPH01000300.1 GCA_020720045.1 Sorangium cellulosum | reverse complement strand
AGTTGGATCCGCCGTCAACGCGGCGGATCGATGCAACCCACGGGCGGTCTAGCGGGAGACGGCGCGGAGTTCTCAACAACCGCGTCCGTCCGCCTAGCGGGAGACGGCGCGGAGTTCTCAACAACCGCGTCCGTCCGCCTAGCGGGACACGGCGCGGAGTTCTCAACAACCGCGTCCGTCCGCCTAGCGGGACACGGCGCCAATGTCTTACGAACCGGTCGCTCGAACGGCACTCCTTCTCCAAGACGGCCTGCAGCCCCCTGGCCCAGGCCAGGCAAATTCGGCCGGGGCCACCCCCTTCCCCTTCGTGAATCGCCCAATTCGCGGGGAATTCGCGTTGGCACGCGGCCTGGTGAGCGGCGGGCATGTCGTATGCCCACCAGTACCTCCCCGGAACCTTCTACGAAGTCACGCGGCGCTGCGTCGACCGGGCCCACAAATTCACGCCGAACTACGACCGGGGCGGGAAGTATTCGTCCAGCGTCGAACAGCTCTACAAATACGCGACGGCACGCTGTCTCTAAAATCCAGCTATCAGGTGGATCTGCTGCCTTCGACGCGGGCAAGCCGCCGGGGCCCGCCCTCGCCGCCCTCAAGGACGGGGACGGCATTTTCCTCGGGAACGCGGAAGCCGCGCGCGTCGCCGCGGCGGTGGCCTCGCACCAACTAACCGGGGAGGACCGGGCCCTCTACGGCAAGCTCGGCTGTGGCGGCGCCCTCGACGCGGCGTTCGCGAAGGAGCTCGCGCGGTCCCCGGCCGCGTGGAAGACCGGTCTCCCGCCCCTCGACCCGACCGCCCTCGACGAAGCGAAACTCATGCGCGACGACGCGTTCCTCAAGGCGGTCGCCGCGAACCACCCGACGGCGGAGGTCCTCACGGCGGCGTGGGCGCCCGCTTCTGAGGGGGCGGCTGCGGCCCTGAAGAAGAACGATTTCGAAGCGATCAAGGCGGCGGCCTTCCTCTGCATCCGGACGGAGAAGCTCGGCCCCGAGCCCACCTCGCAACCGGCGAAGCCGAGCCCATGCGCCACTGTGCGGAGGCGCGCGAAGCAGACCCTAAAGGCCAAAGACGACCGCTGCGCCGCCCTCGTCGCCCAGCGGGAGCGCTGCGAGGCCCGCTGCAGCGACGCGTCCGGCTTCTTCACCAACCACGCCAACGACGAAGCGGCCCTCGACTGCGACGAGCGCTGCGCGAAGATCACTGCGGGCTGCGAGTAGAGAGGAGGGGCTGCGAAGCCCTCCTTTTTTAGCCCTTCGATGTCCCGATCCCCCCTGGCCCAGGCCACGCAAATTCGGCCGGGGCCACCCCCTCCCCCCACGTGAATGGCCAGATTTACTCGGAATTCGCGTTGGCACGGGGCCTGGGGGGCGGCGCGCATGTCGTACGCCCACCAGTACCTCCCAGGAACCTTTTACGAAGTCACGCGACGATGCGTCGACCGCGCCCATAAGTTCACGCCGAACTACGACCGAGGCGGCAAGTACGCTTCCAGCGTCGAACAGCTCTACAAATACGCGACGGCGCGCTACGCGGAGGCGTATGGCATCGAGGTGATCGCTGTTTGTGTGATGTCGAACCACATCCACGAAGTACTGTTTGACCGACGGGGCGAGATCTCGATGTTCCTTCAAGAACGGAACAAGATGCTCGCCGATACGGTGAAGGTCCGTTACGGCCTGCCATCGAGCGTCTTTGACAAGCCGGACGGGACGTACAACCGCCTCGAAGGCACGACCGCGATCGCGGAGAAGATCGCGTATGCGATGG
>DYPH01000039.1 GCA_020720045.1 Sorangium cellulosum | reverse complement strand
GGACTTCGCGAGCCGGCGCGGGGGCGCGTTCGGTGCGTTCTGCACGGACTTCGCGAGCCGGCGCGGGGGCGCGTTCGGTGCGTTCTGCACGGACTTCGCGGGCCGGTGCGGGGGCGCGTTCGGTGCGTTCTGCACGGACTTCGCGGACCGGTGCGGGGTTTTTTGCGCGGCGCGCATCGGCGGCCGCCTCTTTCGCCTTATCTTCTTTGTCTCCGAGGTGGGTTCGGATGCATGCCGCGATGATGCGCTCGGCATTTTCGTGACTGAGCAGGCGCCGCGCGATGGCGAGATCTTCCTCGTCGACGGCCTTATTGCCGAACATATCGGCAAAGAGCTGAACGACATCCAGCTCATGGCGCGTCTTGAGTTCCGCCGACGACGGCAGGTGCTTCTCGACCGGCTTCAGCTTGTACGTCAGCCGGAGCAGGTACAAGTTGCCGATATCCTTCGGCTCCACGAGGCTGATCGCCGTCCCGGTCTTCCCCGCGCGGCCGGTGCGGCCAGTGCGGTGCACGTAGTTCTCGAGGCTTTCCGGGAAGTCGTGATTGATGACGTGGGTAAGGTGGCTGATGTCGATGCCACGGGCGGCGACGTCGGTCGCGACGAGAAAGCGAACTTTCCCCTCGCGGGTCGCTGCCATGACGCGCTCGCGCTCCTTCTGCTCAAGGTCGCCGTTCAGCCAATCGGCGTCGTAGCCGTTGCGCTTCAGGACCTCGGCGACGCGCTCGGTCTCGTGCTTGGTATTGCAGAATACAATCGCACTTTCCGGGTTCTCAATCTCCAGAACCTTTACGAGGGCGCCGCACTTGTCCCCCTGGATCGGGTAGACATAGTGGGCGATCTGCAGGGCGCCGACCTGGTCCGACGACAGGGTGACAAACTCGGGATCTTTGAGCTGGCTCGTCGCCATGCGCTCAATGTCCGGCGGGATCGTCGCGCTGAAGAAGAGCCCCTGGCGCTCCTTCGGGAGGCGTTCGACGATCGCGTGGAGCTCCTTGGCAAAACCCATCGAGAGCATCTCGTCGGCTTCGTCGAGGACGAAGATCTTCACGAGCTTAGGGTCGAGGGTGCCGCGTCGCAGGTGATCGAGGACGCGACCGGGCGTTCCGCAAACGATCTGCGTGCCGCCTTCGAGGGCCTCAATCTGGGCGCCCATCGGTGCACCACCGTAGATGGCCGTAATCGAAAGCTTTTTGTACTTCCCGAGGGCGCCGAGCTCGCGGGCGACCTGGAGCGCTAGCTCGCGGGTAGGGACGAGGATGAGCGCTTGGACGCCCTTTTTCTTCGGGTCGACGAGGGAGTCGACGATCGGGAGGCCGAAGGCGGCCGTCTTCCCGGTCCCGGTTCGCGCTTGGACGACCAAGTTCTTTCCGGCGGAAGCCGGAGCAAAAACGGCCTTCTGGACCGGCGTCGGGCGCGCGAATCCGAGTTCGTCGAGGGCGCGGCGGACGTCCGCGCTGAGGGGGATCGCGTCGAAGGTGACGGCGGCGTCGAGGTCGGCCGCGAGGGCATTCGTTTCGGTCATGGATCGGTCCGGCGCGTCGGCGCTCGGTCTCTTCAGGTGTCGGTTCGCCGCATCGGCGGCGAGGGGCGCGGCGTGCGCTCGCGGAGGGCGAGTCGGTCGACCGGCGGGGATTTCCTGGCCGGCGGAAGGCCGGCGTCAGGGGAGTCAGCTACAGAAAAGCCCCTTGCGTCGGCGCGGCGGCCGGCGAAGGGGCGGTTGGAGATGCTAAGGTGCTGGAATTTCTCGAGATACTGCGTCGCGCAGCTCCGAGAGAGGGAATGCGGATGCCCGATCTGCGGCGAGGAGTTGGCCCGATGCGAGGCGGGCGAGGACGAGTTCTGCGCGGGAACCGCGCGGGGTGTTTCGGCAGGTTGTCGCAACCGCCGCTTGTGTGGCGGCGTGTGGGGCGAGTGCCGCACGATAGCGTTCAGCTAACCCATCGGTATCGTGGGCTTTTTCTTCGGCACGGCGAAGGGCTGGATCCGTCGACGCATTCGCGTGGGCGCTGTTCCAAGCCCCTTCGAGGGCCGTGCGATAGTCAAAGAGGGCCTTTGCGCAGGCGGGACCGACGGTCTCCGCAGTCGCAGCCCCCTTCGCGCCTTCGCCGAGCGCGAAGGTCGCCACCGTGATCTGCCACACACTCGAAACGACCACCCACGTCGCGACCGCGAGGTAGGCGCCGTTAAGGATACGACGCCCGACCCGTACGCGACGGAGTGCGGCCTGGGACTTCACGTTGGTCGGCGTCTAGCAGGGATTGGGCGTGTCGTCGATTTCCGTTTTCCGTTTGCCCAAGTTCGCCCGCTACACGTTGGTCACGAAGGGCGCGCCGTCTCCCGCTTCGCGGACGGACGCGTTGGTCACGAAGGGCGCGCCGTCTCCCGCTTCGCGGACGGACGCGTCGCCGGCCTGCCGGTAGAGATCTTCGGGAAAATCGGGTCGTAGGCGCCCTTCCTCCCGAAGGAGAGCTTCGATTGATTCGCGTTCACGAGCGAAAAAATCATCTACGGCAGTGTCGAGACCTTGGTTCGTAAAAAGGTGAGCGGAGCGCGTGATCCGAGGATAGAAGCCGCGAACGCGCTTGTGTTCGCCGCCAGCGCCCGGGGAGAACCATCGCCACTTGTTTGCGATACACTCCTCAATGCCGTGATAATAACAAACATTGAAGTGCAGAAACGGGAGCTGTTCGTCCGCCCCCCAATAGCGGCCCCAGAGCGTATCTCCGCCCTGGACGTTGAACGCACCGGCGATGCGTTTTCCGTTCCGTTCGGCGACGACCGGTCGAAGCCGATGGGCGAACGTTTCGGCGACCGTCGCAAAAAAGGCGCGGTTGAGGTACCGGCGGCCCCAAAGAAATTGGTCGACGGTGCTGGTGTAGAAGCGGAAGAGGTCGTCGACGACGGCCGTCTGCGCGAGCTCTTCGGCGCCGAGGGTGCGGACGGAAACACCATCGATTTCAAGCTGTTTCCGCTCGCGTCGCACCTGGGTGCGTTTCTTGGTTGGCAGAATGCTAAGGAAGTCCTCGAAATCTCTAAAGTTTTCGTTCTGAAACTGGTATTGGACGCTGAACCTCTCCCGAAACGCGGCGCCCTGTGCGGCGGCGGTTTCCGTGCTCGGAGGAAAGAGGACGTGAGCGCTCGAAAGCCCAAGTTCTTCAGTGACTTCTGCAACACCTTGGAAGAATGTTCTCAGTAGGTCGTCGCGGATTTTTCCGGAGATCTCGGGCGCGATGAGGACGCGGGTGCCCGTCGCCGGCGTAAACGGGACGAAGAGGACGAGCTTCGGGTAGTAGCGAACGCCCAGCCGTGGGGCGGCGTTGGCGATGGCGTGGTCGAAGATGAACTCCCCTTCGCTGTTCGCCTTGAGGTAGGCTGGCGCGGCAGCGACCAGCTTCTTCTCAGGGCCGCTTGTATCCCACAGCGTAAGGTGGAATGCGCGCGGACGCTCCCGCGCGTCGCGGCTGTCGTTTGTTGCAACGCAGCCGCTCGACTCCAGCGCCGAAAGCCAGGCATGTTCGAGAAACACGGCGCCGTCCGGCACCAGTGCGTTCCAGGTTTCCGAAGGAATTTCCGCGATCGAAGCGAGCGTCCGGAGCTCCATGGGGCCTCTCTTTCGTCGGTGCCGTCGAAGTTGCCCGTGTCGTCAAACCTGCTTCGCGCTTCCCGAAGTTCGGCGCGAACGCGCCGAGTTTCTTACGCGTCTTTCCGGACGAGCACGAACCAAGCGTCCATGAAAGCGCCCTTTTTGAACGCTCGACCAATCGCGACATGCTCGGAAATTCCGCGCATATAGTCAATCATGCCTTCGTAGACCAGCGAGCCGAGGCGGGCACTGTTCGGCAGGACGGGGGGCCACCCGCTCGGCGTCTTCGTCGGAAGGCGTTTCGCGTAGTCGATGGCGATTTCCCCTTCGTTTTCGCCCGAGCGGACTTCAAAGTAGCCGGGGCCAGTCACCCACGCCATGTCCTGGTGGTTGTATCCGTAGAGGGTCGCGTCCTCGTCGTCCGAGCGAAAGAAGCGCTTTTGAAACTGATTGAACGCGAAGAGTGTGTTCCGCCCGTCGTGGATGACCTCTTTCATTGTTTCGAGGCTGCTCGGAACGAAATGCTCCAGCGTGAGCGGTCGATGCCCCTTCGCCGCTTCGAAGAGGAGCGCCTGCTCCTTCTTGCCCCACGTACCGACGGTATGGACGCGCCCCTCGTGGCCGAGTTCGTCAAGAACACGCGCGATTTGCTCGAGATTCGGTTCGGGTTCGACGAGAACGGTGACGTCCATGGGCGCGCTGCTAACAAACCTCCCGTCCCGCGGCCACCGAAACCCTTCGCCGGCACGCCGACGCCGGAAGTTGGCCTCCCACTCAGGGGAGGAATATCCTACTTCCTCCAACGTCCTAGCGGGTCGGGTCTTCCGGTTCCGTCCTGCCGCTTCCGAGGTTTGTGATGCTCCGTCAAATGTTCAAGCAAAATTCGCTTCTTGCCGCTACCTTCGCGGCGTCTTTCGCCGTCGGTTGCGGCGGAAGTGGCGCAAAAGCGACCGACACGAAGACGCCCGCCACCTTTCGAAACGGATCGACGGGCTCGGAGACGGTGGCAGGGGCGACGAAGGCGGCTCCGGGCCCTGGAATCATTAGCGGAAATCTCCACGTCGACGACGAGATCGCCCGCGCGTGCGGCCTGACGCAGACGGAGACGAAATCGAGCTTCGACTTCGATTCCTCGCAAATTGGCGACGAAGATCGAACACTTCTTGCGGCGGTGGCGCGATGCCTCGTTGAGGGGGCGCTCCGCGGGCGCGGCGTGGCGCTCGTCGGTCGCGCCGATCCGCGCGGCGAAGAGGAATATAACCTCTCGTTGGGCGAAGCCCGCGCGACGGCGGTTCGGCGCTATTTGAAGGACTTGGGCGTCCAAGAGGAGCGCCTTCGCGCCACTTCCCGCGGCAAGATCGATGCGACCGGTACCGACGAAGCCGGTTGGGCGAAGGATCGGCGCGTCGACATCCAGCTGCTTTGAGAGCCGCAACACGGCAAAAACCCCGTGAATTTGCCCGAACGGATGGGGCCGTGGATTTCTTCCGCGGCTCTTTTGATTTCCTGCGTGGCACGAGCCGTCCGCTCAGGTAGATTCAACGCTCGGGCTTCCTGTTTTTGGCGTTTCGCGTTCCGCGCGTTCACCTCGAACTGCCCGCAAGCCTTCCACTTCTGGGCCCTCGCCCCCGCTTTCGGTCACCACCGAAGGCCGTCGTGAACTTCACTCGGCGCCCGTCGCAGCTTCGACTAGGCCGTACTTCGAGGAGATCTGCATGCGTTCCAAGCAAAATTCCCGCCTTTTGGCCCTTGTCGGTGCCGCCGTTTCGACCTTCGTCCCCGCGCTCGCGTTCGCCGCGCCGACGCTTGTCTTTAGCGAAACCTGGGACCGGCCAGACGCGAGCCAGTGGCGCGCCCTTGCCAACCAAAAAGGGGACTGCGGAAACGAGCCCGCGTGTCCGGATGCCGCCGGCAAAGTTCGCAAAATTATTACGGCAACCGAAGCGAACGTGTGCCAGGGCAACTACCTCTCGATCCCCGCCGCCGATCCGGCTGATCCGGCGGTGAACTATGCCGGGGCCGGCGGTAACGTCGCAACGCGACGCGCCTCCAAGATCGCTGCGGCGTCGGGAGAGAACTTCTGCGTCGTTGCGTGGGCCAAGCAGGGGAATAACCCCGGTGGTAGCGGCGGGTACATCGCCGCGAACTACGTCGGCGCAGACGGGAACTTCGTCGGTGGCGACGTTTTCGCGAAGCAGCACTTCATCGCGGGGTCGACGTACAACGGTGGAGACGACGACGGCACCCCGAGCTACGGTGCCTACGCGAGCATCCCGAAGACGAACACGTGGACGCGTCTTGAGAAGGGCTGGACGGTTGCCGCACGCGACGTCGCGAACGGTACTGGCTTCTTTCATCTGAAATTCCAACTGTTTGGCGACAACGCCGGCGGTGGGATCGGCGGCGTTGGCGTGCCGGCCGGCGGATTCTCGGTCGGCGACGTCTTCGTCTTCAAGGCGCCCGCGGCAGACGCGACCGCCTGCCCGACGCAAGCCCAGTTCGACCAGCTCGTGGCAGGGACGAACTCGCTCCCGGTGACGTGCGCGGCACCGACGGCAAACTGTGTCAAGACGAGCACTGCCGTCGTTCCCGCCGTTGCCGGCGTAAATACCGACGACTTCGCCTGCAAAGGCTGTGAACTCTCCATCGGCGACCCGGCTGATGCCGCCAAGGTGACCTGCCCGTCGGCCACTGCGCCGATTTGCATCAAGGCCGCAGCTGACCCGAACAAGGGAAATTGTGCGAAGTGCGGCGGCGACTTCGGCGTCGGCGCCCCGGCGACCAACGTCTGCCCGGCAGCCGCGAACCCGCTCTGCAAGGCCGACGGTTCTTGCGGGAAGTGTGCGGCGAACGCCGATTGCGCGGCCGCCGCCGGCGGACCGCACCTCGGTGCGATCTGCAACGTCGCCACCGGCGCCTGCGAAGCGAGCTGCCGCAAAGACATCCACGCCGATTGCGCGGCGGACCAGTTCTGTCTCGTTCAGGGCGCTGATACCGTTGGCAAATGCGCGGCGAAGCTCGCTGGCGGCCAGCCGATCCCGGCGACCATCGCCGGTGGCCAGTGTGGCAACGCGGAACAGGGCGGCAAGATCGTCTGTGCGAGCGGAACCTGTTCGACCGTCGACAACAAGTGCGGCCGCCTGAACCGCGAAGACTGTGCGGACGGCCCCCAGTGCCGCTTCCTCACCTGCGACGCGGCGACGATGAAGTGCGGTCTCCCGGATGGTCGCTCCTGCAAGACGGCCAACGAATGCCAGGCGGGCGCCTGCAGCGCGACCGACGGCGGCAGTGGCACCTGCGGCCGTTGCCAGGCGGACGGCGATTGCGGAATCGGCGTCGGCCTCGTTTGCAACGTCGACACCGGCGCTTGTGACCCGGGCTGCCGTTTGAGCAAGGGCTGCCCCGCCGGCGAAGAGTGCACCTCGTCGTCGTCGAACATCGGCCAGTGCAAGCCGATCCCGACGCCGGAACCGCAGCCGGAGCCCCAGCCGGAAGCCGGTCCCGAGCCGGAGGCCGATGCCGGCACCCCGCCGTCGGGCGGTGGTGATGGCGGTGGTTGTGCGGTTTCGCCGACCGAAGCTGGCGGACTTGCTGCCGTTCCGGCCGGTTTCGTCGCCGGACTCGCGCTGCTCCTCGCCGGTCGCCGCAAGCGCCGCTGAGCCTCTTGCCCCTCGGCGCCAAAACGGGACTCTCTTTTCGAGAGTCCCGTTTTCTTTGTGTCGATTCCGCAGCTTCGGCGTTCTCCCGTCGATCGGGGCGTTACTTCCGGGCTCCAAACGCGACCACGATGCGACCTCTCGAGGCCCCGACGACGCGCAGCTCGCCGGCGGGCACGCAGAGCGGTCCCGCGGCAGGGACGAGAGCACCATCGATCGGCGCAATTCCGTCCGCTTGGCGTTTTCCATCGACGACGACGGTATACGGGCCGGCCGCGGCGAGACGGAGGCATACGGGGGTTAGGTTCGTCGTCGTCCACTCGACGCCGTTCCCAGCCCCCTCAAGTACATGCTGCTCGCTCGTCTGAACGGCGTCGCTTGCGAGCGCCGCGCGAAGGTGCTCGGCGGTCGCAAATCCGCCGGTTGCGTCACTGGCAGACGCGCTTGCATCGCCAACCGGCGCCGCGGAGGTCGCCGCGTCCGCGGACGGGGTCGGCGCTGGGGTCACGCGATTCGCTCCGCACGCGACAAACCCTTGGAGGGCAAGGTAAACCAGCGCGCGCTTCACACAGACGCTCGACGCGGTGGCCCAACGGGGGCCGGCGGGGGGGTGCGTTCCCGGGGCGGGCGGGGAGCGTCGGTGGCACCGGCCGCAAGGTCGTCCGCAGTGCCCGCCGCGGGAGCATGCATCATGCACCGACCGTCGAAACGGGCGCCGCGCTCGACGGCGAACTCGGGGGTGGTGACATCGCCGATTACGACACCGGGGGCGAAAAGTTCAATGGACGTTTTTGCAAATATATCGCCCTGAATCTTTCCGCGTACAATCACCGTTGCGACGGTAATCGTACCATCGATCTCAGCCCCCTCGCCGACGATGAGCGTGTCTTCGCTCCGGATTTCGCCGCGGAAAATGCCGTCGATTCGGACGCAGCCGTCGAAATGAAGCTTGCCTTCGAAGCGCGTTCCAGGACCGAGAAGTGCCGTAATATCGCCGCTCATCCGCGCACCGCCGCCAAGAGGTTCTTGTTTACGCGCGGCGTCCCGAGGGCGTGTTCTTCCGCGTGAAGGACCGTTCCGTCTTTTCCGACGATCACGGTCGCGCGTGCCGTGATCCCCTTTTCCGCGTGGTAGAGGCCGAACAGCGCGGCAACCGCCCCCTTTGGATGGAAGTCGGCAAGGAGTGGGTAGGTGAGGCCCAGCTTCTCGGCGTACGCCTTGTGGGTCCATACCGAGTCGACACTGATCCCAAGAATCTGGATATCGGCCGCCTCGAAGTCACTGAAATCATCACGGAATGCGCAGTTCTCCGTGGTACAGGTCGGACTGAAATCCAGAGGATAGAAGGCAAGAACGACGGTTTTCTTTCCACGATACTCGGAAAGACGGATCTTTCTTCCCGGCTTGCCGTCCGCGTTTGCCTCGTGGGATGCCAGTTCGAAGTCGGGCGCTACGACCCCTTTTGCGATGACCATAGGCCGCTTTCTAGCGCGAAAAGGCGGCGGCGGGATGCACGGAAATTGGCGCCGACGGGGTAGGCGTGGTCCACTGTCGCCCCTATGGGTCTGTTCGCACTTCCGCGCCCCGGTTCTTTCGTTCGCGTCGTCGCCGGTGCACTCGCCGCGCTCCTTGCGGTCGCCCCTGGCGCAAGGGCCGAGGCACCGGCCGCCGAAAAAGCGCCCGCCAAGGAGGCGAAGGGGGAGGCTGCAAAGGCGGAAGAGAAACCGGAAGCGCCGAAGCGACCGGCGGGCGCGCCGGGGGGCTACACGTACTCAGATGGGCCATCGCGCCCCAAACAACGGAAATCGCCAGGGAAAGGCGCCGGGAAGGCCGCAAAAGCAAGCGGACTGCGCTTCCTTCGGTTTGAAATGCGGCCGGGCGATACCGGTCTGCTTTCCGTGCACGCCGCGAAAGTGGTCGACGTGAAAGGGGCGGGGGGCGCCGGCCATTGGGTGTTTCATTTCCCCGCGATGAACGTCCCCCACCGCAACGACCGGAATGCCCTTCACGCGGAAGGATTTCCGACGGCACTCCAAAGTGCCCGGCTTCATCCAGGAAAAGGGGGGACCGACTTGATTATCGACCTCCGAAAGGCGACCGCGCTGACCGGCGAGTGGCGTAAAGACGCCGAGGGCGATTTCTACGCGATCGTACTTCCGACCGCGGACGCCCCTGCCGATGCACCGGACGCGCCGCGCTCGGAAAAAACACGAAAAGACGCGCCGAAAGCCACGAAGGGGTCGAAGAAGGGTGCCGGGAAAAAGCCCGCAACAAAGCCTGCCGCCTCCGAGGCGCCTCCGAAGAGCTGATCGCGGGGCGCCCGCGGTGCCTCGCCGCGGCCGCAAATTAGCTGCATTTGCCACCCTTCTTCTGGGGCTCCTCGCTTCTGGGATGGCGTCGGCCGACGAGCCGGAGCCGGTCACGCTCCACGCGGACGACATCGAATACGGCGTAGCTTCCGGCAGCGGCTCCCGTTCGGAAACGCTCGGCTTACGCGGCAACGTCGTGATTACCTTTGGCGATCGCTCGGCGACCGACGGCGGAGGACCGACGACGCCGCTCTGGACGCTCCGCGCCGATGCCCTGGAGGTCAAGCGCGATCGTTTTGGCGTGTCGCTCAAAGGGCGAACCCATCTCGCCTTTTGCCCCTGCCTCGACGCCCCGCTTCGCATCGGCGTCGACGCTGCGACCGTCTCGCCGCCGTCCGACCTTTTCCTGCGGAACGCGACCGTCCGGATTTGGTCGATACCTGTATTTTACACGCCTTGGGCCTGGCTCCGCGCACCCGATCGCTTCGGTGTGCTGCCGCCGGACGTCGCGTTTCGTGGAAGGGACGGTCTTCGCCTCGGCCTCGGCGTGAACGTCCCCCTCGCAGCTGGGAAATTTCGCGGGATTCCCGACCCCGACGCACCCCGCGTGACCCTTGTTGGGGGCGGTTACACGGCCGGCGGCGCCTATGGGGACGTCGCTCTCCTGGCACGTGCAGGCACGCTCCACGCACTTGTGGAGTCGCGGGGTGGCGGAGGGATAAGCCTGGACGGCTCGCTCCGACACGCTGCCGCGGGGACGACGCTCCTCGTCGCGACCGACGCCCGCATCGGCCTCCGCGCGCTCCGCCTCGAACCGGAACTCTCACGCGCGGCATCCCTTTGGAATCGTTCCGAGTTCTCGATGACCACCCGCGTCGCCAACGGGGCCTTCTTTGGGGTCGTCACCAAACTTCGTAGCCGTCGTGGCGGTGATGAGGGGAACCCGCTTGGCGCGCTCGAAACGGTGTTTGCCGGCGGCTTGCACGGGCGATCGGGAGGTGCATCGATCACGCTCGTCCCCAGCTTTTTCACTGGCGACGTCGCTAGCACCGCGCTCTCACGCACAACGGCGACCCCGTTCCTTCGCGGCCGCGGCTCCGTTGACGGCGGGGCGTTCCTCGGCGGTCCGCTCGCAGGCGTTCGCGTCGAGGGGCAGGCGCGAGCGACGGCCTTCTTGGTTGGCGACGGCGGGGCGGCGGTTGCCCACGCGGAGCGCGTCGAAGCGCGTGCCGCACTCCCCTTGGGGCGTCGCCTCGGGGGTTATCGGGCAAGGCTCGACCCGGAGGTCGCGGCTGGCGCCCTCGCCGCGGTGGCGAATCCGGGCCTCGCCGGGGAATTTCTTCAGGCGTCATCCGCACTTGCCGCTGCATCTCCGGGCCGAGTTGCCGCCGCCTACCTGCGCGCCCAACTCGCCTTCTCCGTCGGCGACGGCGCCGGGGCGATCCAGGTGAGGGGAGGTGGCGTGGCGGTGCCGGTCCAAGCGGCCGGCAAGCCCCTCGGCGCGCCATTCTTGAGCGCCGCGGCTGATCGTCGCCTGTTTGGGCTCCGCGCCTTTGCGACCCGACTCCCCGCTGGTGGCGCCGTCGTTGAAGGGGGAATCCGAGTCGGAATCCTTGAAAATGCTCATTTTTCTCTCGCGGCTACCCATGTTGCCGGCGACCTTTCCGGCGCCGTCGTCCGTGCGGTCGCCGATCGTGATGCCTTCTTCGTGCCGCTCCGTTCGTCGACGCTCGCGGGGCGCGCCGGGATTCCGCTGCCCGTCTCCGGTCGTACGCGCCTCCTTGCGCAGCTCTTCGCCGCCAGCGATTTGTCTCGCGGCGAGCTCCTCGCCGTTGGCGCCGGGCTCCGCGCGAGTGATGCGTGTGGCTGCCTCACGATCGACCTCCGCGCCCAGCAGCGCCTCGGCCGCGACGGAATCGCCGGGGCAGGGATCGGCACCGGTTCATCGGTCGACGCCTTCCTCGCGATTCAGCTCGCGCGCTGAACCGACTCCTTGCCGAACATGACTTTCATCGTCATTGGGAAGCGCGAGTGATCGCGGAAAGAGGGGGACCGGTCCCCGCGTAAGAGTTCCGCCACCGAAACCGGCTACCGCGGTCGAATCATCGGTCTTTTTAGGAAGATGCGTCCGGGTCGATCGGAGCGCTTGCCTTGGTGCCCGTCCCGGTGTTTACATCGAGGGCTATGAAGGGTGACGCCACCGTTATCGATCTCCTCAACGAAATCCTCACCGGCGAACTGACCGCCATCAATCAGTATTTCTTGCACGCGAAGATGTGCAAGAACTGGGGCTTCAAGAAGCTTGCGGACTACATCCATCACGAGTCGATCGACGAGATGAAGCACGCCGACAAGCTCATCGAGCGCATCCTCTTCCTGGAGGGGCTTCCGAACTTGCAGCGGCTCTCGAAACTCCAAGTCGGGACGACCGTCCCCGAAATCTTCAAGAACGACTACGCGGTGGAGCTCACTGCGATCCCGCTCCTGAAGAAGGCGATCGGCCACTGCCGTTCGGTCGCCGACCACGGCTCGGAAGCGCTCCTCATCGAAATCCTGCAGGCGGAGGAGGAGCACGTCGACTGGCTTGAAGCTCAGTTCGACCTCCTCAAGCAGGTCGGCGAGCAGAACTACCTCGCCCAGCAAATTCACGGCTGATTCTTTCGTAGAATCCGGTACTTCGCGAGGCCCCCTGTCTGCCCATGGCAACGGGGGCCTCTCTTTTTGGGCTTGTTGAAAACGGTTATCGATTTCCTCTTGTATCGATAACCGTTTTCACTAAGATGCTCGTCACGATGTACGTCTGCTGCTGCTTCGCCGTCACCGACGACCGGGTTCGCGCCGCCATTGCCGATGGTGCCCACACCCGTGAGGAGGTCACCCGTTCCTGCCGCGCTGGCGGCGATTGCGGCGCCTGCCACGGCTGCATCGAGGATTTGATCGAAGAGCACTTCGAGGTCGCCGCCGAAGGAATAGCGGCCGCACCCGCTCACACGCGTCTTCCGGTGATTGCCGCTACCGCTCTGCGCGCCGGTTCCTCACCGGCTTCGGCGGTTCTGGGCGGACGCGCAGCGGAAGCGGCTGCGTAAACGAGGATTGATGCACCCGAACGAAGAAGGCCCCCGTGAATTCTCACGGAGGCCTTTTTGCTTCTAAAGCAGGCTGTTAGGCGAGCCGCTCCACCAGGTAGCTGGCGACGTCGCCCGGTTTGGTCCCCGTTCCGAAGCCGGCATCAAAGCCGAGTTCGAGGGCGAGTTTGTGGTCGATACGCGGCCCGCCGAGGAGGCAAACAAACCGGTCCCGGAGCCCTTGTTGATTCAAGAGTTCGATGAACGCAGCCGCATTTTCCTTGTGGCTGTTTCGCTGGGTGATGATCTGGCTGATCAGGATCGCGTCGGCGTTGACGGCGAGGGCCCGCGCGAGGAGCTGCTCGTTTTCGACCTGAGCGCCTAGATTGTAGGCCTCGAAGCACTTGTAGGACTCGAGCCCCTTGTCGCCGGAGAATCCCTTGTAGTTGAGGATCGCGTCGATGCCGACGGTGTGGGCGTCGAAGCCGGTGCACGCCCCGACGACGACGAGCTTTCGCCCGAGTTTTTCCTGGATGCGCGCGTAGACGACCTCGCGGGAGAGCGCTTCGGTGCGGAGCTCGGGGACCTCGATGGTGGCGAGATCGACGGCGTGCTGGGAGTGGCCGTAGACGACGAAGAGGGAAAATCCGGGGGCGACCTCCTCCATCGATGCGACGAGCGGCTCGTGGATGCCGTGGAGTTCCGCAAAACGCTTCGCCGCCTCGCGGGCGCGCGCCCCAGGGGCGACCTCCAGCGTGAAGGAGAGCTGGATCATTCCGTCGCCGCGGCGGTCGCCGTAGGCGCGAAGAAGCTGCTTTTCGTCGCTCATTTCAACCCCCCGTTCCGGCAGCTTCGCCGCCTTTTGCATCGCCTTCGAGGAGGCTCAATAGAGGATTCAGATACTCGGGATGCCGCGCAACGACCCCCTTATAGCCTTTGCCGCCATCCCGAAGGCGCTTTACGTCGGCGAAATCTCCACGGGCGATCGCTCCCCAAATCGTTTCTTTTTCAACGGTTTGGAGGAGCTCAAGCGCTTCATCGAGGACCTGCACCGCGCGTTTCGCGACGATCCCGTCCTTCTTGAACTCGATCTCGTCGCCGAAGTCTTTCGCCGTGTTGAAGACGTACTTGGTCGCTTTGAGGCTGAGGAAGCGATCCATCAACATCGGGTTGTGGATCGCCTCGCTGAACATCCCGAGGAGTTCGATGCTCTGGTTCGTCATGACGCCGACCAGGTTGAACATCGCGTCGTGGACGTGGCTCTGGAAGATGTCTCCCGTCTTGAACTTCGTCGGCGGCATCCATTTGATCGGGTGCTGGGGGAAGATTTGACGAATGAGCTGAGCTTGAGACAGCTCGAAGAGAAAGCTGTTCTCAATCGACGGATTGATTTCGTAGGCGTGGCCGAGCCCAAGCTTCTCGTCGGAGACGCCCGCATTGTGGGCAAAAGCCTCATTGATGAACTGGCTCGCGAGGACTGTGTGCGCCTTCTCGACGGCATCGGCAGTCGTCAAGTAGTTGTCTTCACCGGTATTAATGATGATGCCTGCGCGGCCGATAATGCGTCGGGCGACGTACTGATCGACGAAGTTGCGGCATGGGTTGATGTCACGGAAGAGGATGCCGTACATGGCATCATTGAGGAGCATGTCGAGCCCCTCGACGGCCGCCATCCAGGCAATCTCCGCCATGCAGAGGCCGGAAGAATAGTTGGTCTGCTGGATGTAACGCCCGTACTCTTTCGCCGCTTCATTCGTCGCTTTACGAATGATCTTGAAGTTTTCCTGCGTCGCAAACGTGCCGCCGAAGCCCTCGGTGGTGGCGCCATCGGGGACGTAATCGAGGAGCGATTGCGCGGTAGCGCGAATGACGGCGACGATGTCGGCCCCCCCGTAGGCGGCCGCCTTCGCCTGAAGGGCGTCGTCCCAGATGTTGCCGGTCGCAACGATCACGTACTTGTGAGGGGCTGGCGCCTCCGGGAAGCTTGCGCGTAGGGCGTCGCGCTGGTCGCGGGCGCCGTCGATGCGGGCGAGGGCGTCGATGGTCGGCTGGCGGAGCGCTTCGCGAATTTCTTCAAGCGATGGGCCACCTTCCCCGGTGTCGAGGTCGCCGTAGGCGAGCGCCTCCGCCGCTTCCTGGACGCTTCGGGACCCGCCGAGGAGCGCGCGGCCGACGAAGTAGAGGATCCCCCGATCGAGGAGCCCGGCGTCCTTGTAGCGGTCAACCGCCAAATTCACGAGGGGCGCCCCTTCGGCGTCGGCCCCTTCGGCGCCATAAGCGCGCAGAATCGTGCGCTCTACACCGACCGACGTGTGCTGATTGATGTATCCCTGCACATCGCGCGCGATATTCGCGGCAAGCTCACGGCACGCGCGCACTTTGCCTTCGTCTACGGGAACGGTTGCCATGGCCCACGCGCATCGCACAAACGAGCGCCGGTTCGCAAACGGAACTTGGAGGAGACGTCAGCTCTTTTCCGCGGTTGCGCGCAGCGTCGCCTCGCTCCGACGTCTAGGAATCGCAAGGACGAGCACGAGCAAGACAAGCGCGGCGATCGCAGACGCGCGGAGCGGCGAGGGGAGATGCGGGTTTTCGAGGCGTGCATCGCCGCGGACGTCGTAGGCGACTGAGTCGCTCTTGGGGACAAGTTTTCCCGAGGGAGTTCGGGCATTTGCAGCTGTTTCGGCGGCGCCTTCGAGCGCCTTCCGTGCGCGTTCCCGAAGCGCTTCCGAGGGGCCGAAGGGGCCGCGCGTCGCGATGGCGCTGGCGTCGACAGCGCGCCAAGCGAGGGCGGCGGCCGTCCGGTCGTCGCGGGCCTGGGCACGCGCGGCGAGATCGAAGAGGCGGGCGACGCCGTCGTCGGCAAGAGGATCCCCGGGGAGGCGCAGCGTAGCCGCCCGATACGCTTCAAGAATCGCCCCGAGGGCGTCCCCTTTGACCTCCGCCGCTTCGCTCGCCGCGAGCGCCTCTTGGGCGCCACGATGGGTGCGCCAGGCCCCCGCGCTGAGGACGACGGCTCCGAGGGCCAACGCAAGCACGGCGCGGCGCAGGCCACCAACGGGGCGCTTCACGTCAGGTCGCGCTTCCGAAACGCGAGCACCGCGCCGCCGGTGAGCGCGGCGGTCACCGCACTCGCATAGCCGAGCGCCCGCCCTACATAGGGCCACAGAGGCTTCTCGGGGATCTCCCCAAGAAGCAGCGGTCGCGGCGGGACGAAAAGATGCAAGTTAGGGAGGATCTTTGCAAAGTTCCCCACCAAATCAGCCAGGAACGGACCGACGACCTTCGGGGGGAGATGGGTCGCCGTGTCGGCAGAACGGCCAATGAGGAAGACGGCGAGCGTAAAAATGGCCGTCAAGAACGGGGAAGAGAAGCTCGAAAAGAACAGGGCGAGCGCCGAGACAATCGCGCTCTCGGCGAGCGTCAGCGTGACGCTGGCAAGCACCAGCCGCCGCTCGGAGGCCTCCGGTTCGGCGAGGAGCGCCATCACGCCGAAGAGGGCAGCGGCCCATGGAATTACAATATAATCTCGGTCGCGCTTCCGCCAGGTGAACAATCCTGCGAGGAGCGCCAATGCCCCAACGACGACGCCGGCGAGGAGCCCTTTCGATACACCTCCGAGGGAGGCGAGGATCGCGAGAATCGCTGCGCCGTCGAGACAGACAAAGACGAAGATCGTCAAAATCATTCCGAGCAGTTTCCCAATGAGAAACTCATGACGCCGCAATTTGCGCGTCAAAATCGGAAAGAGCGTCTTGTACTCGACCTCGCGCTGAAGGCTCGTTGCTCCGAGAACAATGGCGACAAGGACGGAAAAAAGCGAAAGCGTTGCCGCCCCTACATCGGCAACAACGCGTGCATCTTGATTCAGAGAAAGAGCGCCGAGGAAGATCGCGTAGAGCGTCGCGGCGAACGCGAGCGCGAGGAGCCCGTGGAGGACACGGGCCCGTACGGCTTCGCGGTAGGTGTTCGCCGCGATGGCGAGCGTGCGAGCGAGCATGCGTGCGGTCTACCCCAGCTTGCCGGCCGGTAGAAGGCCAACTGCTTCAGCGGGTCGCGGTCGCTTCGGCGACTTGGCTCTCGGCAGCTCGGCGGCGGTGCCGGGTTTCATCGTTTCCGGGCCGTCGCCACGATCGACGACGACCGAGCCGTCGGCGTTGCGGACCGCCGAGACCGACGTCGGAACCGGGTCGCCGCCGGCGAGGAGCTCGGTCTTCATTGAGACGCGGACGCCGTCGTCGACGAGGTGCGATTCCTTCACGAGCTTGCCGTCACGCTCATGGCGGATGTTGGCGACGATCTTTCCGCCCTCTTTAGTGTACGTTACATGGAGTTCGTCGCCGCCGTGCGCGTAGCTCCGCGTGACCGGGCCGCTGCCGACCGGGTTGCTCCCCGAGTAGAACTCGATCGTATTGAAGATCACGAAATCGAGGAACCCGGCGACCGCATAGACGGGGACGATGACGAAGACCCAGGTCACGAGGCTCTTCAGCACCTTGTTGCCGACGCCGTCGTTGATGCCTTAGACGGCGCGTACGAGCGCGAATTTGCCGAAGCAACCGGTCTGCGAGACGAGGGTGAGGGCGGCGAGGCCGAGGCGCTGTCGTTTCATAGCCTCAATCGCTACTTCAAATCGTCCGTCGCCCCAATGAGGCATCTTTGCAGCAATCGGTTGCGGCAGTGGTGCATCGATGCCTACGCAAAAAAATGCCTCCGAGGGCCCCGGAGGCATTTGCAGATTCGTCTACTAGCGCGGGCCGGTTGCCCCGCGCGCGCTCACTCTTTGCGGCCGTAGTCGCGGCCGAAGCGCTCGAGGAATTCCTCATAGCTTCCGCCGAAGTCGTTCACCTTGGCGCCGTCGTCGCTCGGCGTGAGCTCGACGATGCGCGTGGCGAGCGAATTGACGAAGTGGCGGTCGTGGGCGACGAAGACGACGGTCCCCTTGAAGAGCTGGAGCCCTTCAATCAGTCCTTCAATCGACTCAATGTCGAGGTGGTTGGTCGGTTCGTCGAGGATCAAGACGTTGTGCTTCAGGAGCACGAGCTTCCCGAGGAGCAGGCGCGCGCACTCGCCGCCGCTTAGGGACGACGTGTCCTTGAGCGCCTGATCGCCGGAGAAAAGCAGCCGGCCGAGGACGCCGCGGACCTCTTCCTGGGGGCGAAGCTTGTCGAACTGGTAGAGCCACTGGAAGGCGTTCGTCCCGGCGGCGGTGCGGCCGAGCGCTTCGTGGTGGTCTTGGGCGAAATAGCCGACGTTTGCGTCGAAACCCCAGCGGACCGTCCCATCATCGGGGACCGTCGGCGCCTCGCCCATCAGGTCTTTGGTGTCGAGGGCGCCAACCATGAGCTTCAACAGCGTCGATTTACCGACGCCGTTCGGGCCAATGATCGCCACGCGATCACCGCGATTGAGGTTGAGATTGAGCTTGTTGAGGACTTTGCGCGTGGTGCCGTCGTCCTGAACGAAGCTCTTGGTGACGGTTTCCATACGGAGGACGTCACGGCCCGAGGGCTTTTCGAACTCAAAGCGCACGAAGGGTCGTACGAGTGAAGAACGTTTGAGATCCTTCACTTCCAGCTTGTCCATCTGCTTCAAACGCGACTGAGCCTGCTTGCTCTTCGACGCGTGGGAGCCGAAGCGATCGACGAACTGTTGGAGTTCGGCAATCTTCTTCTTGGCCGCCGCATTCTGGGCCTCCGCCTTCTTGCGCTCGTCGTACTTCTGTTCGACGAAGTCCTCGTAATCACCGGTATAAACGGTGATCGTCTGGTAGTCTACGTCGGCGACGTGGGTGACGATCGCATTGAGGAAGTGACGGTCGTGGCTAACCGTCACCACGAGGCCCGGGTAGCCGATGAGGAACTCTTCCAGCCAGGCGATCGACTCGAGATCGAGATGGTTCGTCGGTTCGTCGAGGAGGAGGACATCGGGCGCGCCAAAGAGCACCTGAGCAAGGAGAACGCGGAGCTTATAGCCGCCGCTCAAACTGCTCATCGTGTCGTTGTGTTTGCGCTCGGGAATGCCGAGACCGATGAGCAGTTCGGCGGCGCGTGAATCGGCGGTGTAGCCGTCTTCTTCGCCGACGACGCCCTCAAGTTCGCCGAGACGCATGCCGACTTCGTCGGTGATCTCTTGCGTGTAGAGGTGCTCTTTCTCCTGCATCGCCGACCAGAGCCGCTTGTTCCCCATGAGGACGGCGTCGATGATGCGTTGTTTGTCGTACTCGAAGTGGTTCTGGCGGAGCACGCCGAGGCGCATGTTGCCCGGGATCGTGATCGACCCCTGGTCGGTCTCTTCGTCGCCGCCAAGCATCTTGAGCAGCGTCGATTTGCCGGCGCCGTTCGCCCCCGTAAGGCCGTAGCGCTTGCCGGGATCGAACTGCATCGTGACGTTTTCGAAGAGAATCTTCGGGCCGAACCGCTTCTGGACGTTGTCGAGCAGGATCATCGCGGGCGCCCCTACAACAATCGCGACGCGCTGTCTTCCCCCCGATCCGCGGAAGCAAAAATCGCCGCCGTTGGAACGGGCGGAAGCGGCGGGGAGCACTGTACATTTTTGCCCCTCTCGACTAACGTCTCCCCGCTTGAAATCCGCTCACGGTTACGTAACCGGCCTCCTTGACCTTCCCGCTGCCGAGAGCCGCGTGGAGGCGCGCATGGCGTTCCGCGCGGCGATGCTCGGGCTCGCCCGTGGCGCCGAGGAGGTCGGGCCGGGCGTCCTCGAGGGGGTCGACGACGCAAAGCTCATCGAGGCGGTGCAGCTCGCGCTTGGCAGCGGATTGTTTGACGATCTCGACTGGATGGCCGCCCCCGCTGCCGGCGTCGCCCTCTACACGCTCGCGACTGCGCTCCCCGCCGGGCAGGAGCAGCGCGAGCTGGGGCGCCGCGTCATCGCGCGCCTCCATGGCGGGAACACGGCGACGTTTTGCGCGATGGCCGAGCAGATGGCGAAGGGGTCGGCGAAGGCGCTTTCAACGCCGGCGTCGCGGGCGCGGATCGCGCTGACGTTTGAGCTACCGTTGGCCTCCGTCGTCGGCGACGGTCGGTTGGCCCTTGCAATTGTTGCAAAAAAAGAGCTCGCGAGCGAGTGGGTGCATCGTGCACGCACCGGAAGTTTGAGCGACCGCCGTCTCGCGGCCCGGATCCTCGAGCGCGCCGCCCGAGAAGCGGCCCGGCGCGCGAGTCAGGGGGATCTTGGGGGCGTTCGTACCTTCCAGAGTGACGCCGTTCAATCGACGATCTCGCTCCTCTTGGCAGATCGCGAAGGTCTTGTCTGGCGCGGCGTCGCCGTTGTGCGCGGCCTCCTCGCCCCCTTCGTCCCCGAGTGGCAGGCGGAGGGTGAGTATTCGCTCGATCCTTCACTTTCCCCTACGGAATGGCGGCGTGGGGCGACGTCGCTCGCGGCGCGCGCTGCTCTGGAGCCGGAGGCGGCCTTCCGCGAATTCCCGCGCATGGTCGCCGTCGCGCAGCGCGATCCCGGGGTTTATTCCGCCTTTGTTTGGGGGCTCCCTCGCGCGATTGAAGCCGAGCCAGATGCCGCGGAAGCGCTTGTCGATCGACTCTGCGCCAACGCGCCCCCGTACTTCTTCGCCGAGGCGCTCCTCGATGCGCGGAATGAGTTCGGCCCCCACCCGATCTTCGCCAACGTCGCCATCTCGGTGGTGACGTCGGTCGGGAGCTTGCCGACCCCGGCCGACGGGGAGGACGACTCCGCCCTCACCATTCTGCGCGAAGTTGTTCGTGATCTGCAGCGAACGAGCGGTGGACGGGACGACGAGCCGCTCCGAGACCAGCTCCGCCGTGCAGCAACCCTCTTTGCAAGCGAAGGGGCGGGGGCGGCCGGCGTGGAGGCGAAAGGGCTGTTGGAGGGGCTCACCGCCGCCGTCGAGGGGCTCGCGACGACGACCGCCGAGGAGGAGCGCGAACCGGGCCGCGCGGGCGCTCTCGCCCGTCGCACACAGGTGGCTGCACTTCGGGATGTCGAGGCTGCGCTCCTAGAGACGTTTGCGCTTCCGGCGCTGCTCCACCTCGCGCCGAACGCGACCGACGCGCGCGCCTACGACGCCGACCTCGATGCCCTTCGCGAGCGCGTCGCCGACTGGATCATTTCGCGGGAGTCGTCGACGGCCGACGGCTCCCACTTGGGGCTCCATTTTCGACGCCTTCGGGCGCTCCTCCGCCTTGCCGACGGCGATGTCGCCGAGGACGACGGCAAAGAGGAGCTCCGTCAACCGCGCCCAGCGGCGACGGGGCGTCCGGTTGAGTCGCGAAGAACCCGCCATCGTGCCCGCTGGGTGCGGATTACAAAGGCGCTTCTTTCGCGGTTTCTCGCGGAGCCGCCGCAGGCACTTCGGCGGACCATTCTTGCGGCGCTCGCCCGCGCCCTCGACGCGCTCGTTCGCACGGAAGCGAGCGACCGCGCCGATGCGTTCCTCCTCCTTACGCTGCATGTTCCAAGTTCAAGCGATCTTGCAACGCTCGCCGAGGCGTCGCTCGACCCTGACCTCGAAGCGGCACTCGTGCACTATGCACGTTTTTCTCCGCGCGTCGAAGCACTGTTGGCGAACGCGACCGAGGGGGATCCGGAAGGGGCAAACGCCACGCGGGATGCGCTCCTTGCCGCATTTGAAAAACTTGGCGAAGATCTGTTTGCCGACGTGTCCGGTCGTGGGGATGCCCTTCGTGGGGTGATCTCGCGGCTCGCTTCGGCGCTTCGGACGCTCGCCTCGGCCCCGTCGCTTCGGGCGCTCGCCAACGGCGCCGACGGCGACCCCCTCGAGCGGCTCGAAACGGCGCTTATCGGGCTCGCCCAAATGTGCGCGACCGCGCGGAGCCGTTTTGAAGCGGCGACCGGGCTCACGGTGCCGCCGCCCAACGCCTCGCTGCGCGCCCTCCTTGCGGGGGCAGTGGCGCGGGCCGACGGCGAGCGACAGCCGCTGCGTTCGACGGCGCTCCGCGAGTACGTGGAGGGGGGGACGCAGCGAATTCCTCGAGCGATTCGCCTGGTTGTTCAGCAGGTTGTGCTCGGGCTCGCGCGCCTTCGCGTCGATGTTGCCGCCGGGGCTGACGCCGACGTCGAGCGCAACGCGGAGCCGCTGCCAAGCTGGCTTCCGCCCCGTCGGACCCTCGGCGGTTTTTATGTCCTTCGCGCGGTCGGCGCGGGTGCGGTCGGCTCGGTGTTTCTCACGAGCCGCGTCGAGGAGCGCCACGAGCCAGACGCAGAGCGCTTTGCGCTAAAGGTTCCTGATTATTCGGAAAATGCGGCACGTGCCCTCTCGGAACAGGAGTTCCTCGAGCTGTTCCGTGCGGAGGCTTCCGCGCTGCTTGGGGTCCCACCCCATCGGAATTTGGCGCGCTTTGTGACGTTTGACGCTGGAGCGAAGCCGAAGCCGATCCTCGTCATGGAGTATGTGGAGGGGACGACGCTGGAGCGCGCCCTCGCCCAACGCTCGCTCACCGCGCCCGAGGTCTTTGAAGTTCTTGCGCAGATCTTGGATGGCCTTGCGTCGATGCACAGCGTCGGCGTCGCCCACCTCGACATCAAGCCCTCAAACATCATTCTGCGCGAACAGGAGGGCGGGGGAGTCCGCCCGGTGATCGTCGACTTCGGCCTCGCGGGGGGCAAGCTCCGTGCCGGCTGCGCAACGGGAAATTATGGGGCGCCGGAGATCTGGAGCGCAACGACGGCCGAGGCGCTTCGTCTCTCGCCGCTTGCCGCGGATGTTTACGCGTTTGCCTGTTTGACCTACGAAATGTTCACCGGTGAAATCCTCTTTGATGGTCCGAACGACATGGCGATCATCGCGCGGCACCTCGCCCACGACGGTCTCCCCCCAGGGCTGCGCGAACTCCAAAAGCGGCGGGAGGCCGAAGGGTTCGTCGAGTTGCTCTTTGGGGCCCTTCGGCGGGACCCGGCGGCGCGATCCTCGGTGGCCGATCTTCAACGCGATTTCGGGCGGTTGGCGCGTAGTTGGCGGGGCCAGGAGTGGCCGCTTCTGTGACGGTCGTCGGACTTACGCCGCTTGCCGGGGAGCCGGCCGCCAACGGCGACGATTGCGTCGCCTGTGGGCGCTGTTGCCATCATGGGCCGCAGACTGTCCACCTCCTTGAGAGCGACGAAGTTCGCATGGGGAAAGCGTTGCCGGTCTGGACCGAGCTTCACCCGCCCTATTTTCGGTTTGTGAAGAATGAAGGCGAAGCCTGCGGGGCGCTCGACCGTAGCGTCCCTGGCCACTACCCTTGCCTTATCTACGCGATCCGCCCGGAAGACTGTCGCATCGTCGAGCCGGGATCGCCTTGCTGTCTTGAGGCGAGAAGGCTTGGAAAACTGGGGACTTCTGTCGAGTTTAAGCGACCTGCAAGCGGCGACGACGGGACGGCGGGCCCCCTTGGACAGGGGCCTCGCTCTTCGCGCTGAGGCCGCCGCCGCCCCACCGGGACGAACGGCGCTTGTGGAGCGTGCAACCAAAGGGGGAGATCGGGCTTCATCGGCTCGATCTTCGGGGGCGTGGGTCGATGTCTTACGAACCTTTCGGAGCAACAATGCGTTCCATCAAATGCGTCACTTTGGGGAATTCGCGCGTGCTACGTCTCCTCACGCTCGCGTTGCCGGCGACGATCGCCTGCGCAGGCCCGATGGAGGTTCGGGAGGTCGTTTCGCCCCAGCAGGCCTACGCGGCCGGCGTGCAACCGCGCATGCGTGTTGAGGCGATTGAAATCGATGGCGCCCGGGTTCCGCTGCCGATTGGAGCCACCCTTGCGAAGGATGGGCTCCACACAGACGGGCCGCTCGAGCACCTGACGGCGCCTGGCGACGAGCTCCTGACCGACGGCGACGGCGCGGTGATCGGCGTCCGCGCGAGCGACGGGAGCGAGGTCCATTTTCAGCCGGGGACGGCAAAAGTCCTGGCCGATCGCGTCGTTGGGCAAGGCGTCGCCGGGCCGCCGACGGAACTCCCCGAGGGGGCGCGCGCCGTTGTGTTCGGGCGGTTTGCGCCCGGCGAGGAGATTCCCATCGGCGGCGCTATTGAGAGTCGCCGGGCGACGCCGCTCCTGATCGTCGGAACAACTGTGTTTGCGCTGGGTTACATCCCGTCGCTCGTCGTCGCCGCCGAGAGCAAGCAGTCGGCCGATGCGTGGCTCGCCGTGCCGATCGTCGGCCCCTGGGTCGACCTCAGCAAGCGCCCCAGCTGTTCAATCCCCGCCGGGACGCCGGCAGGCCTCGACCCCTGCAAGCCGGAGGCGGCCGCCCGCGTCGCCGTGTTGGCGGTCGGCGTCGTCCAGGGGATCGGCGCGCTTTCGTTCCTCTTCGGCCTCCCGAGCCACTCGGTCTACGTCGGCCGAGACGGCCGCGAACGGGAAGCGCGGCGTGCGGGCCCCCGCGTAGGCGCCGCGCCGTGGGTCGTCCCCGGCGGAGCCGGTGCGACGATCGCGGGGCAGTTTTAGGGAGTTACGTTCGGCGGGCGACGACGACCGGCACCGCCCGCGCCAGCGCTTCGTCGATGGGCGTCGCGAGGGCGAGCAGCTCTTCGGCGAGGGGGCCATCGGCGCGGAACATGCGAGGCCGCAGCTTTTCGGAGGCCGATCCAGGGACTTCAATCCGCTCATCAATCGAGATTTGGACGCGCCCGCCGTCGCGGTCGACAAGGATCGCCCGAATCGGAACGCCCGGCTCCATCGCGCGTAGCCAGTCGATCAGCGGCGCGGCGGCGGCGAGGGCGGGGGCCGCTTCCTCGCCGAAAAGATCGACCCCCGGCGGAAGCACGCCCGAGGGGGCCGCGCAGACGACGCGGATATGGCCGTCGTGGATGCGGAGTTTGTAGCGGGAAAATTCCATCGATCCTTCTTTCGCGGCGCGGCGCTGTGTACCCGTTCGGCGCCCCGGGGTACAGTCGCGCGGTGGCCCGCCCCCGTCTCACCATCGTTGCCGTTCTTGCCAGCATCGCAGCCCTCACGTCCGCTTGGGCGTGCAACGTCTACGACGCGAGCCTTGTCGGTGAGAAAGCGCCGCAGGGGGCCGGGATCGGGTTCTGGTCGGCGAGTGAGCCGCCGAACTGTTTTTCCGCCAAAGTCCCGTCTGAAAAAGACCGTCCCGCGCCCTCTTCCGCCAAAGACGTTGCCCCCATTTTTCTTGCGCTTGATTCGATTCAGCTTGGCGGGCAAAACTGGGCGAAGCTCGGCTTCGATCTCGACGGAACCTGCACACGAAGCGATACCTGTGAGCCCTCCAGCGAGGCGCTTTCGAGCTGCAAGGCAAACGGGCCGAACGTTCCCGTAGATGGCGATTATTGCAGAGATAATGCCTTCGGCCTTCTGGCGTTCACCGCTTCGACCTCCGACGACGCGACCCAGAAATACAACCTAAGCGTCGACCGTTTCAATTGCGCGCTGAAGCTCGGTTTCTCCAACTATCTCGTGCGTATCAGCGGCTATAACGGCACCGAGAACGACGACACCCTTCGCGTAGACTTCTACCCTTCGCCGGGGCTCGAGCAGGGGGCAACTTTCGATTGCTCCTCGCCAAATTGGGCAAAGAATCCTGCGTTCTTGGCGAATCAACCGTGGAAGATCCAAGACGACGCCGTTGTTGGCGCCGGTGAGGGGACCGCCGTCGGAAACAGCACACTGGCCGACCCACGAGCCTTCGTTCGCAACGGCTACCTCGTCGCGACCCTCCCGGTGAACAGCACGTTCGCGTTCCCTGGCTCGTTGACCGCGTCGGTGATCCCGCTCACGTTTTCGCGGGCGATCTTCACCGGCCGCCTCGTGACGGCCCGCGATGGCGTCGTCACCCTCCAAGACGGCCTCATCGGTGGTCGGTCTACGCCGGCGCAGCTCCTCGAAAGCGTGCGCCAAATCGGTATTTGCGAGGGGGATCAGACGTTTACGTTCGTTCAAAACTACCTCGACACCAACGTCGATCTCCTCGCCGACGGCACGAATGACGGCAACCGGGTCTGCGATTCGGTGTCGGTCGGCGTCGGCTTCACCGCCCGTCAGGCGACTCCGGGCAAGCGCGTTGCGGTCGCGAAAGAGGTTCCGTGCCGAACGCCGGTGGGCGACGCTGGCGTGCCCGTCGACGCTGGCGTGCCGGTCGACGCCGCGGCCCATGATGCTGCTGCCGACGGCGGTCCCTGAGCCGACGACGAAAGCGTTTGCAGCGAGCCTTCCGAATTTCCTCGACGTCGGTCGGCCGTTCTGGCAGAAAGCGCCCGTTGCTTCGTGCAACGATGCGTCTATAGCTCAGTCGGTAGAGCTGCGGACTTTTAATCCGTAGGTCCTGGGTTCGAGTCCCAGTGGACGCACAGACACCCCCGGAAGCGCGCTGGAAACGGCACCACCGGGGGTTTTTCTGTTTTGGCGCGCGCACGAGGCGACGTATTCTGCCGCGCTATGCGCTCTCGAATCGCCCTCCTCCTCGTCGCCGCTTTCGCCGTTACCAGCACCACGGGATGCAAACGCATCGCCGAAAAGATCATCAAAGATAAGATCTCCGAAGCGAGCGACGGCGGCGTGACCTTCAACAACGACGGCACCGTGACCGTGAAGGGGAACGAAACCGGCTCCTCGAGCGGTTCCAGCACCACGACGACCTCGAATTTCGGCACCGGCGCCAAGCTCCCGGACGGCTGGCCGAGCGACATTCCCGCTTACCCGGGTGGAAAGGTCAAGTCGGCGTCGACGTCGGGGAGCGATCGCTCGCAGACGATGTCGGCCCAGCAGGAGACTGGCGACGCACCCGACGCGATCTTGAAGTTTTACGCCGATAAAATCACGGCGGCCGGCTACAAGCAGTCGACCACCTCGGAGAGCAAGACCGACTTCGGTGTGACGAAATCGGTCTCCTTCCAGAAGGGGAAGTACGGCGCCGACGGCTCCGTTTACCTCTCGGTGAGCCCCGGCTTCATGGACAAGTCGAAGAACAACATCTCCCTCTCGATCACCAGCTTCAAGAAGTGACCATTCCGCCCTTCTGGCTTTGAAAAAAGCGCCGACCCCTCCAGAGGTTGGCGCTTTCTTGTTTGGCCGGCGCGGGACTATTCTTCTTTCTTGCGGACGATCGCCGAGAGGTGGACCGCGTACCACTGGCGGCGCCAGGAGATGAGCGACTTCACTTCCGTAGAGCGCGTTCGGCCGTCCTTTTCCCACTTTAACTTGGAACCAAAGACGCGAAAATAGCCGATCTTGTTGTACTCTTCGCCGGGTTCTACCCAGCGCGCTCGGGCGTCGGGGACCTCAAGACCGGCGAAGGTCGAGCCGTCGAGGCTCTTCGCGTTGAGGCGGTGGATCTCATGGATGTCGCGCACGAATTCGGCGACGAGACGGTTCTTCCAATCGCGCTCGGGGAAGGTGACGTCCTTCACCTGCTTGTAGGCGTCGACGGGGAAGAAGAAGGGGAGCGCGATGTCGGGGGCGTCGTCGCGGATCGCCTGGTAGAGCGCCTCGGCACGCTTGACGAGGATCGGTGCGTCGGGCGCGGGGCGGTCGTGGGTCTGGGGCTCGGTGGCGTCGCTGGGGACGAGCGTTTCGCCTTCGGCGCCCGCGGAAGCGGCCGCAGAAGGGGCCGAAGGGGCTGAATTTGCTACCGTTGGAGCGGCGCTTGTCGCCGGCGCGTTGGCGCCCGGTGGACTGGCGACGGCGATCGCGGAAGGGGCCGCTTCGCCGAGCGGGGCGACGTTCGGCGGTCCTGGCGGGGCCGGTGGCTCCCCCCGTCCGCAGGCGGCGAGGGGCAGAAACAGGGAGACGAGGAGCGCACGTCGCATGGGAGGCGGTGCCTACGATCTCTTCGCCGCTCCGTCGACGGGGAAGGGCCCGTCCGTTCGCGACCGCCTGCGAATTGGCTGGGGGCGGCGCCGCGAGAGACGGCGGGCCCACTTTCAAGGGCCCGTCCGTTCGCGACCGCCTGCAATTGGCTGGGGGCGGCGCCGCGAGAGACGGCGGGCCCGCAAGGCCAGGCGTCGCGTGCCTGCGACCCATGGAAAATTACGTGCCGGAACGCCGATCGGCGCTGCTCGGCGCTCGCCAGCCGGCGCTCGGTCGCGTATCACTGGCCGCGCAAGCGCGGTCGCCGGTGACCGCAGTCGTGCCCCGTCTTTCCAGGAGTTTCCGATGCGTTCCGCCCTCGCCCTTTCGCTCGCCTTTGGCTTCGCCGCCCTTTCGATCGTCGCCTGCAAGCACCAGGACGAGACGCCCGCACCGACCGCCCCCTCGGCGGCGCCGACCGGCTACGCAACCCCGGGCTACAACGGTCAACCTGGCCAGCCCGGCTACAACGGCCAGCCGGCCTACACGGCGGCGCCGACCGGCTACGCGACCGCCCCGACGGCGGCCCCGCTTTCCGCCCCCGGGCCGATGGCGACCGCGTGCCAGAGCGATTCCCAGTGCCTCTCGGCGAAGTGCAACACCCAGTACGGCAAGTGCGTCTTCCCGTGCGCGCTCGACACCGACTGCAACCCCGGCAACTACTGCTTCAAGGGGGCACCGATGCCGGCGTGTGTGCCGAAGCTCGGCAACTGAGTCTTCCCGATCTTGCCGAAGCGCCGCTCCGTAGTTTCGCGGACGGCGCTTCTACCTTTTTGTTTGAATCGGCAGCCACTGCTCGCGCGGAATCGGTTTGGTTCCGAAGTAGCGGAAGGCCGATCCGCCGGTCGTCCCCTCGGGGCGCGCCACCAAGTAGAAGAAATCACGGCCATCGCGGCGGACGTAGCGGGGGAAGCTCATGTGGGCCATTCCGCGAAAGAGGCGGCGCGCGCGGAATTCCCAGGTGCCGGTTCCGTCGTCCGCGGGGGCGTGCGTCAATGGACCTTCTGCTTCCCAGGTCTTCTCCAGGGGGCGGCCGAGGGGCGCTTGGGTGATCCCCCCTTGGGCAGCAATTCGGAGAAACTCAAAGCCAGCTTGTCCGCCGTTCATATCGAGATGAATCCCGTAGTCGCAGCGGGCGGCGAGCAGCGCCTCGCCGAGGGCCTGCGGGGAAATATCGAGGGAGTATGCATAGATGGCGAAGCCCTCCCGCGTGAAACCGATCGCCGAGCGGACGGTGTGGATGGTGTCGGTCCAGCCGGGCGGCGTTCCGCCCCACCAGGTGCGCCCCCAGGGGTCGAGGACGCCACCGTCGACGAGCGGCGTCATGTTCTGCCGAAAGCTAGTGACGACCGAAGGGACGCCAGCGGCGACCGGAGAAGGGTCGGTCGTGGCTGGCCAGGTTCCGTAGGCGGTTGCGCCGTCCTTGAGCGTAAGAACCGTCGCCGCGTAGGCCTTCGGGGCGAGCAGAAGCTGCCCATCGACTTGCATGCCGTAACCGCCATGGAGCGCCTGGAAACCGCCATTGAAGGCGGCGACGACGCGCGGTAGCTGCTTCGGATCGCGAGGGATTTCACCCGTTCCGCGGATTCCGGTCGTGCTTTGCGGCTCCACGGTGCCGGCCACCATCCGGAGCTCGATCTTTCGCGGATCCCAAACGGCGATCCAGACGCGGACCGGGCGATTTTTGTCGACGCGGAAGGAGGTCGTTGCAAACGCGCTTCCTGCGCCGGCCGCCAGGAATGGGTCGTCTTTCAGCGATTGAAATACGCCCTCTTCCGGAGTCGCATCGGCGAGCGGCGGAAGGACCGGCGGCGGAGGGAACGCTGCCGCGGGGGACGCTGGGCCGTTTGCCTTGGGATCTCCGGCAGTTGGCGGCGTCGCCGGCTTAGGCGCCGCGCTGCCGTTGGACGGAGCGGCGTTTGACGCAGCGGGGGCGGGGATGACCGGTGCCGGCAACGGTTCGGGCGCCTCGCCGGGGCCGATTGTCGCCCAGGCGGTGTAGGCAACCGCTTTGATCCACTGCATTTTTTCGTCCCCGACGAAGGACAACCCTCGCACGCGATCGACGGCCCAGGGGACGAGCTCGGGCGGGTGGGCCGCTTCGTCCCACTGGCCCGATCCTGCGCTCGGGGGTTCAACGGCGAGGGTATCCCCGCGGAGCGTGACGAGGAGAGCGCCGCCCGCTGCCTTGAGCGCGACGCCATCGGCGGTCGCCACGAGGACGGCCTCGTCGGCCTTTGGCGCCGATTCGGGAGAGAGATCAAAGCGATAGGAGGCGATCCCCCCAAAGCGACCGGTCTCTTGGACGCGCGTGATCGCGCCGCGTACGCGCTCTTCCGCAGTGCCGTCGGCGATGGGCGGGGCGGCAGCGAAGAGGTCACGCGATTCAATGCCGGTCGGCCCCGAACGGAAAAAGATGCGGCCGGGATGGGTGGCGTCGACGAGGGGGGCCGTTTCGTCCACGGCGTCGGTGCGGGTGATCCACGCGAGCGGCTCGACGCGGCTCAGCCCGAGGACGGTGCCGTTCGGGGCGCGACGGAGGGGGACCCGCAAAAGATCGTGATTTCGGGACTCTCCGTCGCGCACGACCGCGGCAACCGCCGTCGCGTCGCTGACGAACACGACCTCATCGGCGGTGAAGCCCGTTTCGCGGGCGACCAGCGCGCGGACGTCGGCACGCGGATCGTCGCCGGGCGTCGCCGGGGGTCGCCGCGCCAGGGTTGCGCCAGCGACCGCCACGGCAAGGAGCGGCAGTCGACTGCGTAAATAGTTGCCCGGCCTCGCCGTCATCGTCGGTCTCGCTAGCATGCCTCCCGCGACTTCGCTGAGCTTCCGCGCGGCCCGCCGACCCGCCAATCGGGCTGGCAGCGATCGCCAACTCGGTTGGCATACGTGCGCGGGTGCTCGTCGCAAATGTAGAGAATTACGCGGTATTTGTGCAGCGGAAAGTTGGTACGTCTTCTGCTAATACCGGATTTGTGATCCTCTCTCGTCGCGCCTGGCTTCGGAGTGCTCTTGGTGTTGCCGCGTTCTCGGTGCTCGTCGCCTGTGCGGCGCCGACGTTGCCCTTGCCGCCGCCGGCGATCCCAACCATCGACAGCGGAAGCACCCCGCTCACCATTCGGCTCTCTTCCGGCGGGGCGATCGCCAACGCGCTCATCGTCGTCGTGAACCGCAACACGAACCTCCCAGGCAATGAGCGTGTCGCCGGCGCCATCGCCGATGCGGCAGGCAACTGGAGCCTCGAAATTCGCGCTTCTTCGGGGGATGTCCTCGAATTGACTCAAGAAGTCGATAGCGCCCAGTCGCCGTCGGTCACCTTCGTCGTTCCGTAGCCTTCACCGCTCGCATCGCCGTGCCGCTTCGTGTAAGGCGCGCGCATGGCGTCGCCGAGCTCTGAAGATCTGAAGACTATCCATTTCATCAGCCTCGGCTGCCCGAAGAACCGCGTCGACTCCGAGGTCATGCTCGGGGTGGCGGCGGAGGCCGGATTTGCATTGACCGATGAGGCGGAAGACGCCGAAGTCATCGTTGTAAATACCTGCGGCTTCATCGGGGAAGCGAAGCAAGAGTCGATCGATACCATCTTTGAGATGGCGGAGATGAAGAAGGTCGGCGCCTGCAAGAAGCTTGTCGTCACCGGCTGCCTCTCCCAGCGGTACCCGAAGGAACTGTCCGAACAAATGGGGGAAGTCGACCACTTCCTCGGCTCATCGGACATGCTCAAGCTCCGGAACGTCCTCGACGGCGACGCGGCGCGCGTCCTCGTCGGCAACCCGGCCGATTGGGTCTTGAAGGCGACCGACCCGCGGATCATTACGGGGAGTGCCGTCTCCGCCTATTTGAAGATCGCCGAGGGGTGCAATCGTAGCTGTTCCTTCTGCACGATCCCGAGCTTCCGCGGGAAGCAGCGCTCACGCAGCCTCGATGACATCGTCGCGGAGGCGCGGAACTTGGTCGATCAGGGGATCTTCGAAATCGATCTCATCAGCCAAGACACCATCTCTTGGGGGCGCGATCAGACGAAGGAAGAGCGCCGCGCGCTGGCCGACATGGTCCGCGCGGTCGCCGACGTCGACGGCGTCGGTTGGGTCCGTCTCTTCTATTTGTACCCGGAGAACATCGACGAAGCCTTGATCGAAGTGCTCCGCGATCATCCGAAAGTCGCGAAATACGTCGACATGCCGCTCCAGCACGCCGCCGACGAGATGCTCGCGCGAATGCGCCGCGGCCACGGGAAAGACCGGCAAAAGCGGGTGGTTGAGCGGTTGCGCACCGCGATCCCCGATCTCTCGTTCCGAACTGCGTTCATTGTTGGCCACCCCGGCGAGACGGAAGCCGAGTTTGAAGAGCTCGTCGACTTCGTCAAGTGGGCCCAGTTCGAGCACGTCGGCGTCTTCAAGTATTCCGACGAGGAGAGCTCACGCTCGGCGGAAATCGAAGGCAAAGTCGACGAGAAGACGATCGCCAAGCGCCATCGGAAACTGATGACGACCCAGCGTGCGATTTCACGAAAGAAGAACAAGGCGCTCCTCGGAAAAGAGCTCGATGTCCTCGTGGAAGGCGTGAGCGAGGAGCACGAATTCGTGATGAAGGGGCGCCACATGGGGCAGGCGCCCGACGTCGACGGCAGCGTCTTCCTCAGCGGCGGCGAAGCCTACGCGGGGCAGCTCCGTCGCGTGCGGATCGAGCAGGCCTCCGACTACGATCTCGTCGGCGAACTGCTCGACCCGGACGGCCCGCCGCCGAAGGCGCGGAAGCGGACCGCCCTCCGGATCATCGGCGCGCCGGACGCCGCCAACTACCGCTGAATGGCTACTCCCGCCCGCCGGCTGCGACGTCGAGATAGACGACGACGGGGTTGCGGGCGCGACGGAGGAGGCGGGAAGGGGTCTCCTCCTCGCTGCCTTCGTCGGCAAAAAGACGAGCAAGGGCAGGGGCTTTGCTCGCGCCGGTCGCCAGGAGCAGGAGCTCCCTCGCGGCGAGGATCGTCGTCGCGCTGAGGGTGAGCCGTGCCTCGCGCCCCTGGGCGGGGACGGCGGGGACGGCCCGCGTCATCGGTTCGCCGGCGAGGGCGATGGTGCCGTCGCCGGGGAAGAGCGACGCGGTGTGGCCGTCGTCGCCGATGCCGAGGAGGACGACATCGAAGCGTGGCGGCGCGCCGACGAGGGCCCCTTCGAGGAGTTCCGCGTAGCCTTCCGCGGCCGCTTCGAGGTCCCCCTCGCCGAAAAACGGATAGAATTTGGCCCCTTGATCGAGGATCGGCGAGAGCGCCTTCCGGATCATTTGCGCGTTGCTGCGCGGGCTCTCTTCCG
Organism: Sorangium cellulosum; assembly: GCA_020720045.1. Lineage (GTDB taxonomy): Bacteria > Myxococcota_A > Polyangia > Polyangiales > Polyangiaceae > JAAFHJ01. Next base: position 10,824 of record DYPH01000039.1, on the reverse strand, counting down.
GGACGGCGCGCTCGTCGACCTCCCAAAAGACGACCCGGGACCACTCGGTCGTCGTGTTCCGGCCGAGCGCTTCGTAGACCGCCTTCGGCGTCGTCCCGCCGGAGAGGGCGACGTTGCAAATGCTCGCGTTATCGAGGCGTTCGTCGATGCTGCCAACGAGATGGGTGGTGACCGTTTCGACGATTACGCCCGGGTTGCGTACGCGGACGTCAAAATTAGCCACGGAGGGACTCCTGGGCGCGATCTTGGGCGGCGTCCATTGCAAGAAGCGTCTTCAGAACGGCGACGAAAAGGGGCTCTTCGTCGGGGCGGCGTACCGTGCGATCGAGCCAGTAAGAGACTTTGTTGGAGTGGAGACGAATCGTCTGCTCCAGCACCGTCACCCCGTCGGCGATGTGCCAATGAAGAAGGTCGGCGTCCGCAGTCTGATCGCCGCGGCCGGTCCCGAGATCGCGCTTGATTTGTGCGGTAAATTCGTTGCTTTTTGCGAGGAAACGCACCGAGGCGAGCGTACCGGGCGCGACCCCCTTTGGTCGCGGAACCGGCGTCACAGTGATTGGGAACCGGCGGCCGTTCTTCTGGGGCGCGATGTACCCAAAGGAATCGCGCTCAAGGGTCGCTCCGAGCCGATTTGCGATCCAGGCGGTGAAGAGCGCACAGTCGGGCGGCTGAAAGCCGACGTCGGCGGCGGCATGGGAGATCTCAATGCGATCGAGGACGTCTAGGAGCGGGCTCCGGTCGTCGTCAAAGAAGCGCGCGGTGAGCTCCTGCCAGGGGCCGAGACGGACCCAAGCGAGGTCGGAGAGTCGCGGGCGGGTGTCGGCTTCCTGGGTCCACTGAAAGATGGAGAGGAGCGAATCGAGTCCGGCGTAGGCGCTGTCGGTGATGACTCGTTTGGTGTCGTCGTTGAACGCCTGAAACACGCCATCGTCGGCCCGGGCGGTGCCGACCCAAACGAGGATGACCGGCAGTTCGGGGAGCACGAGGGCGTCGACGGCGCTCGCGAGGTGCCGAGCGAAGGCGCGCGGTCCACGAATATCGACGCGGTCGGAGAGACCATCGGCGTCGGTCTCAATGGCGTAAACACGCCCATCGACGTCGACACTCATTCGTGCATCGGCCGCATTTTCCATCGAGGGGAGTGGCGCCGAGTCGCCGGCGAGCCCCATCATGCTGCGCGGCCCTTCGTCGTCTTGGGCCTCGAGCTGCTGGGCGCTGAGGATCCGCACGGCGGCCCCTTCTCCGAGCAAATCCAAGCGCGTGGACGAGTCGGCGCTGGAGCGGCTGCCGGTCGGCGCCCCCTCGACGGCCACGAAGAAGGCCCGCGACGGGAAGCGCTGGGCCATTTCGTCGACGACGGAGATGTACCGGTTCGCGATGCTCCGCGCCGTGCAGACGAAGACGAGATTTCCGGCGGAAATTCGGCTCTTATTGCTGAATTTTTCGCCGTCACGGAGCGTGCGCAGCTCCCCTTCGAGGCGCCCAAGGAGCGCCGCGATACGGGGGCCGCTCACGGTTTCCTCCAGCGGCGTCCGTCGGCGGCGAGGAGTTCGTGGGAGGCCTCAGGGCCCCAGGAGCCGGCGTCGTACATCGGCGGCGGCGTCGGATTCTCCTGCCAGGCGGCGAGGATCGGCTCGACGAAGGCCCACTGCTGCTCGGCTTCGTCGGCGCGCGTGAAGAGCGTCGCGTCGCCGCGCATGGCGTCGAGAAGGAGGCGCTCGTAAGCCTCGGGCGTGTTTGATCCGAAGGTCGAGCCGTAGCGAAAGTCCATGGCGACGTCGCGAAGAACGGTGTTCTGCCCCGGCTCCTTCGTCGTAAAGCGCAGCGCGATTTGTTCGTCGGGCTGGATGCGCATCGTGAGGACGTTCGGCGAGATTCCACCATCGGGGACGGGGAAAATGGCGTGGGGGACCCGTTTGAAATGGATCGCCACTTCCGTTGCGCGGCGATTGAGGCGCTTGCCGGCGCGCACGTAGAAGGGGACGCCGCCCCAACGCCAGCTATCGACGAAGACGCGCATGGCGACGAAGGTCTCCGTGCTCGATTCGCCGGCGACGTCGGGCTCTTGCCGGTAGGCGGGGACCTCGTCGCCACGGACGAAGCCGCCCGTGTACTGGCCGCGGACGACACTCGAACGGATCGTACGCGGACCGAGGGGGCGCAAGCTCCGAAGAACTTTTACCTTTTCGTCGCGAACGGCGTCGGCATGGAGCGAGATCGGCGGCTCCATCGCCGTGAGGCAGAGGAGTTGGAGGGCGTGGTTCTGGACGATGTCCCGGAGGGCGCCGGTCTGCTCGTAGAAGCGGCCGCGACCCTCGACGCCGATGTCTTCGGCGACGGTGATCTGCACGTGATCGACGTGTTCGCGATTCCAGAGCGGCTCAAAGAGCGAGTTGGCAAAACGGAAGACGAGGAGGTTTTGGACCGTCTCTTTGCCGAGGTAGTGGTCGATACGGAAGACCTGGCGCTCGCCAAAAACCTCGCCGAGGAGCCCGTTGAGGGCGGCGGCGCTGGCACGATCGTGGCCGAAGGGCTTCTCCGCGATAATGCGAGTAAAGGGGAGTTCGCTGATTGACGTGTGCTTCTCGACGAGGCCAGCGCCACGGAGACCTTCTACAATTCCCCGAACTTCCGACGGGGGGACCGCCAGATAGAAGAGCCGGTTCCCCTTCGTCCCGCGGGAAGATTCAATCGTCTCAAGACGCTCTTTGAGTTTTGCGTAGGTCTCGGCCTCGCCAAAGGCGCCTGCTTGGAAAAAGAGGCCGGGGGCGAAGTCGGTCCAGATGCCGGGATCGATCGGCTTCTTGCGCGAGAAAGTGCCGACCGCTTCGTGCATTTCTTCGCGGAAGGCGTCGTCGCTCTTCTCACCGCGCGAAATGCCGACGACGGCGAAGCCGCCGGGGAGCGCCCGTGAGACGGCGAGGTTGTAGAGGGCCGGCATGAGCTTCCGGCGGGTGAGATCGCCGCCGGCGCCAAAGATGACGACCGTGCAGGGGGGGACGACGCGCCCCGCTTCGAGGCCTTCGCGGAGGGGGTTGCTCACTTGGCCTCCGTCGCCGCCGGCTTGACGGCGTGGCCGCCGAATTCGCGACGGAGGGCGGCAAGAAAGCGGTTTGAGAAGGCGTTCGGCTTCCGCGAAGAAAAGCGGGCAAAAAGCGAGGCGGCGATCGTCGGCACGGCGACCGCTCGCGCGATTGCCTCTTCGACGGTCCAACGCCCTTCGCCGGAATCTTCGACCCAGCCCTGCACTTGCTCAAGCTTCGGGTCTTTGGTGAAGGCATTGACGGCGAGATCAAGCAGCCAGGAGCGGACGACGCTGCCGCGACCCCAGACGGTGCCCAACTTGGCGAGATCGTAGCCGTAGTCGCTGGCGGCGAGGAGGTCGAAGCCCTCCGCGTAGGCCTGCATCATGGCGTACTCAATGCCGTTATGGACCATTTTCGCGTAGTGGCCTGCGCCGGCGGTGCCGAAATAGCCGAGGCCTTCTTTGCCCGGCGAAAGGTCGAGGAGGAGCGGCTCTAGGTGATCAAAGGCGGTTTTGTCCCCGCCGACCATCAAACAATAGCCATTTTCGCGCCCCCAGATGCCTCCGGAGGTGCCGGCATCGAGGAAACGGAGCCCCGAAGCGGCAAAGGTTTCGCCGCGGCGCTTCGAGTCTTTGAAGTTGGCGTTGCCGCCGTCGATCAGGATGTCGCCGGCGGCGAATTTGCCGGCGAGCGCCTGGAGGACGCTCTCGGTGGCGTCGCCGGCGGGGACCATGACCCAGGCGGCGCGAGGGCCGGGGCCTGCGGCGGTCAGGGCGGCGGGGATTTCGTCGAGGGAGGCGACGACGGTGGCGCCGAGGGCAGCGACTTTGGCGCGGGTCTCCGCCGACGGGTCGAACCCGACGACGGTGTGCCCCTTGGCGACAAGCCGCGCCGCCATATTTCCACCCATTTTGCCAAGGCCAATGATCGCGATCTGCATGGTTTCTCCCGGGGATTCGCCGAATTAGAGCAATTTTTCGATCGAGCGCCGTCGGACCTGCGCGGGCGCGTGCTCCGCCGACTGCGCCGCCGTTGTAACGTTTGTCCCCGCTCGGCGCTGCCGAATCGGCGGTCGCGTTTTTCGCCTGCCGGTCGGGGCGGAAGCGGATCTTCGCTTTGACGCAACGTCGGGTTGCGTGAAACCACGCCGGAACCATGCCGTAGCGCTTGGGAGAACGGGTAATCGAAACGAGAACGCAACACCTGCGAGCGGCTGCGCGACGCTTTTCCCCCGAGATGCATCACAGCCGTTAGCGCCCGAATGGCCACGCGCCATTTCTGCGCCATCCCTCTTGGTCGGATCGTCGGTGCGTGGCACACCGGTGACCGGCTCCAGGGGGGGCGGTGCCGGCCGAACCCCCCCAGACAGCGTCCCCTCTCCCATCGGCCGTGTCCCGTCGGGCGGCATCGGCGAGCGGGCGCGAATCCCCCACCACCCACGCGGCCCCCCCCTTGCGCCGCAACCTTGGAGCCGACCATGAAACAGGAAAACGAAACCGCCGCCAGCCCGTCCACCCCGGAAGTTGCGGCTGAGAAGCCCCGAAAGCCGCGTGGGTTTGCCGCGATGGACCGTCGCAAGGTCAGCGAAATCGCGAGCAAGGGCGGCAAGGCGGCCCACACCGCCGGGACCGCCCACAAGTTCTCGAGCGATGAGGCGAAGGTCGCCGGTCGCAAAGGGGGCCTCGCCCCGCACAAGAAGCGCGGAGTCGGCTCGGCGGCCTGAGTAGACGCCAACGGCTAGGGCGGGGCGGTCTCCGGCGGCGGAGGTCGCCCCGTTTTCCGTCGACGCGCGAACGGATGATGTTCCGTTCCCGGCCCGCGTCGGCCCCTCTTCAGGGTAGCTTCCCCGCGATGGCCCGCCGTGGCGCTCCGTTTCTGCTCCTTGGGATCGCGTTTGGGGCCGCTGCCGCTTCAGGCGTCGCGCTGCTCGATCCGGCCCATCGCGACGCTTTCCTGGCGCTGGCGACGTTATTTTTGGTTTCGTTTTTCATCGGTTACCGGATCGTTGAGGGGGAGCTGCGCCAGGAGCGCCCCTTCGAGGATCATGGGCGGATGGCTCGCTGGCGCCACCCAGGCCGCCATCCGTTGGCCCTGCTCGCGAATGGCGTTGCAAACAGTCGCGTTTTGTCGGCGTGGCTGGAGCCACTTCCGATGGCGCCGATGGTGAGCGATATCGAAGATGTCCTCTACATCAATTACCTCGTCCCGGCCGCCGTCGCGGCGAAGTACGTCCCCTTCGGGCTTGAACTGGAGCGCCTCGGCGCCGCCGGGGAGTGGGCCCTCTTTTCGTTTTTGACCTATCGGCACGGCCATTTCGGCTTCCGCTTTCTGGGGCCGCTCCGGCGCCTCTTTCCGTCGCCGGTCCAGACGAATTGGCGCATTCATGTGCGTGATCCGCGGACAAAGATCCGCGGAATCTACTTTCTTACCAACGGGATCGACTTCACGCCGCCGGCCCTCGGCGCGCGCCTCTTCACCGAGGGGATGCCGATGCACGTGTTTGAGCGCTCGGAGATCACCCGCGATGCCGGTGGCGGAATTCGCTTTTCGTTTACCGCCGGCCACGGGACGGCGCCGGTCGCTTCCGGCGATCTGATCCCGGCGGTGGCGCCCGTCCTTCAAGGCCCCTGGGCCGACGCCTTCGGCGATTGGTCCCAGTTCTTAGCCTACTGTGTGCCGCAGAACCGGGCGATGTCTGGCCAGCGCTGGCACCGGCGGATCACGCGCCACGAAATTACGTTGCCGATCCCCCTCGATCGCGTCGAGCCGCTCGTGCCGCGGGTACCTGGGGCGATTGTTTCGGCGACGGCGGCGGCGATTGCCGGCGATGCGGAACCGATCTGCTTTCGGGTTCCGAACCTATTTTTTACCTTTGAAGCGGAGCTCCACGACGCCGTCCCGGAAACGGAAGATCCCCGTGCCGGTGCCTAAATCGACGCGGCTTTTTCTCGCGCTCGCAGCCGTCGGCACCCTTACAATTCTCAGCGACCGCGTGGGGGGCGACCGCTGGCTTGGCGGGGTGCTCGTCGCCCATCTGCCGCCCGCAGGCGCGGTGGCTCTCGCCGGATGCGTGACGCTTTCCGGTCTATTTTCAGCTGTTTACCGGCGCGGCGCCGGCGCCCGGAGCGTGACCGTCGTCGCGGCACTCCTCCTGTTTCCCGCCCTCGCGCTGCCGCTGACCAAATGGCGCTTCGGCGGCCATCGGGCGACCGGTGGGGATCTTCGGGTGGTGACGTACAACGTCGAGAAATGGTCGTTCACCGGCGCCGAGGTGGCGGCCGCAATCGCACCAACAAAGATGGATGTGCTCTGCCTCCCGGAGGCCGATCATTACTGGTGGCAGGCGGAGAACGCGCGGACCCCTGAGGCCTTCGTGCGGGCGCTGTCGGAGAGTTCTCAAATGCCCTACCGTCTCCTGGGGACGCGCGAGGTGCGCATCGTGACGCGCCTTCCCGTGCGAAATGTGGAGGAAATCTCGCTGGATCCCGGCCCATCGAGCCGCCCGATGGTCGTTGCGACGCTCGACGCCGGTCGCCTCGGAGAGGTCTCTGTCATCGCCGTCCACCTCGTGCCGACGCTCGCATTTGCGAACTATTCCGGCGATCGCGGCGACGCGGCCGCCGGGGGAATTGCGGAGGTGGCCGAGGTGCGTCGCGCGCAGGCGCGGAAGCTCGCCGCGGAGGTCGCCCGGCGGAAGGGCCCGGTCGTCGTCTGCGGCGATTTGAACGCCGCCGAAACCTGGATGCCGCTGAAGATCCTCGAAGGGGCGCCGGAAAGCGGCGGAAAACCGCTCATCGACGCCTGGGCGGCCGTCGGCTCCGGAGCCGGAGGGACGGCGCCGACGGGAAATCCGCGGATCCGCATCGACTATTTGCTGGTGCGTGACCTCGTGCCGCGAGGGATCGACGTCTTGGAAGACGTCTGGACGAGCGATCACCACCCGGTTGTCGGCGATTTCGCTGCGGAATAGCCGGACGGGCCCCGGGTGAAGCGCTTACGGAACCGGCGGGCAGTACCTCGGCGGCTGGAGCGTCGGTGGCGTCCCCCCTTCGAGGCTCGTGATCCCCTTCGGTACTTCGTAGAGTTCGAAGGGGATCGGCAGGTTCGGCGTCGCGACGAGGTTCGGGGGGCGCTGGGTGCCGCCTGGGCAGGGGGTCGTTGATGTCCAGCTCACTTGGGCGCGGGTCGCCGTGCAGGGGCGCGCCTGCCCGTCGGCGCAGGCCAGCGTGATTCCGGCGACCCGAAAGCCGGTCGGCACCGGGAGGGCGAGGGCGGTGCCCTGGGAAAAGTTAAAGCTTTGCAGACACTTTCCTAGCGCATTTGCCGCGGTGGTCTGTGTGAGGAGCGCCGGGGCTTGGGGGGCAACGCAGCCCTCCTTCGCGAGTGGACGGACCGGGACCGCCCCGCCGCAGCTCGCCGCCGGCGCGACGAGGACGACCTTTGCCGTCGTCACTGAGCGCGCCACGCGAAACAGGATGATGCGCCGCTCCGCGGAGACGTTCTTTGCCGGGCACGAGGGGAGGGCGGGGGCGATGCGCGCCGTCGCCGTCGTGCCGTCGGACGTGACCTCCAGGAGCTCGGCGCCGGCCGCCACCGGGAACGATGCCAGGGGGGCCGCTGCAAAATCGTAGGTAAATGTCGCCGCTTCCGGGACCTGCTCGCGAAGCCTTGCCAGCGAATCGGCGACGCCCGGTGTCGCGTTTGTGCGGGCCGTCGGAAACGCCGTCGTCCAGGCGGTCTCTGTCGCTTGTGGCTCTCGGGGCGGCGGAGCGACCGCCGGCTCTGGCGTTTCGTTCGCCGGGTCGACGGTCGGCGTGGCATGCGCCGTGGCCGGTGCCGGTGCGGAAGCACTCGGGCCGCAGGCGGCCAGCGTTCCTGCAAGGAACGGAAAAAACGGACGAAAACGCATAGAACGGTCCTTCATCGGCGAATGAGCGGCCTGTTGATGGGGGCCCGCCGTCTCGCGCGACTCCCTTGCTAGCAAATTCGCTGGCGGTCGCGAACGGATGGGCCTCAACGCCCGCGTATTACCGCGCAAGCGGAGCACGTGCTCGTCCGCCCGGAACCGCCTGGGTCGTTGAATTTTCCTGGCGGCTGACCGCGCTCTCTTCGCTGTGCTAGGTCCCCGCCCGTGGATGATTCGACGGCCAGCCCCAGTCCCCGTCCCAGCGCCGACCCCAGCCCGATCCCGCTCGTCGAAGAGGACCGCGTCGGCGGCTACACCGGCGAAGAGGAGGAACTCGGGACCCTCGGCGCGTTTGCGTTTTCCGAAGAAGATCGTGGTCTTGACGATGCCGTGATCGGCGCGCCGGCCGCCCTCGATCGGTTTCTGGACGGCACCGACGAAGAGGCCTTCGACGACCTCGAACCGCTCGCCGAGCGCCCCCTCGAAGGGTCGGTCGCGGCGCTGGAGGATGGCGTCGAAGAACACTTTGATCTCGCCGACTTCGAGCCCGATCACGACCGCAGCCGCCTCCGGGACGACTCCCTCGTCGAGCACGAAGAGGGGGACGAAGACGGCGGTCTCGAAGGGCCTGCCGCCGGGAGCGCCGGGATCACGGCGCCGGGGATCGCCGCCGGGGAAACGCCGGGAATGCTAGAAGAAATCGAGGAGCGCGAGGAGCCGGTCGCTGGTCGCTACGGCCAGCTCCGCTTCCGCCCCGCCGACGAACTCCCCCCGTGGGCGCCGATCGCCGCACGCGTGGTTGCCGTCGACGAGCCGGCCGAGCTCTCGTCGATGTCCGAGCTCCCGCCGCCGTGGGCGATCGTGCTGGCCGCGGAAGCGATTTACCTCGCAAGACGCACCGACGATGCCGACGCGCTCCTCGTCGCCCGCCTCGACAACGACGAGCGGACCGCCCCCCTCTTGGGCTTCGCCGCGACCGACGACGGCCTCGTGATCGCCCTCGACGGCGGCGCCGTGCGCGTTACTGCCTGACGCTCGCGATTGCGGAGCCGGCTGCCTGCCGAATCTGGGCGCTAAGTTGCGGAGGAGAGCCCCCAAATCCCCCGTGGAAGCTTCCCGCGCGCTGCGGAAGCTTCCCGCGCGCTGCGGAAGCTTCCCGCGCGGCGAAAGTGGCTTCCCGCGCGGCGAAAGTGGCTTCACGCGCGGTGAAAGTGCCTTCCGTCGCGCTGCGGAAGCTTCACGCGGCGGAAATAGGGCCAATTCAGCGCGAAAGAACGCTTTCGCAGCGCGCGGGAAACGTATTTCCTCGAAAAGGAAGGGTTCGCGGCGCCGCGGGAAGGCACTTTCACCGCAAATGAAGCCAAAACAGCGCGCGTGAAGCTCGCGCGGGGCGTTGAACGTCACAAACGGGGCGTTCTCGCGCGTTTTCCGCCTGTTAGCGCCGCCGATCTTCGGTGCCGTCGGCCGCGGGAACGGGGAATTGCTCCTGAATCCGACGACGTCGGGCTGCGGGGGCGCCTTAGCAATGCCGCTCAGCGGGTACGAGACAAGTGCTGACGAAGGCCGAAAAATCGGCGATGTAGTCCCACCGCCGATGATCCCGAACGAAATCGCCCTCGCTGCCACCGACGACGCCGTTGACGAACTCTTTCGTGGCCTCGGCCTCTTGCTGGACGGCTTCGCGAAGGTCCCCGATCAGGAGGTCGCTTCGGCGGCCCAAGAGGCCCATCGGATGCTCTTTCCGAATGGATTTCGGTTCCTTGGCTGGAACTACGCCCTCCAGGCCGATGAGTCGCGGCGCGTGCTGAAGATCGCGGCGACGCTCGTCTTCCCGGAGCCGCTCGCCGTCCCGTTCCGGTATTTCCTTCACGAACTCGAAGAGTTGCAAGTCCGTTACGACGCCGAACTCGGGCCCCGTTCGGTGATGCCCGGGTCGGTCCCGCCCGCCGATTTTTGAGGGGTATCCATGCTTTCTGAGATCCCCCTCCTCCGATTGGGACTCCCCCTCGATACGCTGACCCTCGACGGCGAGCTCGCCGGCGGCGACGTGACGTTGGCGTGGCAGCCGAGTGGTGTGAAGGCGAGCTGGGTCCTCGACGGCGTCGATCCCGAGCAAATCGCCGGGATTTCTGCGGCACTGGAGGCTTTCGGCTACCGGGCGCCGATGGAGGGGCTCTTCGCGAAGGACCTCGCGAGCGACGCCGGCGGCCTCGAAGAAGCGGCCTACTTTCAAGCGCTTGCCGCCGCTGCCGATCTCGCAAGTGCCCTCCGGGAGCGCCCTCTGCCCCTGGCGACTCCGGCGCTCGCACGCGCAGCGCTGATTGACCGGTTCCTCGCGGCGATCGCGGCGCCGTGGCTTTCGGGGACCGTTGGCGGGAGCGCCCCGGTTTTCGGCGAAGCGCGCCTCGGATTCTCCCGCGAATTCCATGTAGTAGACGGAGTCGCCGACTTCGGCCCGCGGGACGTCGTCGAGCTCTGGTGCAAAGAGGGGAAGGGCGCCCCGCTCGCCCCCGAGAACGCCGGGCGCCTCCGTGCGCTGTTTGAAGTCGGCCCGCCGTCGCTCGCGGTCGCGAACGGACGGGCCGGCGGCGGCGCCGAAGAGCTCCTCGGTCGCGTCCGCGTCTGGACCTGGAGCGTCCCCACGGCACGCGCCGAAGCGATTGTCGCTGCGCTGTTGGGCGGGCCGTGAACGAGGGCCTGGCACGCCCCTCGCGACTTTAGGGGCGGGCGCTAGTCGGAATCTTCGCGGTTTGATGATCCCTCGAAAGACTCGCTGTCTCGGGGAGGAAGGTACGGAATCGTCGGCGTGCGACGCGCGTTTGTCGAGCCCGCCGGGTGCACCGTCGATGCGGTTGCGTCGGTCCCCCAGCGGCGAACGGATGTCGGGCCATC
>DYPH01000005.1:8758-96793 GCA_020720045.1 Sorangium cellulosum | reverse complement strand
GGTACGCGCGCGAAGTGTACGTGCCTTTGCCGGCGGCGTAGGGGCCGCGCGCCGCGTTCTCCGATCCGGTCTCACCGGGCGGGGAACAAAGGCCAGACACCGAATTGAATAGTGGGGAATAGGCTCTCGAAAGGGGGTCTGTTTCCGTGCGTCTGGAGATTGGGATTTTGGGTGCGAGAGCGCCTGATCGAGAGCGAGAGAGAGGGATTTTGCGGATGAAGAGGAATTTTCGGAGCGGAGAGGTGGCAGGGAGCGGTCGCAGGGCGAACTCTCCATGCACCATGCATGCAACTGGGCTCGTTCGGCGACTTCCGAGCGAACCCAAGTGATTGATCTTGTTTTTCCAAATCAGCTTCCAAATCTAGCTATCGGGTAGATCTGCTTCGCCATCGCTCACGCGCGGCCTGTACGGCTTCCGGGGTGGCGTCTTCATAGCCAAATTCGGTTCCGCACCGGTCGCAGATTTCGAACGTTGGTGACCGCGAATCGGCCCCCCACGGGAGCTCTTCCTGCGTAAGCCCGCAAACACGGCATGCATTTGGATCGCCATCCCAGGAAACTTGCTGGTTGGTGCGCATGGAAAACGTCCGAAGGGGTGCCACCGGCAGCCGGACTCGAACAGAAGCCCGCCGTTAGGCGGAACTTTCGTGAGCGTTACGCCAACGTGCTGCTTTGTGTCTTAGAACTTCTCTAAATCTAGCTATGGTCGCCCCTTACGAGGCGCTCCTGAGTACGAAGTCGATTTGGCGAATCAACTCGAAGACCTTGCCCGGGCACTCAAGCATGCCCACGTCCTCTAAGGGTCGACGGTCGTCGCCGGGCCGACGCTCGCCCACGCTTCTGATCTCCGCGAGCAGTTCTGTCTCGATGCCCAGGTGATGCTCCGCCGGAAGATATTATTCAACCGTCGGCGCTGGACGATATCAAAGGGGCCAAAGGCTACCGAAACATGTCGCACGAGCTTCTTAAGCTCGCGGCGGCGATACGGAAAGCTTAGCCCCAGATGCAAGGGAAGACGTCCATTACCGAAGCGGAACTCGACGAAGCCGACTCCATCGGCATGTTGATTCTCCAAGAGTTCAGCGACCGGGACCACGCGGAGACCGCCGAAGCCGCACTTCTGCGCTCACGCACCTACATCCTCGTCCTCCGTGGCGCCGACGAACGCCCTTCGAAGGCCGCGGGCCGACCCGCCCACCAGGAAGAATCGCGGAACGGCTGCGCCCCCGCTTTGCGCAGGCAGTCGGAGCCCCCCCGCGCTTTCTGCGCGTCAGGCGGCCCCATCCTTAGGTTTGTTTCCAACAATTGCTGGTAGCCTGTGCGGGCCGCATGGTCGCCGTTGCTCGTCCGCTCGCCCCTTCGAACGATAGTCGCTCCGCCACGCGCGGTGCGCGGGCGCACCTTGACGCCCCGCTCGACACCGACGTCGCCCTGGAAACGCCCGAACATGTCGTCTTCCGCTACCGCGTGGCGGGACCGGCACTCCGCACCGCCGCCCACCTGATCGACCTGCTCCTGCTGCTGACGGCGTCTTTTTTGTTCGGATTGATTCTCGTCGGCATCGCGCTCCTTCTTGGAATTGCCCACGAGGACTCCGAGCTCGGAAAAGCATTGATAGGCGTCGGGCTTGTCTTCCTTTTTGCGGTTCAGTGGCTCTATTTTGCGATCTGCGAAAGCTGGAAGGGGACGACGCCGGGGAAAGCGGTCCTCGGTCTGCGTGTCGTCACGAAAGAGGGGCGCCCGATCGGTTTCGGCGCGGCGGCGCTGCGGAATTTGCTGCGTGCCGTCGATATGTTTCCCGGGGTCTTCGTCGTCGGACTCTATTTGCCTGCCTTCGTTGCGATGGCGATCACCGGCCGCTTTCAAAGGCTCGGAGATCTTCTCGCAGGCACGATGGTGGTCGTCCCCGAGCGCACGACAAACGTGCAACCGCTCCGCCTTCAGCCGGCGATTCAGCCCGGCGAGCGCGCAGCACTCCCCGAGCAGATTCGCCTTTCGCCGGAGGAGCTGCGAGCGCTTGAGCTCTTCCTTCGTCGGCGGGGCCGCCTTGGCGTCGCCCGCGAACAGGAGTTGGCGCGCGTGCTCACGCCCGCATTTGCTGCCCGGTTCCACGTATCGCAGGTCGTCGATCCGGTACGCTTTCTTTCCGTCATCTACGACATCGCGAGCCGGGCGGGTCGCGACGAAGCTCCCGCCCAGGAATTTGCCGGGAGCGGCGTCGCGGGGGGGCCTGTCCATTCGCGACCGCCAGCGAATTTGCTGACAGCGGCGTCGCCAGTGACGGCGGGCCCGGAACGACAGGGGCCCCGGTCATGAGCGATCTTTCACGGCCCCGCGGCCTGTCGGCGATTTCCGAACAGGCGTTTTCCGCGAATCGGGAGGCCGATTGGCGAGCGCTTGAGCAGCTCCTTTTCAAGCCGTTCTCAACCTGGGACGTCGACGCGTTGGCGCGCCTCTCCCCCCTCTACCGAGACGTGTCGTCGGATCTCTCCCGCGCGACCACCGCCGGCTACTCGGGCCAGCTCGTCGCCTACCTGGAGTCGCTCACGGCGCGGGCCCACGCCGCGATGTACGCGCGAAAATCGATTCGCGGGCGCCGGAGTTGGGGGGAGTGGTTCGCGCTTTTTCCGCGAGCGATTCGTACCCATAAATGGGCGATGACGATCGCGTTTGCGCTCTTTTTCGTGCCCTTCGCGATCGGACTTTTTGGCTCCCTTCACGACAGCGAGTTTGCCATTCGCGTCGCCCCCCACGAGATGCTCGACAACCTTGCGGACGCCTACACGGAAGGCTTCTCCAAGGGGCGCGCGACCGGCGAGGGGATCGCGATGGCGGGCTATTACGTCAACAATAACGTAGGCATTGCGCTTCGCTGCTTCGCGCTCGGGATGGTTTTCGGCCTCGGGAGCGCCCTCTACCTCGTCTACAACGGCCTCGCGACGGGCGCGATTATGGGCTACGTCGCGGCGAAGGGTGCCGGCGGAAATATTTTAACGTTTGTCCTCGGTCATAGCTCCTTTGAGTTGGGGGCCATCATCATCGCCGGCGGCGCCGGCTTGGTCATGGGATGGTCCTTTGTTTCGCCGAAAGGGAAATCGCGGGCGGCCGCCCTGCGCGCCGTCGCCCCCGACCTCGTCGTCCTCATCGTTGGCGCCGCGGTGATGCTGTTCTGTGCGGCGGCGATCGAAGCGTTCTGGTCGGCCTCGGCGGTCCCCGACACCGTCAAGCGGGTCGTTGGCGGCGCGTTCTTTCTAGCGCTCGTCGTTTACGTCGTCTTTGGCGGCCGCCGCCAAAGACCGGCCGGCCCCCCATCACCCGGGACTGGCCTACCATGAACATGCAGCATGCACGCATCGTTCTGCGTCCCCGCGGCGTGCTCGATGCCTTTGATCTCTCCGTGCGGCTCCTTCGCACCGAGTACCGGACCTTCGGCCCTCTCGCCCTTGTGGTGCTCGGGCCGGCGGTCGCGTCTGTGCTCGTCGGCGGGGCATTTGGCTTCGGAACGGAGACGGCGCTCGCTCTGTTCGCGCTCCTTCCGGTGATCGAGCTCCCCTTCACCGTTGCCGCGTCCAAACTGGTCTTTCAGCCGAAGGTTACCGTCGGCGTCGTCCTCCGCGAGAGCGTCCGCACGCTTCCCGGCCTCCTCGCCCTCCGCCTGTTTGAGCTGGTGCTGCTTGCCCTTGGTACCGGTGCCGCCGGACTCCCCGCGCTCTTTGCGGCGCTCGCCACCTTCTTCCTCGGCGAAACCTTCGTTCTCGAGCGGAGCGGCCTCGTTTCCGCGGCAAAACGCTCCCGAGCGCTCGGGTTTGCCGGGCTCTCCGAGGCGTTCGCCGGGCTCTTGGTCTTCGTCATCGTGCGCGTCTCCGCGTTCTGTTTCGGCGATGTGGGCGGTCGGGCGATCGCCCACGACGTCTTCGGGTTCCGCGCCCCAATTTCCGTGTTTGAAGGCGGCCCATTCACGTCGGCTTTGCTCTTCTCTTTGGCGATTGTTCCTGTGCTCGCCGTCACCCGTTTCGTCCTCTACCTGGCAGTACGGACGACCCTCGAAGGCTGGGACATTCAGACGCGCTTCGTGGCGATCGCCGCAGAACACGCTGCATTTTCAGACGATATTCCGATTCCCGCCACGGGAACTCCTCCGGTGCTCCGATGAAACGCCGCTTCCTCGCACCCGTTCTCGGACCGCTTGCCCTTGTCGCTGTCCTCGGCACCGCTGCACACTCTTTCGCGGAAACCCCCGAAGAGAGCGCCGCTTTCGCGGAGGCGGCAGCCCCCTTTTGCAGCAACCCGCCAAAGCCGCTCAAAGACGACCAGCGAAACCTCTGCGGGTACGCTTCACAGCTACCGAACTGCGCCGCCTTTCAGGAAGCCTGCACACAGCCGATCGCCGCGCCGCCCGATCTGTCCTGGCTTGCCCCGCTCGGGGTCGTCGCCCGCTTCGTGCTCTACGCCCTCGCCGGCGTCCTGGTTATCGGTGTATTTTACATTATTTTCGTCGCCATCCGAAAAGTGGTCAACGACCGAAACCCCAGCGAAACGCCCGCAAAATCCGGGGTAAAAGTCGTTCCGCTCGTGGAGGACGCAGCGGCCCCCGCTCCGCTTCCCGCCGATGGCGCTGTGGCGCTCCTCGCGCGCGCCGACGCGCTCCTCGCGCGCGCCGACGCGCTCCTCGCCCGCGGAGAGGCGGCACTCGCCCTTTCCCACTACCTGGCCGCCTCCCTCCGATCCCTCGATGAAAAGGGCTTTCTGCGCATCGCCCGATCGCAAACAAACGGCGAATACCTCCGTGCGATCCGCGATTTCGAGTTCCGCGGGGCGGTCGCTCCCATGGTCCGTGCCGTCGACCGCGCCGAGTTCGGAAGCGTCGCGGCGAGCGCCGAAGAGGTCGCCGCGTTCGGCGCGACCGCCCGCGCACTCGTGATGAGTCCGCGACGCGCAGTGACGGCCCCTTCCCCCTTCGCGGCAGCCCTCCCGGCGGCGGCGCTTGCCCTGCTGCTTCTCGGCTGCGGTGGCGAGAACAAGAAGCAGGGGAGCCCGTCGGGATCTGAGTACTTTCAATCTCTTACAAGTCGCCAAGGGCTTACGGTCACACCGCTCAGCCACCCGTTGGCGGCCCTTCCCGACCCGCGTTCTAAGGACGCGGCCGCCGTGATGCTCAACGCCGAAGAGACCCCCCTCGACGACGAGACCGATCACGCATTGTCCGCCTGGGTCGCGAACGGCGGGCACCTCCTCCTGAGCGGACACTCGAGTTCGTGGCCAAAAGAGCTCGCAAAGGCGATGGCGGCGTCAAAGACATCGCCGCTGGAAGTCGCCGCGGACGCCCTCGCAAAGACGGTCGGGAAAAAGATCCCTCCGCCGAAGACGGGCGAAGTTCCCCCGCACGACACCCTCCTCCTCGATGGACGCGACCTACGCCTCGCGACCGGCATCGCCGACGACGAAGAGGAGTACGAGGACGAGGACGAGTCGACGCGAGAGAGCGGAGAGCCTGCGGAGGAAGCGTCGCGAATTCGTGGCTTTACCGCATACAGTTACGGCAGCGTTCGCCCCGGGATACCGCTCGTTCGCCGCGGCGATGGAAAGATTGCCGCCTCGCTCGTTTCCGTCGGCACTGGCACCGTCGTCACCTTGGACGAGGCCGACCTCTTCACGAACGCCGCACTCGCCTATCCGCGCAACCCGACGATCGCCCTGACCTTGCTCCGCGTCGCCGCCGGAAAGGGGACACCGTCGGTCGCCGCCGACGGCATCGTTCGCTACTCCACCTACCGGACCATCGAGCGCGCCCGCCGCCACGACGGCCGCCAGGGGGCCTCCGATCCGCTTTCTGCCCTCCTGGCCGCCGGCCTGCGGCTCCCGCTGATTCACGCGGCGATCTTCGCGGCGATCCTCTTCTTCGCCTACGGGCGGCGCATGGGGCGTGCCGAGCCGGACCGCCTCGACTCGCGACGGGCCTTCGCCGAACACGTCGAAGCGAACGGGCTGCTCTGGGCGAAGCGGAAGTTCGGCCCCCTCGCCCTCGCGACCTGGGCCCGCTTTGCCGAGGAGCGGCTCCGCGCACGCATGCCGAAGAGCGCGACCGATCCTGCCCACTACCTCGCGCTCGAAACCGGCCAAGACCCTACATTTATTGCAGATATTTGGAAGCGCGCGACCGAGCAATCGCCCACGGAGCGGGCTCGCGGCGACGAAATCGCGATCCTGAAGACCCTGGCGCCCCTCCTCGACCGCCTCGACAGCGCCCCGCGACGCACGCTCTCCTGAACGTCCGCCGCTCCCCCGCCTCCCCCCCTTTCTCCCCTTCGTGAGCCTTTTGCCGACTATGGATAGCCAAGCTTTCGCAACTGTTTTTGAGCGCATGAAGAGCCAGATTGCGTCGGTCGTCGTCGGTCAGGAGGACCTCGTCGAAGGGCTCCTCGTGGCGACGATCGCGCGCGGACACGTCCTCCTCGAAGGGGCACCGGGACTTGGAAAAACGCTGCTCGCGCGGGCATTTGCCCTCACGACGGGGACGACCTTCAAGCGCATTCAGTTCACCCCCGACTTGATGCCTTCGGACATCACCGGGTCGTCCATTTTTGATCGCGACAAAGGGGCTTTCAGCTTCGTTCCGGGTCCGATCTTCGCGCAGATCGTGCTCGCCGACGAAATCAATCGCGCCCCCGCAAAGACGCAGTCGGCGCTCCTCGAGGCGATGGCCGACGGGTCGGTCTCCGCCGATGGCGTTTCGAGAAAGCTCCCGGCCCCGTTCCTCGTCGTAGCGACCCAGAACCCGATCGAGTCCCAGGGGACATACCCGCTTCCTGAAGCCCAACTCGACCGTTTTCTTGTAAAATTGCTGGTCGAAAATCCGACGCGGGACGTCGAAGCGCGTATTGTTCGCGCCCACGCGGACGGCTTTGATCCGACGAACCTGAACCACATCACCCCGGTCGTCGATGCGTCGACGCTCGTCGAAATGAGCCAGGTCGCCGAGCAGGTCCGCGTCGATGACGCCGTCGTCGGCTACATGGTCGACCTCGTTCGTCGGACCCGCGACGACCGCACCATCGAGCTCGGCGCAAGCCCCCGCGCCTCGATCGCGCTCCTCCGGTCGGCCCGCGTGGTCGCCGCCGCCGAAGGGCGCGATTTCGTGACGCCGGACGACGTGAAGCGCCAAGCGAAGGCGATCCTCCGCCACCGCGTGATGCTGCATCCAGACGCAGAACTACAGGGAATTCGGGCAGATAACCGCATCGACGAGATCCTTCGAACGGCGCCGGTGCCGCGCGTCGCATGATTCCGACTCCGCGTCTTGCCGGCTTTGCGTTCGTGGGCGTCCTTGTCGCCCTCGCGGCGAGCTTTTTCCCTGAGTTGGAGAAGGTGCTCTGGGCCCTCGACGGCTTCTTTGTGCTGCTCGTCGCCATCGATGCGCTCCTCGCCCGCGGGACGCGGCTTGAGGCGGAGCGTGCGGTTCCGAAAATCCTGAGCGTCGGCCGCGCGAATACGATCACGTTGACGATTCGGAACCGGAGCGGCCGCCCCCTCGACGCCGCGATCGTCGACGACCCGCTGACCGACGCCGCGATCGACACCGCGCTCCCGATGCGAACCCGCCTCCCGGCGCGGGCGACCGTGCAAATCACCTACGAGGTGACGCCGAAGCGCCGCGGCGAGCGCACCTTCGGCGCGGTCACGGTCCGGTACCCTTCGATCCTTGGCCTCGTCGCGCGCCAAGAGTCGATTCTTCTTCCGGAAACGGTTGAAGTCTACCCGGACGTCCACACGGCACGCGGCCTCGAACTGCTGCGTCGGCAAGGGCGCGAAGACGCGAAGATGGGGTCGCTGCGCGTCCGCGGCGGCGACACCGAATTCGAGCGCCTCCGCCCCTACCAAATCGGCGATGAAATCCGACACATCGACTGGCGCGCCACCGCCCGCAAAGACGATCTCGTCGTCCGCCAGTTCCAGGCCGAGTCGAACCAGAACGTCCTCTTCCTCCTCGACGCTGGCCGAGGCATGTGCGGCGAATCGGAGTCGGTCAGCTTCCTCGATCATGCGTTGAACGCGACGCTGTTGACGTCCGATGTTGCACTGAGAGGCGGCGATCGCGCGGGACTTTTGGTCTTTGATGCCTCGCCAAAAACCTTCCTTCGTCCGGGGGCCGGTCTCTCGACGGGGCGCAAGATCACTCAGCTTGCCGCCTCCGTGGAGCCCTCGATGGAGGCGACCGACTACGCGCAAGCGACGGCGTTCGCGAAGGCGAATGTCAAAGGGCGTTCCCTCTTCATTGTACTGACGAATTTGCTCGAGCCGCGCGGCGCCCGTGAGCTCGCCGCGGCCCTAAAAGGGCTCTTGCCGAACCACTTGCCCCTTTGTGTGCTCCTCCGTGACACGGAGGTCGAGGGGCTCCTTCAGACGCCGCTTGGTGGGCGCCAGACGGAGGGGGCCTACGTGCGCGCCGCCGCCGCCAAGCACCTGCTGTGGCGCGAGAAGATCCTTCGGGACCTTCGGCGGAGCGGGGTGCTCGTCCTCGACTGCGCGCCGAAGGATCTCACCCCAAGCCTCGTGAAACGGTTCCTCGAAGTAAAGGCGCGAAGGCTCCTCTAAGGCGCAAAAAAGCCCGGTTTCCCGGGCTTTTTCGTCGGTCACGTCCGCGGAAGAATCACTTCTTCTTGGCGGCGGCGAGCAGGTCGCCAAACGTGCCGAACTTCGCTTCCCGCTTGACCTGGGCCCGGTAGGCCTGGAACGCGGTGCGCTCGTTCTCTTCGTGAAGCGCGCGGATCGAGAGCTTCACTTCGCCGCGGCGCGGATCGATTTCGAGGACCTTCGCGTCGAGCTCACGGCCCGGCGGGAACTCCTTGCGGAGGTCGGTGCCACGCGTGGTGTTCGTCCCGCCAGCGGGGATGAACCCGCGGGCGCTGCGACCGGTGACGCCCTTGATGCGCACCTGAAGGCCGACCGCTTCCGCGCTGAGGACGACGACCTTGAGGACCTTGTCCTTCTGGACGCGCTGGGGAACTTCATCGGCGAATTCGCCGGTGAGCGCCGGGTGGAGGCCGATCTTGCGGGTGCCGGCGTCGAGGCTGGAGACGACCACATCGATGGAGTCGCCTTCGTTGACGACATCCTTCGGGTGCTCGATCCGCTTCGAGGAGAGGTCGCCGGTGTGGACGAGGCCGTCGACGCCCGACTCGAGCTCGACGAAAGCGCCAAACGGCTGCAAACGCACGATTTTTCCGGTGTGCTTCGTGCCGACGGCGTACTTCGCCGCGACGTGGGCCCACGGATCTTCGATGGTCGCCTTGCGGGAGAGCCAGAGCTTCCCCTTCTCGTCGATGCGGAGGAGCTTGACCTTCGTCGCCTCGCCGACCTTGAAGACGTCGTGGGGGCCGTCGGCGCGGTTGTGGCTCATTTCGCTAAGCGGAACGAGACCTTCCACGCCGCCGAGGTCGACGAAGGCGCCGAAGCTGACGACCGTGCGGACCGCCCCTTCGATGACCGAACCGACCTCGAGCTTGGCGAGCGCCGCTTCGCGGTTCGCCTTGGCGTCGACTTCGAGCTGGCTGCGGCGGCTGAGGACGACGTCGCGACCGCGCTTGCCGTACTGGGTCACCGTGAACGAGAGGCGCTGGCCGACAAAGCGGGAAAGATCGGCGCCGAGGCGGAGATCCATGTGGCTCGCCGGCGTGAAGGCGCGGAGGCCGTCGACGTCGACTTCAACACCACCCTTGATGACGCCCGTGACGATGCCCTGGATGAGGGTGCCGTCTTTGGCCGCCTGGGCGACGCCCGGCTTCGCCTTCGAGAGGCGGTGGGGGTGGTGGGTGAGGACGACGAGTCCGCCACGCGCGCCGTCGTTGTGAACGACGCCGACAAACTGGGCGCCCGGCTCAAGAATGACGCGCGGGAGCTGGGGCGGCAGCGCCTTCTCGGCCTTTGCTTCGGCGGCAGGTGCATTCTGCACCGACTCCGCCGAGGCTTCTGCAGCAACCGCTTCTGCGGGGGCCGCTTCTGCCGAGGCTTCGGCGACGGGCGCTTCCGCGGCAGCTTCAGCCACGGGCGCTTCCGCGGCCTCTTCCGCCGCTTCTTCGGCGGCAGCGGCGGCGGCGTCGACCTTCTCGTCTTCCGGAATGAGGAGCTCGCGGAGGTCGAAGACCCCCTTCGCCTTCCCCGAAAGGTCGACAAAGAGGACGTCGTCGGTCACTTCGAGGACCTTGCCGAAGACGATGTCGCCGATGGCGAACGGGGGGCGCTCACGCTCCTCTTTCGGCTTGCGATCGTGCTTCTTTTCCGGGCGCTTGCCGTCTTTCTTGGCCTCGCCAGCGGCCCCTTCCACGGGGGCCCCTTCGGTGGATGCCCCGTCGGCAGCCACGGCACCATCGACCGGCTTCTTCTTCTTGCGGCGGCGGCGGCGCTTCTTCTTCTCGCCCCCCTCACCGGCCGTAGCCGACGCTTCGCCATCGGCGCCTTCGGCGCCTTCGCTGGCGTCCTCGCCGTCTCCGTCGTCGTCGCCGTCATCGCTGGCGGCGGTCGGGGCTGCGGGGGCTTCGGGCGCCGCAGCGGTCGTCTCGACCTTGGTTTCTTCGTTCGCTTCGGAGTGCTGAGTGCTCATGGCGGTTCGGTTCCGATGGGGCTCTGGCACCGCAAATCGACGCCGGGGCGACCTTTCGCCCGTCGTGCTTGCGATGCCCCCGATCTTCGAGGGCGAGCGCGCCGGGAAGCTCCCGATCGCGCAGCAGTAGGTAGGTGTTCTATTTTTTCGCGAACCCGTCGAAGGCGAGTCCGTGGGCCGCGAGGCGATTCTGATAATAGAAAAGTAGGCGTGTGTCGCGGAGAACGAGGTCCTCTCCGCGAGGTACCAGCACCTCCTGGGTGTGGTAGCCGGCCAAGGCGCGGAGAGCGGTCGCGATCAGCCCGGCGCCGTCTTTCCCAGCGACGTTCGGCCCGAGGTGGATGCGCCCCGCCGCCGCCTCTTCGCGGAGCTTCCCGAGGAGCCGCTCCACGCTCGCGGCGAGCTGCGCGCGCGGGATGGCGACTTCGTCTTTGTGGCGCAGCCAGACGAAGAGATCGCCGTGCCCAACGGCGTTTCGGAGCTCCTCAAAGGCGGCCGCCGCGACGATATGCGTCGGCAAAATCACCGTGTTGGCGAGGTACGACTTGCAGATGACCTCCCCAAGCTCCCGCGTGTATTCGGCGTCACGGCTGGCATCGGGGCCGATCTTTCCGCCGCGGCCGGTCACGTAGCCGACCGGGTCGACGGGGCGCCCGCGACCATCGTAGGAGACGCCATCCTCATCGACGGTGTTGCCGAAGCAGTCGATCGGATCCCCAAAGCGGATCACGCAGCCGCCATCGAGGCCATAGAGCTTGTCGACGAAGCTCGCCATGCGCCCGATGCGCGTCGACTCGTCGTCGTCGATGATGTACCGCGCTTTGCCCGCCTCGGAGAGGAAGTCGCCGATGAGCGTCTCCGCTTCCAGGGTGAGCAGGTAGTTGATCGTCGACGGGACGAAAAACACTTTCCGTGGGCGACCTTGCGCCGCCGTTCGCGCGAAGGCTTCGATGCCAGTCCCGGCGAGACCGAGCTTGAGCCGCCGCTCGACGCCCCCCGATCGGGACCGCGTCCCGCCGGGGAAAAATAGGCTGTGGTAGCCGTTCTCAAGGAGGACGCACGAGTAGGCCTTGAGGACGTCCTTGTAGAGCACATGCCTCAGCCGGCGATCGACCCGGTAGGCGCCGAGGTTGTGCATGAAGTAGCTAAGCACCGGATTGGTGAAGAGATTCTTCCCGGCACCGTAGGTCGCCGGCGGGAGCCCAGCGCGCTCCAGCGCGAAGCCGAAGACGACGCTATCCATGTTGGAGAGGTGCGTCGGGACGTGGACGATCGTGCCGAGCGTCGCCAGCTTGCGAAGCGTTGCGAGCGGCCCCTCTACGAGGATCCGCCCGTCCAACGCCGTAAGATCCAACGAACCTGGCAAGTTACGGACGAGGGACCGCGGCGAAAGCAGGGCGCCGAGGAGCGGCGCGATCGCCTTCGACGCG
Source organism: Sorangium cellulosum (assembly GCA_020720045.1). Classification (GTDB taxonomy): domain Bacteria; phylum Myxococcota_A; class Polyangia; order Polyangiales; family Polyangiaceae; genus JAAFHJ01. The sequence continues at coordinate 84,766 of DYPH01000005.1, read as the reverse complement.
AACTTGTAGACGCGCGGGTCGAAGTTCCCGGCGACGTCACGGGCGTGGTGACTGGCGACCTCCTCCAGTTCCATCCGCGCTTCGCTCGGCGAAATGCGACCGAGCCGGCCGGCGAGCCGCTGCCAGCGATCGAGCTCGGCGCCGCCATGATCGCCGAGCCGCCGGATTTCGTTGTAACATGCATCGTTCAGCGCAAACGTCGGGTCTGCGGTGGCGGCGAGCACGCGGGAGACGACGTCCCCCACCATGGCGTCTCGGGAGTTGTTGAAGCGGAAAATCGGCGACGAAGTGTCCACGGTGGCGAGCCTATCCTGCGTCGGAAACGGGCGGGGCCCGAAAACACGCTAGGCCTTTGTCACCGCCCGACGAGCCGGATCGGCGAGCACGTCGCCGGCCGCCATGCGCGCCGAGTGGGCGACGAGCAGCGGTTCGAGCTTCGACGGCGCAAGGGGCGGCGTGAACAGGTAGCCCTGGTATTCATCGCAATCGAAGTCACGAAGCGCGTCACGCTGGGCCTCGGTCTCGACCCCCTCGGCAATCACGCTCATTTCGAGGGTGTGAGCGAGTTGAATCATCGCCCGAGCAATGATCGCATCCCCCTGGCGGCGGTCGATGTTTGAAACGAGTGATCGATCGATCTTCAATACCGAAATCGGCAAACGTTGAAGCGCAGCGAGGTTCGAATAGCCGGTACCAAAATCGTCAAGTGCGATGTGCACCCCGCGGTAGGCTAGCGCTTCAAGGAGTTCAGAAACCCCTTCATTTGCAGCCAAAACCGTCTCCGTAATCTCAAGTTCCAAGCGCCCGGGCGGGAGACCACTCTCAGCGAGCGCACTTTCCACGATTTGAAGGAGCCCCGGTTGAAGCTGCTTTGCACTTACATTGACGGCGACAACGCCATTGAAGACGCCGGACTTCCCCCAAGCTACCGCCTGGTGACATGCTGCACGTAGCGCCCACTCGCCGAGCTTTCCGATGAGGCCGGTCTGCTCGGCCAAGGGGACGAATTTGGCCGGGCTGACGGCGCCAAGCGTCGGATGATCCCAGCGAAGAAGCGCCTCCAAGCCGAGGACGCGGCCGTCCTGAAGGGCGATGCGCGGCTGGTAGGCGAGGCGCAGTTCGTTCCTCGCAAGAGCGTGGCGAAGGTCCTGCTCCATGGAGACCCGCTCGTTCAGTGCGTCGGCGGAACTGCGGGCAAAATAGCTGTATCCTGCACGCCCCTGATCTTTCGCCTGGTAGAGCGCGAGATCGGCGTGGCGCATGAGCGTGATGGCGTCTTCGCCGTCGGCTGGGAAGCAGGCGATCCCGATGCTGGCGGTCGTTTCGAAACGAACCCCTTCGATGACGATCGGCTCCGCGACCGCAGCGAGCATCCGCTCCGCGATGCCAGAGGTGTCTTTCGTGCCGTCGGCGAGCGACGGGAGGAGGACGACGAATTCATCGCCGCCGAGGCGCGCGATCGTGTCGTGCTCGCGGAGGCACGCGCGAACGCGGGCCGCGACCTCTTGAACCAAGCGATCTCCGAAGCTGTGTCCGAGGGTGTCGTTGATGTGCTTGAAGTGGTCGACGTCGACGAAAAAGAGCGCGAGTTCCTGACGTCCGGCCCCCGCGAGCGCCAGCGCGTGAGTCAGCCGGTCTTCGAAGAAGGTTCGATTCGGGAGCCCGGTGAGCGCGTCGTGGTTCGCAATGTGGATCGCGTTCTGTTCCGCGCGACGCCGTGTCTCGACCTCGTGGTGGAGCTTTTCAATCGTCTGTTCCAGCTCGTTCGTGCGCTCCTCAATGCGCCTTTCGAGTTCCACCTGGAAGGCTTCAAGTGCACGTTCTGCCTCTTTGCGTTCCGAGATGTCCTCGGCGAGCCAAACGATGCGTGGGACAATCGTCGACGGGTCTTCGGGGCGGACGAGCGGCTTCCCGGTGAAGGCAACCCACAGTTCGCCGCGCCCTTCCGTCGCGCGGCGACTTCGCACGCGGGCCTCAATTTTTACCGGTTCGCCCCGAGACACCGCTTCGCGAACTCGTCGACTTACCTCAGGAAGCGACGCCCCACCAAAGCCGTCAAGATCGACGGTCGAGCAGGCAAGAAGTTCATCGATACTGCTCCCGTAGAGTTCAGCGAAGCGCCGGTTGCAACGCTCGATGCGGTCCCCGTGGGTGAGTGCGACGCCGAAACTACCGTGATTGAGGAGCGCATCATGTTCGTCGTGGAGTGCGCCCAAGAGCTCCCGTCGCGAAACGTCTTCTGAAATATCTGTGGCCGTCCAAACGCTTCCAAGAAGCGGGCGGTCCCGATCGGCCAGTCGCCCGGTCATCGCCACCCAAAAGCGACTCCCATCCGGGCGGCGCGCCGCGAGCTCCGTGTAAGCGCGCCCCTGCGCCGCCATCTGTCGAACGACGCTTTCGCCAAGCGCCGCGTACACGCTCGCGTCGGCGGCAAGGCTTGCAGTCGTTGCGCCCAACAAAGCGCTATTTTCGACGTGAAACAAACGATGGAATGCTTCGTTGGCGCGAAAAATTCGGCCCCCACGGATGACCATCGCGGCGACGGGAAGTGCAGAAAATACGTCCAGTTCATCAAGAACATCAGCAGTTTCTGAACTTAAAACATCGATCTGTACGACAACAATGCCCTGATAGCTGGGCCAGTGGTCGAGGGTCGTCGTGTGGAACTCGTAGGAGGAGTCACCGAGGATCACCGTCCCCCGGGCTTCGGTTCCGCTGGTGAAGCTCGCATGCGCCATCGCAGAAACGATGGCGTCGGGGAGGTCGGCGCCGATGGCTTCGGTCGCGGCGCCATTCGCAAAGAGCGTTCGGCTATCGAGTGTATCATACACCCAAACTGCGAGTGGCAGCGGACCGAAAAAAGCGGCGAGGGACGGAGCCGTATGTTCGCGAACCGAAGGCGTACAACCACCGGAAAGCGCGCGAGAATCGGTCCGCGGAACGCCGCGAGCGATCACTCCGCTTGCAGCGCCATCGGGAAGCGCTGCCGCCGAGCCCTCAGCATCGGGGTCTTCGCGAACGGTCATCGATCTCCGAGGGGGAGGACGGCCACCCCTTCAATTTCGACCTTTGCCCCCGCCTCCAGGAGTCCAGCGACCTTCACCAGGCTCATTGCCGGATAGTTTTTCCCGAAGCGCTCGCGCCACCCCTCGCCAATCACCTTCTGGGCCGCGCGATACTCCTCGAGATCGGTAACGAATGCGAGGAGTTTCACGAGATGCTCGCCGCCCCCGCCAGCCGTACGTACGACCTCAATCACGTTGTCGAGCGCTTGCAGGAACTGAGTGCCGAGGTGGGGACTGACGATGCGTTGATTCTCGTCCCAGCCGATTTGCCCCGAAATATGGAGAGATCTCCCGGGCGCGCACAGCACCCCATCCGTATAGCCGCGAGCCTTCGGGAATCGTGCGGGGGTGATTTTCGCGTGCATAGTCAACCTTCCGATTAGACCGCTCTTCCCTCGCGGGGGCAACGACAAATTGCGCGAAATTGGCGGTTCCCCGGCGATCCACCCCCATTGAAGCCTCGGACCGTGAGGGGCGCTTCTGGCAACTGTCGTTTGCCGTTTCAGCGGGCGGCGCTCGCGCGGCCGAGGCGATCTCGAAGGGCCCACCACGCCTCCCCGTCGGGCAGCGCTTCGACGAGGATTTCCGTCGCTCCGTCGTCATCTGCGGCACTGAGTGCAGCAAATAGCTCTCGCGCATACGACTGCGGTTCGTCGCCGAGAATTCGCGAAGCTTGGCGCGGGATCGCTCCGTTCGGCTGTCGTAAAAGCACGACTGTATTTTCTCGGTCGGCCGCACGCCAGGCCTCGGCCAGATCTGCGGGGTGCACGACCGTAAGCCTTGCGCGCGGCGCGTAGTGGCGGCTCGAAAGCCCCGGTGCCGCATGAATTCCCACATGGGCCGTAAGTCCCTCGGTCGCAATGAGCTCGGGCACGAAGGCACGAAGCGCCTGCGGCGCGATCGGTCCTGGCCGGAGGATTTGCCGACTCACCAGGGAGAGTACCGTCGATTCAATCCCGGAAGTGCACGGCCCTCCATCCAGTACAAAGGGGATTCGTCCGCCCAGACTCCGTACGACGTGGGCCGCTCGCGTCGGCGAGACCTCCTGATGGCGGTTCGCGCTCGGGGCGGCGAGAGGGCCGCCAAACGCACGCAAGAGTGCAAGGGCGGTTGGATCCGACGGAATGCGGATCCCAACGGTCGCGCCACCGGCGGTGACGGCACGCGGGAGGTCGGGATGAGCGGGGAGCACGAGCGTGAGTGGGCCCGGCCAAAAGGCGCGCGCGAGCGCTTCGGCGAGCGGCGAGAACTCGGTGCAAACCGCACGCGCCCCTTCGATAGATGCAACATGCACAATGAGCGGATGCGTCGACGGACGCCCCTTTGCGGCAAAGATCGCGGCGACCGCGGCCGGATTCCAGGCGTCAGCACCGAGGCCATAGACGGTCTCCGTCGGAAACGCGACGAGCTCCCCGCGTTGCAACGCCGCTGCCGCACGCGCAATTCCCGAATCGTCAGCGGCGAGCACGTCCGGAGCCATCGCCGCGTCCTACTTGGCCGTCGACCAGAGTTCCACCGCAACGACTCCGCTCCCCGCCCCTACCGCGACGAGCAGCGATGCCTCGCCCGTCGCCGTGAAGCAGAGGCGGCCGGCGCGCGGAAGGGCGCCCCCACCGTCGTCGGCGGCGTCTTTTCCGGCGGCATCGCGAACGGTCACGTTCATCGCGGTCACCGAGCTATCATGTGCAGTATACACGCGATAGCAGCGCCCCGCTTCGGCACGAAACGGGATCTTCGCCGCCGGATCACCGTCCGCTTGGGTGACCGACTGTGCAAGAACTTTTGTCCATGATCCCGAAACTTTAGCGCACGCGCCTGCCAGCTTCGCGGCGTCCCCCTTGGGCTCCTTTCCACCGACCGGCGCCGCCGCCTGACAGGTGTAGAGCGCATCCACTTCGTCCACCTTGGCGACGTCCGATCCGCGCACGCCGGGCGGCGGCATCGGCTGCATCGCAGGGAGCGCACTCGGCGGCGGAGGCGGTGTCGCTTCCACCGCCTTTACCGCCCCACTCCCGCTCGCTACCGGCGTCGGTGCGGCCGCTTCCGGCGTCTTTCCCCCGCAGGCGGCGAGCGGAAGCGGAGCGGCGAGGGCGAGTACGACGAGGAAGCGAGGGCGCATGGCGGCCGACGCTACTACGTCCCTCACTCCCGTCGAAGGGCCGTCATCGGATCGAGCAGCGCCGCGCGCCGGGCTGGGAAGAAGCCGAAACCGACGCCGATCCCCCCAGAGACCAGCGCGCTGGCGACGAGCGCGATCTGATTGACCGTAAAGTCCCACTCCAAGAAGCGCGTAACGCCGAAGGTGACGCCGAGGCCAAGGACGATGCCGACGAGCCCTCCGAGGAGCGAGAGGACGACCGCTTCCACGAGAAACTGGATTTGAATATCCCCGGCACGCGCCCCGATGGCCATGCGAATACCGATTTCACGCGTCCGCTCGGTCACCGAAACCAGCATGATATTCATGACGCCGATTCCACCAACGATCAGACTAATCGCGGCGATCACGACGAGAAGTGCCGTCAGAATATCGTAAATGCCGCCAATCAACTCTTTGATCGCGCCCAGGTTTTGGACCTGAAAGTCCGGGTCATCCCCCTCAGGAATCCGATGTCTCTGGCGTAGGAGATCGGTAACTTTGGCCACGCCATGATCCATTTGGTCGGGACTTGCCGCGCTCGCCATGAGCACACCGGCATAGCCGGGTGGTGCGCGAAGCAGGCGGGAACGGACACTGCCGATCGGCATGAGGATCGTGTCGTCTTGGTCGCCGAGCGCGCCTCCCCCCTTGGAAGCAAGAACACCAATGACCCGGTAGAGGTATTTGCCAATGCGAATATCTTGGCCGATCGGGTCCCCATTATTGAAAAGGCGGGTAGCCACGGTCGTTCCGAGGACTGCGACGCGCGTCTTCGATGTCTCATCCGAGTCCTGCCAGAACTCGCCTTTCTTGACGGCGTAGCCGCGCACCTTCAAATAGGCTTTCGTCGTCCCGACGACGGTTGTATCGGCATTCTGATCGCCAAGAACAACGCGCGCGGGCGCCTGGAGCACCGGCGCAACGTCTTGAATGGCAGGAATTTCGCGCACAATCGCCCGTGCGTCCTCCTCGGTCAGGCGTCCGCCCCCCTTCGTCTTTGCCCCCGAAGCGGCACGCCGCTGGGGGCTAATGATGATGAGGTTGTTTCCGATGGCCTCAATTTGTTTGGTGATTGAGCCGCGCGCCCCCTGTCCAAGAGCGGTGACGATCACGACGGCAGCAACGCCGATAAGGATACCGAGCACAGTCAGCGAGGCCCGCAAGACGTTGCGGCGAATGGCACGAAGAGCAAGGAGGAAGGCGCGGAGAATCTGCATCATTCGCTCCGCAGGGCGTCGATCGGGTCGAGCCGCGCCGCCCGCTGGGCGGGGAAGAAGCCGAAAGCGAGCCCGATTGCAGTGCTCGTCCCCAAGGCAATGGCGGAAGCTCCGAAAGACGGCTTTAGCGGCCAATCAAACGCTGCTGCAACCAATGTAGTTGCCGTCGTCCCGAGGAACGCTCCGAGAATGCCACCAAAGAGGGTCAGCACGACGGCCTCGACGAGAAACTGGACGAGGATGTCGCGTTCTCGGGCGCCGATGCTCATACGAATACCGATTTCGCGCGTTCTTTCAGTGACTGAAACCAGCATGATATTCATGACACCAATGCCACCAACGAGGAGGCTCACGGCGGCGACCCCCAACAGCATCGCAGAGAGCGTGCCGGTGATCCCCTCTTGCATGGCACGCATTTCCGCCTGGGAGGTCGTCTGAAAGTCGTCCTTATCCCCTTCCTTGATCCGATGGCGCTGGCGGAGTACGTCGCTCGCCTGGCGGATGGCTGCGTCGACAGTCTTCGCATCGGTGGCCGAGATCATGATCATGTCGACGCGATTGGGCGACGAATGGGAGACGCGATTTCGGAAAGTTTTGATCGGAATGAGCACCCGATCATCTTGGTCTTCCCCGGTCGCGGTCGTCCCCTTCACGGTGAGAATACCGATGATTGAAAAGGGGGCACCGGCGATGCGAATCACTTGTCCAAGGGGGTCTTCGCCTTTGGCAAAAAGATTCTTTGTGACCGTCTGACCGACGATGGCAACCCGCGTCCCTGTGCGCTCATCTTCGTTGCGCCACATGCTGCCACGACCGATTTCATAGCGACGGGTCGGTAGGTATTCGCCGGTGACTCCTGCCACCGTTGTCGACCAGTTCTTTTCGCCGCCCGCGACCTGGGTGGTGATCGAAAGGAAAGGGGCGACGTACTGGACGCTGACCGCTTCTCGCTTGATGGCACGCGCGTCGAGCTCGGTCAGGCGTGCGGCGGCCCGGTCGCGGCTTGCTGCGCCCTGGGCCCCTTGGGGAAAAATGTAAACGAGATTAGTACCTTGCTGATCGATCTGGCCGCCGACCTTGTCGCTCGCCCCCTGGGAGAGCGTGATCACACTAACGACGGCCGCGACGCCGATCAGAATGCCGAGGACGGTCAGTGCGGCGCGCGTTTTGTTGCGGAAAATCGCTACAAGCGCGAGGCGGAGGCTCGTGAGGAGTACACCCATCGGATCACCCCTTCGGTTTCGGATGGAGATACGCGGCGAGCCGGGCGAGCGCGAAACGAATTCCGGTCAAGACCATGACGGCGCCGAGACTTGCGGCCGCAAAGGTAACGGCAGCGCCCCCGCCTTTCGTGAGGAAGATGGCGAGCGCATTGGGCGGGGCGACGAGGACGAGAATTCCAAGAAGGAGGAGCGTTCCCAGCGAGTACCAAAAGGCGACCTTTAGCGATTGACGCCAGGCAGGCTGGTGCCCCCACTCTCCTTGAAAGTAGCCAGCTGCGAAGCGGGCCTCGAGCAGGAACCCAAGCGCCGGGCCGACCCCAGGTACTGGCTTGCCGACAAGGTACTTCCCGTATAAAAATCCAAGAAGTGCGCCAAGTATTGTGCCCAAGAGCAAGCGCCAGGTGACCCCGAACGGAATCGGCTTACGGGCCGCGAGTAGAGCTGCAAGCGCCGCGTTGGCGGTCCCTGCGCCAGGGGCCACGTAGACCTCGGGCGGAGGAAGAAGGCTGAGCTCGTGGGCGGCATCTTTCCTGTCTTCGACCCGACGATCTTCGACGATATTTCCGTCTCGGAAGGTAATCATCCGCCCGGCACATTGCGCAATGTCCGGCTCGTGGGTCACGAGTACAATCGTGATTCCACGCTCCACGTTGAGCTTTTGAAGGAGCGCGAGGACCTCAAGGCTCGTGCGCGTATCCAGGTTCCCTGTCGGCTCGTCGGCGAGCAACAAAGGCGGATCGGTGACGAGTGCCCGCGCAATGGCAACGCGCTGCTGCTGACCGCCCGAGAGCTGGTTCGGCGTATGATCGGTCCGCGTGGCGAGACCGACGCTGGCGAGGGCGCGCTCCGCCCGGGAGCGACGCTCCTTCGCGGAGACGCCGCGGTAGGACAGCGGGAGCTCGACGTTTTCGAGGGCCGTCGTCCGCGAGAGGAGATTAAAACCCTGAAAAATGAAGCCGATGACGCGATTTCGGACGATAGCGCGCCCGTCCGCCGTCCTCGCGCCGACGTCGACCCCCGCAAGGGTGTAGGTCCCGCGGGTCGGCCGGTCGAGGCAGCCAAGGATGTTCATCAGGGTGCTCTTGCCGGAACCGCTGGTGCCAACAATCGCGACAAACTCCCCTTGATTCACCACAAAGTTGATCGTGCGAAGCGCACGAACAATGCCAGCACCGGAGACGTAATCTTTTCCGACGTCCTTGATCACCAAAAGCGGTGTCCCCGCCTCGACCAAGTTCGAGCTCGGCGGGCTCTCGTCGGTCCCCTCCGCCGCGGCGCTCAAAACGGGCGCCCCTTCTTCTGGCCGCCAGCCACCTTCTTGTCTGCCGCTTCCTCGTTTTCATCGACCACGACCTGCGCGCCGTCCTGGATCCCTTCCACCGCCGTCGAGGTGCCGTCGGTGACGGTCGACGTCACATACACCGGTGTGATCTTCTCGGCGCCCGGCGTCGCATCGCTGACGATGAAGACACGCTGTTTGCCTTTCGGCGTGTCGTTCTTCGGCTTTTCGTCGCCGGTCGGCGTCGGCTTGAAACGGAGTGCCGCATTAGGCACGAGCAGCGCCGCTTTCGCTTCGTGGGTCCGTACGGTGACCGTCGCCGTCATTCCTGGACGCAATTTTTCTTCGGGATTTTCGACTTCAACGACCGCCGCATAGGTCACAACGCCGCTCGTAGTCGTGGGACTCAAACGGACTTGCTGCACGGTTCCTTTGAACGTCTCACCGGGAAAAGCATCGACGGTCGCGTCGGCCTGCATCCCCGCTCGGAGCTTCCCAACGTCCGCCTCGTCGACATCGGCAAGTACCCGCATACGCTTCAAATCTTGAGCGATAACGAACAGGGTTGGTGTCTGAAAGCTCGCCTGAACGGTCGCTCCGGGGTCGATGCTCCGCGTGATGACGACGCCATCGACGGGCGAAAAAATCTTCGTAAAGCTCTGGTTGGTCTTCGCCTGGAGAAGCTGAGCGCGAACGGCTCCGAGCTGGGCGTTCGTTGCATTCGCTTGGGCGACGGCGACGTCGTACTGCCCCTTTGCCGTGTCCAGGTCGGCCTTGCTTGCCAGGTTCTGGGCGAAGAGCTTCTGCGCGCGTTCATAGGCAATCCGCGCGTTCTCTGCGGTCGCTTTGGCACTTTGAACGCTGGCAACCTGTGCGGCGTTCTGCGCTTCGCTTTGACTGACCTGAGCACCGTAAGAGGTGCCGTCGATCTCGGCGAGAACGTCCCCCTTTTTTACGAGCGAGTTAAAGTCAACAAGAACGTTTGTTACGCGACCATTCGCCTGCGCACCGACGTTCACGGAGAGCACAGGCTGCACGGCACCTGTTGCTTGAACCTTCTCAACCACATCGCCACGCTTCACCTCTTTTACAAGGTATTTCGCGGCAGGGGCCGGTCGGTTCTTCGAGCGAACGACGAGGCCCCCGGTGATCAATGCGACAATGCCGACGGCTATCGCGAGGCGGACGATCCATTTTCGCGCCCCTTCTTCCGCCGCCAATGCCCGCTTCAAATCTTCGTAAGCTGCTTGTTCGGTCATCGAAACTTAGGTTCCCGTTCGTTCCGTGGTGCACGCCGCAATTCGCGCAACTTCGGGGCTCGTTCACGGCCGTGATTGCGGTCGCGTCGCCTCTAGCCGAACGGGCGGGGCGATGAAGGGTATTTTCTGAGGTTTACCTGACCGCGGACGGCCAAGATCTCGAGCGGTCGGCGGGTCGACAGTGCTAGGGGCACTCCTCACGGGTCGAGCACGGCTTTCCGCGCTGCTCTGCTCGACGAAGATTGTACGTCACGAGAACGTCACGGTAAGGTCCGCACGCTATGGGCGAACGAGAGGGCGACCGCTACGGCGACGGAGATCCGGCGCCAGCATCAGGCGGCAAGACGCGTGATCGAGCGCTCTTTGACGCGGCTAGGGCCGGCGATCGAGCGGCGTTCGCGGAAATTGTTCGGCGATTTCAACCGCGTGTCTATCGCGTGGCCTGTCACATGTTGCGCGACCGGGCCCTCGCAGAAGACGTGACCCAAGAGGTCTTCGTGCGCTGCTGGCGGGCTCTTGCGAGCTTTGACGGCAGAAGCGAACCGTTTACGTGGGTCTACCGCATCGCGGTGAACCTCTCGCTGAACACGATCAGAAGCCGCAAAAACCTTCGCAAGAACGACCCGATCGACGATCCGCGCTTCGCTGGCGTGCTCGTCGAAACGAAGGACTCCCACCGAGACCCGCAAGGGGCGGCGGCACGGCGACAGCTTTACGAAGCGCTCGCAGAGGCGATTGACGGGCTCTCAGAGACGCTCCGGACCACGCTTATTTTGGTCGCAATTGATGGGCGTTCCCACGAAGAAGCGGCGGCGATCCTCGGTGCGCCCGAGGGGACGATCGCCTGGCGCATCCACGAAGCGCGCAAAAAGCTTCGAAAAGCGCTGCTCGAAAAGGGTTTCGACGAGGGGGCCCTCGAAGCCGTCGCGGGGACCCAAGGATCCGGCCCCTAGCCGTGTTTCCGCCAAGCAGCCGGCGCGAAACGCAGGCAGCTTCCAACGAATACCCCGGCGCTATAAACCTCCTCTTCACCCCTCATTTTCAGCCATGACCCGTTCTCCCCCCCCTACCGACGCTGCCGATTCGGCTGTGCGCCCCGATCCGCTCGATGCGGTCCTTCGCGCCTGGCCGGACGGACCTTCCGCGGCTGGGGCGCGTGATACGGCCCTCGCAGCGATCCTTTCTCGGCTCGACGCTCCGCTCCCCGATGCGTCTTCGCGTATCGACGACGAACAACTCCTGGTGGCACCGATGGCAGAAGAACGTGACGAATCCGCACCCTCCCAACCGCCCGTGAGCCTCGATGGGAAATCCACCCGCCGGGAAAGGCGCACCTTTCAGGACATCGCGAAGCTCGCGGGTCCGCCGTCCTCGAAAGCGGCGTCGGCCGCCGACGAATGGAAGGAAGATTCGGGTGTCGTCGATCTCAAGGTCCCGACGGCCGAGCCAGAGGCGACGAAACCGGTCCTCGGCGCGGCAGCGGCGGTGGCTCCGATTTCGGTCCCCCCGACGGCAGCGCCGGCTGCCGTAGTTGCGGCGGTTGCTCCATCGACGCCTCCGGCCCCGGTCGCGCCGACGACGAGCATCCCTGCCGCCGCAGTGGCGTCGCCGATGGCGGCGAAGCCCGCGGAGAAGAAGGGCGGAAGCGTCGTCTTCATTGGCCTTTTCGCCGCCGCGGCCGTCGCTGCCGGCGTCTTCTTCGTGGCCAAGGGGAAGCCCGAAGAGAAGAAGCCTGATGCGCCCGCGCCTGTCGCGACGGCGGAAACGACGAAACCGGGTGAGCCGGCGTCGAAAACCGAGGAAAAGAAACCGGATCCGGCCGCAGCAACGCTTTCGCCGGAAGCGCTCGCCGCCGCCGAAAAGGCGAAAACGACGAGCCCTGCCGCCGGTGGAACGCCCGCCGCTGCGACCGGTGGCGCGACCGCCGGAACCGCTGCGACGACGGCAAAGCCGGAAGAGAAGAAGCCCGAAATCCCTGTTGGCGAGCCGGGTTCGTTGACGGCGGCGATGGCGCAGGCGGCAGGCCCCATCGACACCTCGAAGACGGCGGCAACGGCCCAGACGGGCCCCGTTGGCAACGTCCCGCAGCGCCCCTCGCAAGGCGCGGTCACGGGCGCGATGGGGAAGGTCCTCTCGGCGGCGCGTGCCTGCGTCACCGACGACTCTGCCTCGAAGGCGACCGTAACGTTCGCCCCGTCCGGTGCGGCAAGCGGCGTCTCCGTTTCGGGGCCGGCGGCCGGGACCGGCGCGGAAAGCTGCATCAAATCTGCACTCATGCGTGCAAACGTCGGCGCCTTCGCCGAGTCGACCTACTCCACCACGGTGACGATTCGTCACTGAGGCGTTTGGAGGGCACAAAACAGGCTTGGCCTCACGGCCGAGCCTGTTTTTTTGTGTCGGAAGGCGCGCTGCTGGGAAAGACGGTGCATCCCGCTGCGGAAAAGCTCGAAATCGCGGTAGGCTATCTCTTGTGAGTCTTGCGATCGGAACCGTTGCGCTTGGGCGCTACCAGGTGACCGGTCGCCTGGGGCGTGGCGCCATTGGGGAGGTGTTCGCCGCCGTCGACCGCGAAAACGGCGCCCCCGTCGCGGTGAAGTTGCTCGCGCTTCAGGAGTCCTCGGTCGCTGCGCGCTTCGTTCGGGAAGCGACGTTCATGGCGCGCATCAAGCACCCAAATGTCGTACAAATTTTGGACTTTGGGACGCTCGACGATGAGACGCCGTGCATCGTCATGGAGCGGGTCGACGGGCGCTCCTTGGAGGAACGACTCCGCGATTCCCGAGCGCTGCCGTGGCCGGAGGCGGTGGCGATCCTTCGCGCGGTGCTCGATGGCCTCGACGCGATCCATACCGCGGGTGTGCTTCACCGCGACTTGAAGCCGGCGAACGTGATGGAAGAAGCGGAAACGGGCGCCATCAAGGTGCTCGATTTCGGCATCGCGAAGGCTTTCGCGGGGACCGCCCGCGGGACACGACTCACGCAGTCCGGGACGACCGTCGGCACACCAGCCTATATGGCCCCGGAGCAATTCGCCGGAACTCCTGAAATTCGTTCCGATCTCTACTCGGCGGGGATCATGCTCTACGAACTCCTCACGGGGGATGTCCCCTTTGGGACGCTCGGTGAAGCGGCGATTACGCGCCGCATTTTCGAGGCAATCCCGCCACCGGTCGCGCCGGCGCGCTTCCCAAAAGTGCCCGATATGCTTTCCCAATTGGTGATTCAATCGCTCGCGCCGCGCGTCGCCGGGCGCCCGTCATCGGCGCGGGAATTTTCCGGCGCCCTTGGGTTCTGTCTCCGCCTCGCCCACGGAGAGAATCCGACGGAAACTTCCGGCACGCTTCGTCTTGAACCCGAAGAACGAAAGAGCGTGGCGAATTTGGTCGCCGTCCGGACGCGTACACTGGCAATGCCTCCTGCACCGACAACGTGCGCGAGCCAACTGCTGATTGTGGCACGCTTTTCTGCAGGAATCCTAACCGTTCCGGCGGAGCGCGCTCCTCTTTCGGCCCTCGTGCCGAACGGCACGGCGGCCGACCTCGATAGGCGCGTTTGGCTCGCGCTCGTCCCCGATGACGGCGAAAGCGCGGCCCACGTGCTCACAGCGCTGGCAACACTCTTTGGCACGCGGGTGCGTACTCTCGCTCGAACGGCGCCAGCCGGCTTCACCCTCCCAAGGCCGGGGGAGATGCTTGCGCCGCCAATTCCCGAATTAATTGAGCGTCTTCGAGCCTTTGCAGATCCAAAACCCCTTTGACGCGCCGGCAGACTCGCCTACTGCTTCGTCATACCTTCGCCCACCTATCTTGCGACGCACCCCCTCGCGGCGAAGATCCGTTCTGGCATCGGGGAATGGTTCCGGTAGCCTAGAGTTATGCGCCGTACGCTTCTCACGCACATGCTCCTTGGGGCCTCCGTCTTTTCCGTGATTGCCGCCCTCGGTCCCGGCTGCGGAACCGAACCCGGTCCGGAATCCACCTTCGAGGCTGGGGCCCCGGACGGCACCGTCGACACTGGGACCGATTCGTCCTTTGAAGTGCCGGAAACGTCGACCGGCGACGGCGGCCCCGGCCGCCGGGACGGAGGGCGTACAGACGCTGCCGTTGAGGACATTGTCATCACGCCAGCGATCGGGGAAATCACCGTCACCGTTGAAGATGGCGTGATCAAGCCGAGCCCGACCGTTCAGTTCACGGCCAAGCGCTCTGGGGCCGACGTCCCCGTTACCTGGTTTATCGATCGCGGTGAGCTCGGGCAGATCCTCGCGAACGGCACCTTCTCGGCGAACGGCGCCGAGATCGGCGAGACGAAGGTCACCGCGACCTACGCCGGCAGCATCGGCTTCGCGAAGGCGCGCGTGAAGGTGCTCCGCACGCAGAACGGGCGACCGGCGTCGGAAGCGACGCAGACGGGCCAGGGCGGCTATGCGGGCGTCGGTGGCGAGCCGCTCGGCGGCGCCGTCGACGCAACGCGCACCACCAAGATCAAGACGGCTGCCCCGGCGGCATCGCCGACGCTGAGCTGGCTCTATCCGTACGCCGATACCGTCTTCCCGCGCGGAATCCTCGCGCCAATGCTCCAGTGGAAGTTCGATAGGGCGGCCGACGCCGTCTACATCAAGCTTGCCTACGCCTCCGGCGGCAGCTTCGAGGGCGTGTACGAGCTCGACAACACGACCAACGTGAGCGCCCAGCGCGCGAAGATCGAGCAGGAGGTCTGGCGCCAGTTCACAAACGGCAACAACGGCGACCCGAACGACCCGATCAAGGTCGACGTCCGGATCTTGGGCGTCGACGGGAATGTCTACGCACTTCCGCAGCGAAATCTGCGAGTTGCGCCGGGACAGCTCAAGGGGACCGTCTACTACTCGAGCTACAATTCGAAGTTCACGGGCGGCGCCGCGGGCGCTCCGAAGGAACTCGGCGGCGTCCTCGCGATCCAGCCGAAATCGGCGAACCCGGTCCTCGCGATCCCGGCCGAATCGGGGAAGTGCTTCGGCTGCCACTCGCTCTCCGCCGACGGCTCGACGATGTTCGCCCAGTTCGGCGGCACGAGCATGGCGAGCCCGATCGCCGGCGACCAAGACCCTGTATTTAATTACGAAAAGGCTCCGCTTGACCACACGGTCTACCCGTGGAGCGTCAGCTACGACCTCCGCAACAACGGCGCGAAGACCGACTACCCGACGAAGGTCTACGCGAACACGCCGAACGACCCGAACGCCACCGACGACAACGCCCACAAGTTCGCCTGGAGCGGCGTCTACCCGGACGGCTCCTTCGCGATCACTTCGAACGGCTACACGCGTGA
Organism: Sorangium cellulosum; assembly: GCA_020720045.1. Taxonomy (GTDB): domain Bacteria; phylum Myxococcota_A; class Polyangia; order Polyangiales; family Polyangiaceae; genus JAAFHJ01. Next base: position 69,273 of record DYPH01000005.1, on the reverse strand, counting down.
GGCCCGCACGAAGGACCGCACACGCGCCTTCGCCCGCGGCACTGGCGCGGAAGTCCCCGTCGACGGCCTCGCAAACGTCATCAAGGACGCCGTCACGCCGGCCTTCTCCGCGAATGGCAAGAAGCTCGCCTTCAACTTCTGGAGCGGAAACGGCGCCGGTAACGTCACCGCGGGGGCGGGCCACTCGCTCGCCCTCCTCGACTTCAACTGCGGTCAGGCCCCCGGCTCCCCGGCATGCGCGGGCGGCGCAAAGACGTTCTCGGGACTTCGCGAGCTTTATCGAGGGGATGCGAACACGTTCGTCGCGTGGCCGAGCTTCGTTCCCGATGCGAGCGCCGTCGTCTTCCAGCGCGCAAACCCGACGAGCCGGTCGCCGTTCTTCTGCCCGTCGCCGGCCATCGCCCCCGGGGGCGCTCCGTACACCGGGGCGATGACCGACAACGACAATTGCCAGACGTCGACCTGGTACTTCTCGGCCAGCGAAATCTGGCTCGCGAAGGACACGCAGGGCTCGGCGGCCGCCGTCATGAACGCCCTCAACGGCTACGACGACGCCGGCGCCTGTACCCTCCCCGCCTCGGCCGCCCCGAACCTCCCGACGGGGAACGCCCAGGCTGATGCGATGCGTCAGCTCCCGACCCAGTGCCAGCTCAACTTTATGCCGACGGTCAACCCGATCGCGTCCGGCGGCTACTACTGGGTCGTCTTCACGTCGCGGCGCCGTTACGGCAACGTCCTCGACACCCACCCGTTCGACGGCCTCGATCCGCGGGGAGCCCGCACGTTCGGTTACGGCTCGACGCAGAAGAAGCTATGGGTTTCGGCGATTTCGCTCAATGGGGACGGCACCGTGAAGTCGGCTTCGCCGGCCTTCTACATGCCCGGCCAGGAGCTCGGTTCCGGCAACGCCCGCGGCTTCTGGGTCGTCGATCCCTGCAAGAACGACGGCTCGACCTGCGAGAGCGGTGACGAGTGCTGCGGCGGCGGCTGCCGCGCGAATGGCGCTGGCGGAGCACTCACCTGCCAGCCGATTCCGGCCGGCTCCTGCTCGGACGAGTTTGAGCGCTGCGTCACGGACGCCGATTGCTGCAATCCCGAAGACCGCTGCCTCGGCAACAGCTGCTCCTACGACGGTCAGGGGCGCTGAGCTGATCAGATCCGCTTGACAACACCGAGCTGCGGGGCATAAACCCCGCGCTCCTTTCCCTCCGTGTCGCCCGGGTTTCCCGCCGGACACGGTGCCGGCCCCCGCGGCCGGAGTCGCCCAACGCGCAACGCGAGGTTTTCACGATGGTTTCCGCCACCCAGCAGTCCAGCCGCATCCGCCGCCGCAAGGTTTCCACGAACGGCAAAGCCAACAAGCGCGCCCGCCGCGCCAACGGCACGCCGAAGTTCCCGATCCACATCGAGGCGACGGAAAACAAGGGCTGAAGCCCACGCCGCGAAAGCGGTCAGGCGAGGTCCCCTTTTTGGGGGCCTCGTTCTCGTTTGTGCCGCTTTTCAAAGTCAGGCGACCAACGCGAGAACGATGCCATACAGGACGAAGGTCACCCCCCACAGCATCGCCGCCCTGCGATGCCCCAAGCGCCACGCCTGAAAGGGCGCCAGGGGCGGTACGAGCGCGGCCACGGCGGCGGCCCCAAGGCGAGAAGCCCAGGAATGCCCGTCACGGGAAGACGACGGTGACGCAAATACCACCCACACACACGCCCCATGGGCGCCGATGTGGGCGAGAAGCACGACGACGTACAGGGCGAATACGACGTCCATGGCGGGAAGGTACACGCGCTGGGGGAGCCGCGAAAGAGCGCGCAACCGCACGAAAGGCATTCCGAAGATCGGCCGCCTGCGCGACACTGGCGCCGTGCTCCGTCACCTCCGTCTGCTTGTTGCGTCGCGCCGCGAAGCCTCCCCATCCGGCCATCTCGGGGATCGGTCTCGCATCCCGCTTGCGCTTCTTCGCCGAGAGTGGGTGCCCGTTGCGGCGCTCGCAATCGCCTTCGCAGCGACGTTTGCGACCGCCCTCCCGAGCGCCCATGGCGACGCCAAGAAGGACAACACCATCGCCGTCGAAGACATCAAGCCCGGCATGAAAGGCTACGGGCTCTCGGTATTTCGAGGGACGGAGCCGGAGCGGTTTGACGTCGAAGTGGTTGATGTCCTGAAGAATTTTCGCCCAGGCCAGGCGCTCATCCTCGTGAAGACCGAGCATCCGCGCCTCGCGATCACGAAGAACGTGAAGGGCATGAGCGGAAGCCCGATCTACTTTGGCGGCAAGCTCGCCGGCGCCTACGCCTACTCGTGGAATTCCTTCCAAGTAGAAGCGATTGCAGGCGTTACACCGATCGCGCCGATGCTCGCCGAGATGCGTCGCCCGATCCCGAAAGGCTTCTGGCCCCTTGAGGGGCAGGCTCCGCTCCCGGGCGCGCTCACGACAAAAGCGACGGCCACCGAGTCTGCAGACGCACAAAACTCAGGAAAAACAGCGTATTCGGGGCCCCCCGGCTCCTACGACCTCGCAGCGCACCGAGCTGAGCTCGTCGCCCATGCGCCCCCGCCCGGCGCCGATGCGGTCCCTGTCGCGACGCCGATCATGGTCGGCGGGTTGGGGCCACGAAGCAGCGCGTTTGCGCGGACGCTCCTTGAGCCGCTCGGCCTCGATCCCTTGGACGCAGGCGGCGGTGGCGGTGGGCCGATCGCGGAAGGGACGCCGACCCACTTCGTCGACGGTGGCTCGCTTGGAGTAAGCTTTGTTCGCGGAGACGTTAGCTTTTTTGGACTCGGAACCGTCACCCACGTCGATGGCTCACGGGTCGTCGGCTTCGGGCATCCGATGTTCGAAGCGGGCACAAGCGCGATGCCCGCCGATCTCGCCCGGGTGCTCTGGATCTTCGCGAGTTCAAACCACAGCTCGAAGATTGGCGAATCGATCCGACCGCTTGGCTCGCTGATCCAGGATCGTCAAAGCGCCGTCGTCGTCGACGAAAAGATCACGCCACCGATGTTCGCGCTATCGGTCGTCGTCAACGGCGCACCCGGCGCGCCCAAGAATTCCTGGAAGATGGACGTTGCCGAAGAGCGATTTCTCGGCCCCGGCTTCCTTGCGGCGGCGATCGGCGGCGCCCTCGAAGCGACGATTCAAGAACGTCGAGACGTCACCTGGCGCCTCACGTCGACCATCAAGGTCCGTGGTCGCGCGCCGCTCGTCCTCGAGGACGTCGGTCTCGCAAGCGGCGGCATGCCCGAGACGGCCGACATCGGGCGAGCGAAGGTCGTTCGCCTCGTCGGGGATATCCTAAATAACCCCTGGGAAAACACGCACATCGAATCGATCGCGACGACGATGGATGTGCGATACACGCGGGATTCACTCCGGCTGCGCGGCGTCGACGTCCTCGATCCCGAGCCAGAACCGGGCGCCCGCGTCCGCTTGCGGCTCCATTTGATCCCCCAGCTCGGGCCGGAAGTCACAAAGGTGATCGAAGTCACCTTGCCTGCCGAATTTGCAGGAGAAACTGTAGACTTGGACGTACAGCCCGGTTGGGAGGTCGCCCGCGATGTTGCCGCCCCGGAGACCCTCGACCAGCTGCTGGCGAACGCAAAAAACGCGAGCTTCGAGCCGAAGGGGATCGTCGTCTCCTACCGACTCCCCGCCGCCGTCGGCCTCGCCTATCGGGGGCACGTCGCGACCCGCCTCCCGTCATTTGCCGTGGAAGCGATGCGTTCCCAGCGGACCGACGTCGCCGCCGAGACGATCCCGACGGTGCGCCGCGTCCCGGTCCCGATGGACGTCTACCTGGAAGGGCGCGACCGCGTCCGCGTGAAAATTCGCTCGGTTGTGCGTTGAAATCTTAGGAGCAGCCCCTTCGTATGCGTCGCCTGACTTTTTCGGCCGTCCTCGCCCTCGCCTTCGCCGTCGCCAGCGAGGCTTCCGCAGTGGGGCCGCGCACCTTCGCCCTGGAGGGGCTCGACCGCATGCAAGGCGGCGATCTCACAGACGTAACCGTCGCCGCCGATGGCACCGTCACCGCCGGGCTCCCGCTCGGGAAGGTCCTTCTTCCGGACGCAACCACCGCGTTCGCCGCCCTCGACCTCGGCGGCGGCGAAGCACTCATCGCGACCGCCCCGGACGGAAAAGTCTTTTCCGTCAAGGGGGATACGGTCTCCCTCTACGCCGAGACGAAGACGCTCGCCGTGACCGCCCTCGCCAAAGGGGCCGACGGCAAGGTCTACGCAGCGACGCTCCCCGAGGGGAAAATCTTCCGCTTGGAGCGCGGGAAAGCAGAACTGTTTTCGACACTTCCCGTCGAGAATGCCTTTGCGTTGGTCGCCACGAAGCAGGGGCTCTTCGCCGCCGGCGGCGAGCCGGGGCAGGTCTTCCGCATCGACGACCGCGGCAAGGCGGAAAGTTACTGGAAATCCGAGGAATCCCAGATCGTCGCTCTCGCCGCCGACGACGCTGGCACCCTCTATGCCGGCTCCTCAGGGAAGGGATTGCTCTACAAAATCAGCGGCCCCGGGCGGGCGACCGTCGTCCACGATTTCCCCGGCGAAGAGGTCAAGGCGATCGTCGCGAGCAAAGGGGCCGTCTACGCCATCGGAAACGAATACGGCGAAGCCCCCGAGGTCCCGCGTAAATCCCCGGGGAACCGCGCGCCCGGCCCCGTCGCTGGCACCCGCGCCCGCGCCGGCAAGGGGACGCTCGTCCGCGTCGCTAGCAACGGACTCGTCGAAACACTTTGGAAAAGCAACGATTTCGGCTTCTCTGCCCTCACGCGCGAAGCCGACGGGCGACTCCTCGTCGGCACGACGGCGGAAGGGCGGGTCTACCGCGTCGACGATGACCACGCCACGAGCCTGCTTTTCGACGGCGAAGAACGCCAAATCGCAGCGATTCTCCCGGGCAACGACGGCTTTGTGATCGGCAGCGATCCGGTACTCTTCCGGCGACGCCTCGCGAGCGGGACGTCAGAGCCGACGTGGACCTCAAAAGCGCTCGACGCCGGACTCGTCGCCCGTTTTGGTGCGATTCGTTGGGAGGCAAGCGGCGCGCTAACCGTCGAAACACGCAGCGGAAATTCCCAGGTCCCCGACGGCACCTGGAGCAGCTGGGGCGCCGCGAAGAACGGAAGCTCGGTAGCAAGCCCCGGCGGCCGTTTCCTCCAGGTCCGCGCGCGCTTCGGCGGCGATCGACGCGGGGAGCTCCGCGGCGTAAACATCAGTTTTCAAACGGAAAATGCACGCCCCATCGTGACCGACGTGACCGTCGCAGCAAAGGGGGGACTCCTCACCCGTGAAGCCGGCAGCGGTCTCGTCGCCAGTGGCGCAGAACCGGGAAAGCGGGACGCGACGGTCCACGTCACGTGGAAAGTCGAAAACCTCGACAACGACCCGCTCCGTTACCGGGTCGCGTTCCGTCGAGACGGGCAATCGGCCTTTCGCGACCTTCAGAAGCCCGAAGAATTCCTCACAAAAACCGACTTTGATTGGGACACCTCATCGCTCGCCGAGGGGCGCTACACGGTCCGCGTCGACGCCTCCGACGATGCGGCAAACCCGCTCGGCCTCGGCCTTCGCCATTCACTCGTCTCGGAGGCGGTGATGCTCGACAACACGGCACCGACGCTCGCCGCACTGACCCTCGACGGACGCCGCCTCCGGGTGACCGCGAAGGACGGCACGTCGCCGGTCGCACGCGTCGAAGTCGCCGTCGACGGACGCCCTGAATTTCGAGCCCTGGCGGCACGAGATGGCCTTTTTGACAGCACCGAGGAGGCCGTTGACGCCGATCTCGCCCCGCTCGTGCCGCCCGGCGCCCACCTGGTCGTCGTCCGCGTCTGGGATGCGGTCGGCAATGTAGCGACCCGCGAAATCGATGCCCACTAAGCCTGCCCGTGACAGGAATGTCACGGCGGGCCGTGACGAATGCCGATCGCGACGCAGGTGAGACGCCCCTTTCCCTGGAAAAAAGGCGAAGCGAACCCTCCGCCTGGGCCGTCGGCACGGGTCGTGTATCACGACGAACTCCTATGCGCCGAAGCCTCGCCCCTTTCGCCCTTGTCGCCGCGCTTCTCGCGTCGGTCGGCGCATGTGCGGATGTCGGGGTAGCGAGTAGTTTCGAACCCGATGCCGGGGCGGGTGTCGACGCGACGCCGCCAAGCGACGCGGGTCTCAGCATCAGCGATTCCGGGACGGGCGGCGGTGCGGCGGTCAGCCCCCTCTGCAAGCGACCGGTTGAGAATTGCGCGCTCGACGCGGTTACGTGCACGGAAAACGCCCCCGATGCCGGCCCACGAGGCGGCGGGAACGATGCAGGCGTGGCGGACGCCGCAACGCAGCGGGACGTCGGGGCAGCCGATGCGAGCGCGACCGATGGCAGCAGCGCCGATGCCGATGCGAGCACGGATCTCGGCGCCCTTCGCTGCACCGCCGATGCGCGCGCGACGAGCTGCGAGGCGGCGGGAACGGGGGCCGACGGCGATTCGTGTGGTCGTGATAGCGATTGTGCGGCCGGATTTGCATGCACCCGCGCTCCGGGGATGGCCGGCGCCAAAGGTGGCCAATGCCGCCGCTACTGCTGTGCAGGGAGCTGCGCCGCCGATGGGACCGGAAAGAAGTTCTTCTGCGACGTTCAGGCAAAGACGGAGGGCGTCGCCCCGGCCCCCGTCTGTATGCCGGTCCGGCCTTGCCGGCTGCTCCAGCAAGGGGCCTGCGAAGCGGCGGAGACGTGCTCCCCGGTCATCCAGGGGTCGAGTTCTTGCGTCGCGGTCGGCACGGCTACGGAAGGGATGTCCTGCGACGAGGACCACTGCGCCGATGGTTTCGTCTGCCTCGGCGCGCCCGGCTCCCGCAAGTGCAAGCGCCTCTGCCACGACGGGCTCCGCCCCTGCCCGACCGGCGCCCAGTGCGTCGGCGGCTACCCCTACTTCGACGAAGAGGGTTTCGGCGTCTGCACGACCGGCCTCGTCGCCGGCAAATAGCCTGGCCCGGGCCAGCTAAATTTCGCTTGGGCCAGGGGGGATCGGCGCAGACAGCGCTCAATTTCCTCGATTTTCCCTTCGGCATATCTCTTGAAGGTTGCGGTTCATGGACGGACCGCGAGAATGGGCACGAGAGGTCGGCGTCGACGGGCTCCCCGACGGCGACCTCATCGCTTTGATCCTGGGGACGGGGGCGCGAGGGACTTCCGCTCGGGCGTTGGCCAACGAACTTTTGCAAGATCTTGGAGGGGTTGGCGCGCTAGGGGCCGTCGGTCCCGGCGAATTGGCCAAGCGCCGTGGGGTCGGTGAAGGGCGCGCGCTGCGTCTGCTTGCCGGCGTCGCCCTTGGCCGCCGTTTGGCGGCAAGCACCTTTGCGCCGCGGGCCGCGTTCCCAGACGCTGCGGCGGTCCATCGCTGGGCCGCCTCCCGGCTCGTCCCGCTCCCGCATGAAGAGCTGTGGCTGCTGGCCCTCGACGGTCGCCAACAGCTCCTTGCAGCCCGGCGAGTCGCCCAGGGGGGGCTTGCACGGATTACTGTGGAAATTCGAGATGTTTTACGAATTGCTCTCCGCGAAGGGGCCCATGGCTTTCTGCTGAGCCACAACCACCCAAGCGGCGATGCGACGCCGAGCGCGGAAGACGTCCTGTTCACGCGCCGGGTCGCCGCGGCGGCGCGGAACGTAGACGTCCCGCTTCTCGACCACGTCGTCGTCGCTGCAAATGGTTACATTTCCCTCCTCGCCGAGGGGGTACTTGAGCGTTAGAGCTTTGCCGCCGCTTGGGCAGGAAGGTCGAGTGGAATATGAAGAAGACTGGGCAAGACATCCGGCTCATAAAGCCACGCGTAGGCCCCCATGCTCGCGATCACGCGTTTGATGTAGCCGCGCGTTTCGTCGTAGGGGATCGTCTCGACCCAAAGGTCGAACGGAAGCTGCCCTTGATTACGTAGCCAACGGTCGACAGCGCCAGGCCCTGCATTGTAGCCCCCCGCGGAGAGCGGAAATCGTTGCCCATAACGGACTTGAAGCTCACCGAGGAGTTTGGTTCCGAGGGGGATATTTGTATCGGGATCGATGAGCGCTTTTGGATCCGGCGAATACTCGGTCCCGCGGGCGACGGTCTTCGCCGTCTCTGGCATCAATTGCAAAAGACCAACGGCCCCTGTCGGACTCTTGATATCACGCACAAACGTAGACTCTTCCCGCATTACCCCATAGACGAGGGCTTGAGACACCCCTCTCAATGCCGCTTCATTCTTCACTTTTTGGGCAAATGGCCGCGGAAATGCCGCTTCCCAATAGATGCGCTCGGCGCCGCTCGGGTAGGCATCGAGCTTTTCAAGGAACTTTCCACGGAACGGATTGTGGGCGACGTCTCCGGCGCCCCCCGCGGCAAAGGCGGGCGCGATATGGGCCCAAAGCGCCGGATCTTCGCCGATTTTCCCTTCTTCGCCGAGCGCGCTCCGTGCGGGCCCCGCCTCGCCAACGCGAAGCAGTGCAAGCGCCCGCTTCACATTCGCCGTCTCACGAAGGGCCGGGGCCAACGGTGGAACGACGACCTTCTCGGCCAGGCTGTTGCCCGCGGCGAGGGCCGCCGCCGCGCGCGCCGGGGCGAGGACCGCCAGTCGGGCGTGGGCGAGGAGCATGTAATAGGCGAGCGGATCGCTCGCGAGGATCGCTTCGTAGGTGGCGAGCGCCGTCTCGCGATCGCCGCTGGACTCCGCGATACGCGCCAAGAAGTAGCGAGCACGTCCGCGGGAACTCCAATTGCGATTCTTCGCCCCACGCGCCTCGAGCTCGACAATTTTTGTCAGAAGGGGCTTTGCAGCAGTGTCGTCTTTGCGGTCCATCTTCGCGAGCGCGGCGCGAAAAAGCGCATCTTGCGCCATATCTCCGTCCGGAAAATCGGTCGCGATCGAGGCAAGGAGATCTTCCGCAGAGCCGCTCTGGCCCCCGTCGGCGAGAATTAGAGCCCGTTTGAGACGCGCATCATCGGCAAGAGAAGACCCTTTATGCTCATTCTCGACTCGCGCGTAGGCTCCAGCGGCCGCGTCGGTCAACTTGCCGGCAGAAAAGGCCTTTCCGGCGTTCCAGAGCGCTTTTGCACGCTCGTTTGCGGTGCAGCCGTCCGCCGCGCGGAGCCAAGCATCGCCTGCATCTTTGCCTTTCTTGCCTTCGCCGCGTGCTCGAATGGCGAGAAGCCTGCATGTTTGCGCGTCGTCGTAGCCGTGTTCCTTCAAAGCACTTTCTGCGTCGCGAGCAGCAGCCTTTCCATCAACGTCCGCGAACGCTTCCAGTCGAGCAACTCGCTCTTCCGGGGTATAATTGGGGGCGCACCCGGCGATATCCCGCGAGAGTTTTTCCGCATCTTCCCTGCGCGCATCTCCGGGCCGTTCGAGGATCGTCTTTCGTACGAGTCCGCATGCTTCTTTTGGGGAATCGCCCGCGAGCAGGCGCGCGAGGGCGAGTGAAACAGCACCGGCGCGAGGCCCCTTCGGCACCGCCTTCAAATACTCTTCAAGGAGCGGGCGCGCCGCTCCAGTATCGCTCGCGCCGAGCGTGGCATCGATGGCAGCCACAAGTGCCTCCGGCGACTTTCCTAGCCGCCCCTCCTCCCGGGCCGCGAGCGCCAGAGGCTTCGCGGCAGCAAAATCCTTCACAATCAGGAATGCTTGCGCGGCGCGTACCGTCGGCCAGTACCCGAGTGGCGCAGCCCCATCGGCCGCCTGAGAAGCCTGGAACGCCGCCGCCGCCCCGCGTGGATCGCCGGCGCGCAGGAGCCACTGCCCCTTTAAATAATGCAACATGCATGCATCCACCGGCGTGAACCCGGAAGGGTCGGGCAACAGCGCGACAGCCGCCGCGGGATCGGCGAGGAGCTTCTGCCGGGCGCTGGCGATGCGTGGGTCCTCGTCGAAGGGGACCGGTAGCCAGGCATGGTCCTCCGGGGGGGCCGGCGCGGGGACTGGGTTCGCCGGCGCGGCGCTTGTCGTTGCCCCCTCGACCACCGGCGGGCGCTTGCCATCGCTGTGGCAGTTTGTGCAGGCGGCGAGCAGGGCGAAGAACGGGAGGAAGGGGATTCGCATCAGATTTTTTTCAGCGTTCGCGGAGAGTCATCGGCAAGGTCGGCGGCGCGCCGCTCATGGGTGCTACGCGCGCGGGCAGCGCTTTCTTCCCCGTGGCGGCGGAGCGCTTCGACGGCGTGGTGGGCCGCGGCGAGCGCCCCGCGCGCAGCGTCGACGACGGCCTTTGCGGAGGCATGTTCCGCCGAGGCGGCCGCGAGGAGGTGTGCGGTGCGCTCAACGTCCCGGGCCGTCGCTCGAAGGTCGGCTTCATGCAGCATGCACTGTTCTGCGGTGAGTCCGTCGACCGGCGCACCACGTGCAATGTCGGCCTTCTGCCGAGCGACGACCAGAGCCGCCTCAGCACACTCACGACCTTTTTCCGCTTTATTTTCAGCCTGTTGGGCCACTTCAAGAGCGGTGACCGCCGCGTGACGGGCAGCCACGCGCTGGGCGAGGAGGAGGTCGGACAGGTCCACGGCGCGGACCGTACAGGCGTGGGAGACGGCGGGCCAAATGCAAACCCATGCTAGCGTTGCCGATCCGATGAGCGACGCGGCGCAGGACCCAAGTGCGACAGCGGCAACGGAACTGCCGATCACGCTCGTCGACGGGCGGGGCCCCCGATGGCTCTCGCGCGCGCGCTGGCTCGTGCCGTTCGTTGCGCTCGTCGGCGCGTTCGTTGCGCCGTCCCCCTTCGCGAGCAGTTTCGCCATCGGTGCGTGGTTCACGTTTGTGACCGCGCTGGCGTTCCCCCCCCGCTTTCGCCCCAAGAAGGCGCGCTTGGTGCTTGGTCGCGGGACGGTCACCCTTCGTGGCGCCGGCCTCCTCGGGCAGACGCTCCGCGCCCGGGATTTGCTCGGCGTGACGACCGCCCGTACCGACGAGGGCTTCCACCTCGTCGCGACGAGAAAGAGCCAGGATCGACGGCCGATCGTCGTGACGGTCGCCACCCTTGCCGAACTCCGCGCGGTGCTGGATGCACTCGGCGTCGGCGAAGACGGCTTCGGCACCGTCCGCTTCGGAACGACGCCACGGGTACTGGGCCTGTTGACGGGGCTCGCCGGTGCGGTCACCGCGGTCAGTGCGGCGATCGCCTTCGTCGAGACGGCGCTGGGTCGCCTGCTCCCCGATGCCCTCGATGATGCCGTCTTGGCGACGACAATAAGCGCATTTTTCCTGGGAATTTGGGGACTTTTCGCAATTGTCGAAAAGGTCGCTGACGGCGAGGTCGCTCTTCGCGATGTCGGCGTCGGGACGAGCGCCAACCGCCGTGTGTACCCGTGGTCCGCCATCGATACGCCGCGCCTCGAAGGCTCCGACCTCGTCTTTTGGCCGCGTGGTGCGCCACAAACCGCCTGGGCCGCCGTCCGTGTCGGCCTCGACGACGACGCGCGCGCTTGGTTTGGCGCCGGAAAGGTCGAGCGAGGCGTGCTCGCCGCCGTCGTGGAAGCGGCCGCCCGACGGGCGATGGGCGAGGGGGATATTCACCGCGTCGACGGCTCGGCGGTCGCCCACCTGCGCCGGAATGGCGAGTCGCTCCGTGAATGGTTGGCCCGACTGGATGGGGTCGCGGCGTCGCTCGCCGGGGGTGCCTTCCGCGGAGGTTCCATCGATACGAAATTGCTTCAGGATCTGCTATCGGACCCCGGTGCCGATGGGGAGCTTCGGATCGCCGCCGGCCGCATCCTGGCCCACCTGGATCTCGACGAAGCGAGGGTTCGAATCGATGACGCCGTCGCAAAGGCCCACGACCCGACGGAAGCGGCCCGCCTCCGCGTCGCGTTGACGGGGGCCGACGGCGCCGAGGCGCTTTTCCCCGAGGCCCCGAGGGCCCAGGCCCTCCCCTGGGGCCCGCGATAAATGGCACAAACACGCTATTTCGTTGCCTTTCAAGACCCTTCCGGCCCTATCGCCGCACGCCTCGCCGTGCCGCTCTTTGGGGTCGCGGTGGCGCTCGCGTCCCGCGCCCTTGCCGGAAGCGCAGCGGCACCTGGCGTCTGGGCCGGCTTTGCCTTGGCGGCCGCCTCGCCCTTCTTGCTTGGGCGATTTCCGCTCGCCAACGCCACGCTGCTCGTCGAGCCGGGGCGGGTCCGTGTGCGCGGCGCTGGCCTCGCAAACCAGACGTTTCGCCCCCGCGACGTCGCCGCGTTCGGCGTCGCGCCGCTCGCCCGTTCCCAGCAGTCGGCTTTTGGCTTTTTGGAGTCTGCCGAAGGGGAGGAAGACACCCGATTTATCGTCGCTATTCGACGGCGTTCCTGGCTAGGGACGATGGCGGTGCGCCCATCGCTGCTGGTCGTCGACGATCTTGAAACCGTCGAAGCGCTCCGGAACGCCCTCGGCGTAAATCGTTCGTCTTCCAGTGATTTTAGCTGGCCGCTCCGTGGCGGAACCGTCGCCGGCCGCGTCGTCCTCGTCCTTGGCTGCCTGTTCGCTGCCTGCACCGCCCTTGCCGGCGGCGCCTGGGCCCAGGTGGGGCTACGCCTATTGATTCCCTGCTGGTTTGCCGCATTGATCGAGGTCTTCATCAACCTCTTCGGCACGCCGGCACGCTCGCTCGCGTTTCGCGCCGAGGGGGTCGCTCACGACGGGCGCCTCGTCCCCTGGGCGGAGATCGCTGCGGTCACCTTCGAGCGCGACAGCTGGTTGCAGCTTACACGTATCGGTCTTCCGCCGATGTTCTTTCGTGCCGTCCCCCAGCGCCACGGCCGCGACGGGCTCTCGCCGCTCGACTTTGCATTCCTTGCATCCTACATAGAAAAAGAGGCGCGGACGCGGCGTGGCGAAGAGGGGGGTGCCGCCTACGACCGCCCGGCGCTCCTCGCCTTCGAAGGGGACACAGAAGGGTGGCTTGCCCGCCTCGACGGCGCCGATCCCGACCGCGCCGACTACCGGCAAGGGGGCGTTTCGCGTCAAGATTTGCTCGGAGTTCTCGAAAATCCGGACGCATCCTGGGACGCGCGGGCCGGCGCTGGGCGCATTCTTCTTCGAGTCGCAAGCACGCGCGACGACGCCGAGCTTCGAAGCCGCATCGCCGATGCACGCGCGACCGTCGCCGACGAAGGCCTGGCCGACCTCCTCGATGCGTTCAGCCGTGGTGACGACGACGCGGCCCGCTCTCTTTGCGGGCGCCGCGCGCGCCGTCCGTGACCTGTCAGTGCCAGCTCAGTGAATAGGGCGCTTCGTCGCGACGGTTGCAAGGCCGCCAAAGTGGGCGAGCGCCTTCTTCGCCTCGGCGTCCTTCGGGTGCTTGTCGACCCAGGCGCTCAGGAGGCGCGTCGCTTCGGCGCGGTGCCCCTGTGCATCATACACCGATGCCAAGAAGATCCGCGGAGCGCTTGAGCCATCTTTGCGGGCCCAAAGCTCGCCAATACGCCGAGCTTCCTTCAGATTTCCGTCCTTCAGCGCCTTGCGAGCTTGGGCTTCGAGATCGGCCTTGGAGAGGGTCGCTTCCGTGGCGACGGGACTTGCCGGGGCGACGGGACTTGGCGGGGCGACCGACTCCGCGGCAACCGACGGAGCGGCGCTCGCGACGGGGCTCTCGGCGACCGCCGCATTGGGTGCAGCCTGCACGGGAACTTCCGGTGCCACCGCGGTGACCGCCGAGGGGTCGGTCGCGGGGGGGGCACTCGCGAGTGGTGCTGCTGGCGCCGCGAGCTTCACGCCGAGGGCGGCGAAGGCGGCAAAGCCGAGGGCCACCAGGGCGAGGCGCCCCGGCTTCTTGGCAAACGTACGGAGCGGCGAGGAGACTTCGGCGAAGGAGTCCCGCTCGGTGACGACGGGGGCGAGGCTCTTCGGTGCCGCTTTTGCGTTCCGTGCAAGCTCAAGAGCGCGGCAGACTTCTGCGGCGCTCCCGTAGCGGGCCTCCGGGTCTTTCTCGAGAAGTTTCGTGACGATGGCAGCGAGTTCATCGCTGACTTTGCCCTTGGGCGTGCGGAGCTGGATCGGCTTCGCGGTGTCACGGAGCTGCTGCCCCATCACGACGACGCCGCTCTCCCCGACGAAGGGGGGATCGCCGGCGAGCATTTCGTAGAGGACGCAGCCGAGCGCGTAGAGATCGCAACGGGCATCGACGGGATCGCCGGAGACCTGCTCGGGCGCCATGTAGGCGGGCGTCCCGAAGATCGCGAAGCCCTTCTGGCGGGTCTCATCCTGCTTGGTGTCGCTCTTTGCAAGGGCGACGCCAAAGTCGAGAAGCTTGAGCACACCGTCATCGGTAATGAAGAGGTTTTCCGGTTTGAGATCGCGATGAACGATCCCCGCCTCGTGGGCGGCCGAGAGCGCCTTCGACGCCGCGATCGCGTGAGAGATCGCCTCATCTGCCGGAATTCCCTTGATTCCCGAGGCATTCGCTTCGTCGATACGCGCGCCGAGCGTCTTCCCGGAAAGGAGCTCCATCGCGAGGAACAAACGCCCATCCAGCGATTTTCCGAAGTCGTGGAGGTAGGCCAAGTTCGGATGGCGGACGTTGGCAACCGCGCGCGCTTCCCGGCGAAACCGGTCGATGCTTTCGACGGCCGAGGAATGCTCGGGGGCCAATACTTTGAGGGCCAACGATCGGCCGAGTTCGACGTGCTCCGCCTTCCACACGGCGCCGCTCGCCCCTTCGCCGATCTTCTCAAGGAGTCGGTACGGGGTGCCTTCGAGGCGCTGGGGATCGTCGGAGAGCTGGGCGGCGCGCCCCTCGGTGACGCGGCTCGCCGGCGGCGTGAAGCTCTCCGGGAGCAGCGCACGTGCCTCCTTGAGAAGCTTCGCGAATTCGGAGCGGCTCTTCGCAGGCTCGTGGGAGTAGAGCTTCTGCATCATCGCCTCGACGCGAGCACGAACGCTGCGCCCCCCCTTCCCTGCCGGCGCCTTTGCGAGGAGCTTGGCGAGGTCGGCCGCGGCGAGCGACGCCGTGGCATAGCGGTCGTTCGGGTCGTTGGCGGTGAGCCGATAGATGACGTCGTCGAGCTCGGTCGGCGCCCCGCAGGCGACGGCGATCTTCGGGATTTGAAATTTGCCAGCCCCCACATCTTCCATGTGTTTCTGGGGGTCGCCGGCGAGGAGGCGCTGGTTCTTGATCAGCTCCCAGAGCATGACACCGAGCGCGTAGACGTCGATCCGGCCGTCTCCGACTTCGTGGCGGGCGATCTCGGGGGCGACGTAGCCGGGCTTCGCGAAGACGACGCCAGCGACGGTATGGCAGCGGCGATTCTGGCCGCGCGCGGTGCCGAAGTCGATGAGCTTGACCTCCCCCGCGTAGCCGATCATCACGTTCTGCGGAGAGAGGTCTCGGTGAACGATTCCAAGGGGATGACCATCGCTCCCCTTCCGTTCGTGGACGTGCCCGAGCGCTTGGGCCATCTCGATCGCCATCGCCACGGCATCGGCCCAGCCGATCCGATGACCGACCTGGATCGACCGATGGCGGACTTCGGCTAGCGAGCGCCCTTCGATGTATTCTACAACCGTAAACGGCTCACCATTCTCGTCGGTCGTCGCCTCGAGGACCTGGGCGACGCCCGGGTGATTGAGCTGGGCCTGAACCCGCGCCTCATCGAGGAAGCGCGCGAGGAAGGAGCCGTCGTGGATGTGATCGCGACGGATCGTCTTCACGACGCAGGGGCGCTCGGCCCCTTCGATGCCGGTCGTGGCGGCAAGGTAAACCTCGCCCATCCCGCCTCGAGCCAACTGCTTGAGCAGCAACAAGCGCCCAAACACACGGGGGAGCGGAAAGCCTTCAGAGGGGGCCACGGCCTGCGTCATGGGTGGACGCCTGTACCGAGCCGGCGGAAGAGGGCCAAATTTGTGGCCGCGCCGGCGAAGCGCCCCGAGGGGGATGCCTGCGGTCACGAGACATCACTTGCAAAACCCGAGTGTTGTATGGACGCGACACGATTCTTGGAGACCGCAGGAAACGTACTCAGATAACACTCGGAGTGATGCGCAAAATCCACCTCCGAAATGTTCTCGCTTCGATCGTCGCGACCTCCGTCCTTGCAAGCGTCGCCTGCAGCAAAGACAAAGCCCCAACCCCCGCTCCGGCGACGCCAGCGTCGGCATCGGCGACGACCGCAGCCGGTGGACTCAAAGGCTCAGCCGGTGGTGCCACAGCCGGTGGCGAAGGAGCCGGCGGTCCGACGGCTGCCGGTGACGTCGTGCTCAAATCCCACGAACTCCCCGCCGCGACGAAGCCCTTGGCCGACTTCACGCCGAAGGCGAGCGGCTTCAAGTTCCAAAACTATGGCAACGAGCCTGGGGTGACGAACCTTACGGCGACGGAAGTTCGCCGGATGTTCGGGGACCAGGTGTGCGCGGCAATGGATGGCGACAAGTGCATCCTGACGCCGGCCGCCGAGCGGTGGGTTCAAGCCTCCAATAAATCGATGGGCGGCGGTCACTGCGAGGGTTTCGCGGCCCTTTCGCTCCTGATGGAGCGCGGCCAAATCGATCCCAAACTCTTTGGCGCAAATTCGGTCGCTGAGCTCGAACTCAAAGGGAACGAAAAGCTTCAGCGCGAGATCGCCTACTGGTTCATTACGCAGGGGGTCCTTCCGATGGCGCGGGCGGAGGACAAGACGCTCACTCCCTCACAAGTTGTTGAAAAAATCAAAGAATCTCTTCACGGCAACGAGACGTATACGCTGGGTATCTACGCCCCCGGCTACAAAATGGGGCACGCAACGACCCCCTACGCCGTCGTCGACAAGGGAAATGACGTCGTATGGATCATGCACTACGACAACAACTACCCCGGCGAAGAAAAGTCCATTGAAGTAAACATGAAGGCCAACACGTGGTCCTACACCACGGCGGCCGATCCGGCAGCAAGTGCGCATGCGTACAAGGGGGATTCCGAAACGAAGACCCTCACTATCGCACCGACGACAGTTCGCACGAGCAAGCTCATCTGTCACTTCTGTGGCTCGATTGATGAAGCGGCCACGGCCGACAAGGGTGCGAAAGGCTCCGTTGCCGCCGCCCCCGATTTCCGCGAGATCGAATACGACGGAAATGCCGATATCTTGATCACCGATGACGCAGGAAAACGCCTCGGCTACGTCGGTGAGAAGCTCGTGAATGAGATTCCCGGCGCCTTCTTTGCCTCCGAGAAGTCAGGGGCCGATGTCGCCGAAATGGACGAGCCGACCTACTACATTCCTGCCGGTCGGAAGCTTAAAGTCTCCATTGATGGCTCGTCGTTGAAAAAGGCATCCGAGTCAGATCTCTACCTCTTTGGGAAGGGGTACACGCTCGACGTCGAAGGAATTGAACTCGCCCCGGGACAGAAAGACGAGGTCGAGTTCTCCGCCGACTTCAGCAAAGTGACCTACACGACCAAGAAGGCGGAGACGCCGACGCTCGTGATCGGTGTGAACACCTCGAAGGGGGACTTCGAATTTGAAGTGAAGGTCACAGGGGAGACGGCCGGGCAGACCGTCGAGCTCGGCATCGACCCGACCAAGGGGACGTTCGCCGTCAAGGTTCACGGCGCCGCCGAGGCCAAACCGGAACTCGCAGTGACGCTCACGAAGTACGATCACGACGGCAAAACGGTCTTCAAGCACAAAGGGGTCGCCCTCTCCGGCGATCAGAGCGCGACCTTCGACTACGCAAATTGGAAGGGGAACGGCGCAAAACTTCATACGACCTTCCTTGATAACAAGGGGGCCGTCGTCTCCGAGATCGACGAAGCGGACGAAGAATGATCCTTCAGAAGGCGAAATGATGAAAGCCCTCTGCAGCGATGCAGGAGGCTTTCGTCATTTAGGGGGCGACCAACGCTTCTTCGACGCGGGCGAGAACATTCGCCTTGGAGAGCCCGTGCTCCTTGAAGGTGATCTTTCGATCCTTATTCAAAAATACGTGCGCTGCCGTGTAGTTGGACTTCTTGAGGAGGTTGAACGCTTGGCCGTTCTTGTCCTCGTAGACGCGGATGTGAGGGGAGCCTCCAAGCTTGTAGGCGTCGCGCCACTTCGCGCAGGAAGTGCCATTGTCGTCGTAGACGAGCTGGACAGTTGCCACGTTCTTGCTGGCAAGCGCGTTCGCAACGTCATCGGTGTAGCCAGCCGTCGCTTGGCAGGTTGGACAGTGGGTATGGGCTGCGAAAATCCATGTTGCCGATGCGCCACAAACCTCTTTGAGGGAGGCGGTCTCTCCGGTCAGACAATCGCGCACGGGCACCTCCCCGAGCACATCGCCGACCGCAAACCCGTCGCCCGCCGCGGCGGGGCACGCCGCGGCCCCCCACCCGTCCGGCGTCGCCGGGGAAGGGGTCGGCGTTGAGGCCGCGTCGCGGGGAGCTCCGCCATCGACGGCGGGCGACGACGCGACGGGGGGCGGTGCCGGAACTTCGTCTGCTATTTCAGGATTTTCTGCGCTGCAAGCGACGACGACGAGCGCAAGCGCGGCAAGGGGGAGAGCGACGAGGCGTGTCTGCATGAAGGGCGCTACGGCCTCGCGGGCGATGTCGTTTCATGAAACCAGCCCGACGGCGCTCCGTAGGGGAGGAATGCCACGCTTCGCCCGCAGCGCGCTCTTCTTCGCCTTCGACCTCTTCGCCTGCTCGGAGGGGGCGGAGGCGACGCCCGAAAAAAGAGGCAGCGACGCCGGTCCGATCGCCTGCGCCGAAGCCCCGTCGAGCGACGGCACTTCCGCGACGACCTGCTTGGAAGCGGTGACCGGTACGGTGGTCGACAGCACTGCGGCGCCCCTCGAAGCGGCCGCCGTCACCGCGTGCGGGACCGTCTGTTTCGGCGGAACAACGGCGGCAAGTGGCGACTATCGCATCGCCGTAAATGCCTTTCTTTCCCGCAACAAGTACGCAGTCTCTGCCAATGGGCGCCCCTTTTTTGCCGGATTGTATGTCCCGCTCAGCGGTCAAGATCCCACGTCGGCGGTGCTGGCTCTCCCACCGATCGTGCTCCCGCGCTTTGCCGACGGTGCAGTACGGCTGCCGGAAGATGGCATTGGGGGCGCGCTCACGAGCGGAGCCGTTACTCTCGGTATTCCTTCAGGAACGTCCTGGGATCTCCCCTTCGAAGATTTCGCCGACGAGCAGGAAGGGCGAATGTTTCGCCAGGCGATCGTCGCTCCCGGGCAGGCGGCCGACATCGCTCCGGGGGCGCCCCTGCGTGTCGCGCTTGGGCCCTTCAAGGCGAAACCTTCAAAGCCGATTTTGGTCACCATTCAAACAACAGTATTCCCTCCCGGGACGCCCGTTGAATTTGCAGTCATGGAAGACGTCTTCGAAGGTTCCCAGGAAATGCCCGGCCGCTTTCGAACGGTCGCCAGCGGCCACGCCAACGGCGCTGGGACCGCCGTCACGACCGACGACGGCACGGGCATCGATCGGTTGACGTGGCTCGCAGTGCGCGCAACGCGCTGAGGAACCGGCGCTACTTCGCGCAGAGGCCCGGCGGATTCTGCGCGATCTTGATGAGCCTCGCCTTCGCCTCTTTCCCGACGGCGTCCTTCGGGAAGCGGCTTTCGGCGGCACTGAAGGCGAGCTTTCCGTTCTCGCAGTCGTGGAGCGCGAGGTAGCCATCCCCCATCCCGAGCAGCGTCGGGCCGAGGAGGTTCGACTTTGAATAGCCGCGAAGGACGCGATTGAACCAGCCAAGCGCCGAGCCCGGCCGGTTGTCCTTCAATTCGCCATCTCCGACATAATACAATGCATCATCGGCGAAATCGTCGGTCGCATAACGCACGGCGTACTCGGGTCCGAGCTGGCGGAGGGCGTTCCAGTCTTTGCGCTCCCAGGC
Source organism: Sorangium cellulosum (assembly GCA_020720045.1). Classification (GTDB taxonomy): domain Bacteria; phylum Myxococcota_A; class Polyangia; order Polyangiales; family Polyangiaceae; genus JAAFHJ01. Next base: position 49,487 of record DYPH01000005.1, on the reverse strand, counting down.
GTCTTTGACGACGGCGGCGTGGGCCTTCTTGTCTTGCGGCACCGAAACGGGCGGCGGGCCGACCGGCGTTTGGCCCCGCTTCAGCTCATCGAGCCTGGCGCTCACTTCGGTGCGGCTCTGGGAGAGTTCCTTGTGGAGCTCCTCGACCTGATGGGCGAGTTCATCATTCTTGCCGCGGGCCTGCGCAAGTTGATCACTGATCGCCGATTGACCGGAGCCACTATCGGCATTGGCCTTTAGCGCATTGTCGAGGCGCTGGCGCAGCGCTTCCAGATCTTGGCGGAGGGTCTCATTCTCCTTGGCGACCCGCGTGAGGATCACCCCTTTCTCGTGGGTCTCGGTTTCGAGCGCCTGAAACTCCTTCTGTCGTACAAAACAGCCGGTGCCGAGGGTCAAAAGGAGGGGGAGGAGGAGCGCGCGCGACTTCATCGCCCGCTGGAATACCACAGCCGCCGAAGAAGCGCGGACGTCGAGCCGGGAACCTTGTTAAGGAACGGCCGTGGCAGCCCCCCCGACGATGCAAGGTGCGCTCGATGTAGACGCACTCTCCAAGACCCCCATCCGTGCCGTGCTGAGGATGGCACTCCCGACGATGGGCGCGATGCTCCTGCAGAGCCTCGTCAATGAAATCGATATTCTCTTCTTTTCGAAGCTCCCTGCCTGCGATGCATCTACCGCCCAGGCTGCGCTCCTCCCGTCGCTGCTAACCGTCTGGCTCTTTGGCGGAACCCTCTCCGCAATTAGCGTCGGTACTCAGACGTACACGGCACGCCGTGCCGCAGAGAAAGACTTCGAAGGGGCCGGGCAAGTCGTCATGAACGCCCTGCTATTCTGCGTCGTTGGCGGCCTCATCATGATGGGGATCGCGACGCTCTCCCTGCACAAGATCCTCTCCGCACAGAAGCTGCGACCGGACGTCCTCGAGACGGCGTATGCCTATTCAAAATGGCGAGTTCTTGGGATCGTCTCGATGGCGACGACGATCGGTGTCAAAGCCTTCTTCGACGGAATCGGAAAGACCTACGTCCACCTTGTCGCATCGCTCGTGATGAACATTTTTAATGTAACTTTTTGTTACATATTCATCTTCGGGAAGTTCGGTGCTCCTGCAATGGGTGCGGCCGGCGCCGGTGTCGGTGCATTTTCATCGACCTGGATCGGGCTGTTCATTGTCCTCTTCTACGCGTCCCGCGAGCAAGGAAAATACCGCTGGTTCCGTCTTTCGAACGTGAGCCGATCTCTCATCTGGGACATGGTAAAGTTGGCAGCTCCGGCGGCACTTGCAACCATCGTGATGATGGTCGGTTTCGGACTCTTCAACAGCTTCTCGGCGACCCTCGACGGCGGCAAAAAATTCGACGGAAGCTGCGGCGCCGAGGAGCCGCTCAACGGCGCCGCGACGACCAACATCGTCGGCATCATGAAGCTGATCTTCACCGCCTGCCTCGCATTTGGGGCGGCGACGGCGACGTTCGTTTCTCAATCCCTCGGCGCAAAACGCCCCGATCTCGCGTCGCGTTTCGGCTGGACGTCGGTGCGCATCGGTCTCGTCGTCTTCGGCGTCGTCGGACTGTTTGTTGGGGTCCTGTTCCCCCAACAGATCATTTCCATCATGACGCATTCGGAGGCAGTCCGCGCAGCGATGCTGACGCCGCTCCGCATGATGGGCGTGGCGACCCCACTCATCGCCGTCGCGCTGATCCTGAGCGAAGCGCTGTTCGGCGCCGGATCGACGAAGTTCGTCGCGGCGGCCCAGCTCGTCCTCATCTTCGGGATCCTCGTGCCGCTCTCCTGGTACCTGTCCTTGAAGACGCCTCTCGGTCTCACCGGCATGTGGATGGCCGCCGTCGTCTATTCGGTGTGCGCGGCGGCGGTCATGGCGCAGAAGTTCCGCGGCGATAGTTGGAAGGCGATCAGACTCTAGCGCACGCGCCGATCCGCAGCTGCTCGTCCGCCCGGAAACGCCGTAGGCGGTGAGGAAACGGCGAGCACGGATGGAGATAAAACAAAGCCCCTTTCTGGAAACCCAGAAAGGGGCTTTTCGCCATCACGAGCGTCGAGACTACTTCTTGCGCGGGATGCTGAGATCGATCGCGACGGTGACGTCGTCCTTGATCAGGTTGTCGGGCATTCCCGGAAACGTCACGCCGAAGTCTTTGCAATTCAACGTAAAATCGCCCTTCACGGTCACCTTCTCGCCCGTCACCGCGACGGTCACCGGGAACGTGAGGCTCTTCTTGGCACCGTGGAAATCGAGATTTCCGGTCACGGTATGGGTCGCACCATTTGCACCGCCAACCTTGATTTCTGTGCTCTCAAAGGTCGCCTTTGCGAACTTGGCGGCGTCAAAGAAGTCGGGCGACGCGAGGTGCTTATCGAGCTTCGGATCGTCAGTCTTTGCTGAAGAAAGGTCGATATCAAGGGCGATCTTGCTCTTCTCGGGCGCCGCCGGATCGAGGTCGAGGGTGCCGGTGAACTTCTCAAATTTCCCCTCGTGCTGGCCGGTCACCTTGCGCCCGACGAAGCCGACTTTGCCGACATCCTGAGTCACCAGGAGCTGCTCGCGCTTGGCCGTTGTGGCACCTGTCGTCGCCGGGGTCGCCTTCGCCTCATCGACGGTCGCCTTCGCCTTCGTGTCGTCCTTGCTGCACGCGAACGCGGTCGCTGAAAGGGAGAGGGCACCAAGAAGGAGGAACGTGTTGTGCGTCTTCATGAGCCCTTCGTACGGCGTTGACAGCCCCGTGCAAAGCGAACGACGACGCACGTCACGTTGCGTCACACGCAACTTCTGCGCGGCGGGCGGTCGCGCGGTCAGTGCTCGCGGACGAGCGCGCAGGCGGTTGCGAGGCGCACCGACCGCTCACCATCGGCGAGGAGCGGCGCCGCGCGGGCGCTCCGATCGAGGCTGACGAGGCCGGAGAGCGCCGCAAATTTTGCAGCAGTGTCGCCGTGCAAGTCGCCCTCAAGCCATTGCTGAACCGCCATCACCTTTCGGCGCGCAAGGTCCCCCCGCGCGGCGCGTGCAACCGGATCTCGTGGCGCTTCCGGGAGCGGCTTCGCGTAGGCGATGAGGCGATCGAGGGCGTCGGCCCGCTCCGCGGTGGTGCCCGAATCGGCGAGCACCCCGAGCGCGAGGACCGCAAGCGGACGATCGGTGGAAACTGCATGGACTTTTGCCGCGGCGAAAAGTTCGCCGGCAAAGGGCCGTGGCGCCGCCGCGTAGACGAAACGCTGTTCCCGCTCCGAACCATCGCGAAGCGCACGCGTGAGGAGCGCCGTCGCGGGCGCTTGAAGGGCGTCGCGGCCGAGGCGGAGCACGGCGATGGCACCGGCGATCGTCGGCGGCGTCACCTCGTTGGCGAAACCGCGCTCCAAGAGTTCGCGGCCGCCCGCCTCGTAAAAGGGGCTCTGCGCGAAGGCGGTGTAGGCGTCTTCCGCAAGCGGAATTTCGGCCTTTTGAGCGCGTTTCACGAGGTCGCGGAGCAAAGCCACCGTCGCTTCCGGGGTGTGACGGCCGCGCACCAGCGCCCGTAGGGCAGTCGTACGGGCGAGCGGCAACGGCTCCTTAAGGACCGCCTCGCTCAGCGCCAAATAGTCTTCGGGGTCGGCCGCTTCGATCGCTGCACGAAACGCCGCCAAACGCACCCGCCCCGCCGGATCGACGAACGCTTTCCGACGGTCGGCTCCGGCGCCATCGCTTTCGAGCGTACGCGCGGCAACGGCACGAAAACCATCCCGTGTATCTTGCAGGTGTTCGCGGGCCTTCCCGACCACGTAGGCGTCGAGCTCCAGAAGAAGCATCGCCGCATCGGCGGCGGCGTCGTCATCGCCAGCCGCGATCGTCTCGAGTTCCTCCTCGGCCCCTGCGGCGCAGCTTGCGAGTGCGGAAACGGCTTCTTTTCGGGCGGCCCCGACTTCGTAACGAAGGACGGCGTGCGCAAGGACCCGCGCCTCCCGATCGCCCAAATCGCCGGCCGCTTGCCGGGCGCCGAGCTTCGGGGCGAGCGCGGGATAGTCGCCACGACTCGCCAGCCCCGAAAGCGCCGATCCGCACCCGGTCCCCCCGAGAAAGACGGCTATCGCAAGCGCCCGAATCCGCTGAATTCCTGGCGCGTACGGCGGCAAACGTTGCATGGGTCCCATCGCCGACGGACGCTACCCGCCCCCGTCCAAAAGCGCATCCCCTCTATTTTCCGGGTCCAACCGGAGGTTCCAGACCTCATCCGCCACTGCCGCCGTCGCCCCTCGGTGGGTGATTAGGACGATCGTCCGAGTCCCCCGAAGCGCCGCAACGACGTCGACGAACGCCTGCTCAGCGACCGGATCCATGGCGGCGGTAGGCTCATCAAGCAGCAGTACCGGGGCGCGGGAAGCGACCGCGCGCGCGAAGGCGATCCACTGGCGTTCGCCGCCCGAGAGGGTCCGCCCGCCGGCGCCGATGGCCGCGTCGAGAGTGAGCCCTTCCGGCCTTGGAACGGCGTTCGGCCACGTTTCGTGGAAGAGGTTCTCGGCGGTTGACCCTGCGAAGACGGCGCCGTCCTGCGGCATCCATGCAAAAACCGCGGCTGGCGGCGCCCGCCTCGCCCCGTAGGACACGCGTCCTACGCCCGCAGCGAAGCCGAGGAGTTGGGCAAAGAGCGAAGACTTCCCGATGCCGGTCGGGCCGCATAGCGCAACGACGCGCCCAAAGGGGATCACCCCAGAGAGCGGCGAAAAACGGCCGTGCGCCGGCCGAATATCTTCAAGGATTAGAGCAGCTTGCACCGACAAGACGGCGTCATCGACGGGCGTCACGAGCGCGGCAGCCCCAGAAAGCCAGGGGCGCAATCGCTCGGCACGAAGGCGCCCGCGGGCGAGGTCGAGGCGGGTCTCCGCAAGTTCCTTGATGGGGCGATAGGCGAGCACAAACGGGACGAGGGCCGGAAGCAGCCCACGGACGGCGGCCCCCCCTGCAAATCCGGCAAACACCGCGACGACAACGATGGCCAGGAACTCGTTTGCGCCAGACAGTGCCGCAGCGATCGCGTCGACACCCCCTTCCGCGGTGGCGAGGCGGTCACCGTCTTTTCGAAAGGCCTGCTCCGCCTCGGCCGTCCGGCCGAACGCAGCGAAGAGGAGGGCATGCCGCGCGCAGTCCAAGGTCGCTTCCAGGCGATTACTTCGAACGATTGCAGCATCTTCTGCGCGCCGCCGCACCACCCGTCGAAAGAGGGCGACGACGCCGACAAGCATCGCCACCGGAAGGATCGCCAGCGGCACCGCACGCGGAAAAAACGCGACGCCAACGACCAAGAGCGGGACGAGCGCGGCGAGTCGGCGCGGGACCAAAAGCCCCGGGAGATAGGCCTCCGCGACGAGCAGCCGCGGCTCCTCGACAAGCATCGCTGCGAGCCGCTCTGCGGTGATTTCCCCGCGACGAAGCGCCTCAAGACCACCACGAAACAGCCGGACTCGAAGCTCCGTCTCCGCCGTAACGGCAAACGTTCGCTCGCGACGAACGGCGAGAGCCGTTGCAAACAATTTGCATAATGCACCTACCCCAGCAAGGAGAAGCGGCGGGAGCGGATTGCGTGGAGGCACCGCATCGCCGCCGACGAAGGCACGCACAGCGGCCGCTGCCCCGCCCGCCAACACGGCATGACTCAAGCCGGCAACGAGCTGGGCGAGCAGCGCTTTTTTCGCGACCGGCGCAAGCGTTGGGCGGAGTTCGCTCACCACAGCGGCGCGTGCTACCACGAGCGGCGGACGGCGAGCCGCGAGTCACACCGGTCCGCAAGCGTTGCGGAGTAGCGGCACGGCGACCGGAGCGAGCGCGCCCCGCGGCCGACGTTGCCGTCGGCAAAATCGGAATTAAAGTGAATCATATCGGGTACGGCGCGTCCGTTCCGGATCGGCGTCCCCCCGCCCCTCGAAGAGAGGTATGGGGCTTGCTGGTGAAGTCAGGCCAGGCGAACGCCCTGGCACCTTTCGAGTCTCGACTTCCGGCGCTGCCGGCGCCCCTCGGCGTCGAACGCGGCGCCACTTGCTCGCACCGGAATCTTTGGCGACGTGGGTCGATGCCCGCCGAGACCGTCATTCCTGCCCGAACTCTTACGCCTGTTCGTCTTACCGCTTCGAGCCGCTCGTGCACCTGATTTGTTGTCGATCGCCCCTTTCTTTGGCGCCGACGAACCGCCAGGCGCCCGGCCGCTTCCACGAAGTCGTGTCCGGCCGCGTGCCGGGAAAGGATGCGTCGTCATGCCCAAGGTCCCCTCCGCCGCTCGCCCCCTCTCGACGACGACTTCTTCCCGACGGAACTCCAGCGCGCCCCCCTCGGGGCCGGCGGCTAAGGTCGACCCGCTCCTCGACGGGGATGACGTCGAACCGCTTGAAGATCTTGGCGAAGATGCCATCAGCGACGTGAAAGCGGCGTTGGCGACCGACGATGATGAAAGCGCGCCGCTCGCCACGGCCGGTGAGGAGGAGGTCGAAGCGGAGGAACTCTACGCGGAGGACGAAGACGCCCCGCCAGCAAAGGCCAAGAAGGTCGAGGACGGCACCGAAGGCACAATGCTTTCCCGCTACTTCCGTGAAATGGCTGCCCATTCGGTGATGGGGCCCGACGATGAGCTCCGCACGGCGACCGAGGTCGAAGTCCGCGAAGTCGCCCACTGGGCTACGCTCCTCTCCTACCCGCCTGCCGCCCCTTACGTCCTCGACGTGATCGCGCGCGGCCTCGCCACCCAACCGGACGAAGTCGTCCCTGAACTCGACGAGCTACGCGGCCTGCTTGGCAAGAAGACGGCGAAGGCGAAGGCGCGCTGGGGCCAGCTCTCGGAAGCCCTCGGACGGCGCATTCGCCTCCTCGACACCGATCGTCTCTGGACGCTGGAAATCGAGCGCTTGGTCCGCGGTGAGCGCTTGGACGCGCCGGCCCCGACGGATGACGTTGCCGAAGAAGAGGACGAAAAACAGGAACTTCCGAGCGCCCTCGAGAGTGGCGTTCGCCTGTCGGACGAGCCGCCAAGCTTCGACGACGAAGACCCCGCCTACAGCGAATACCTCGCGTCGATCGCCCGCTCGGCGGCCGGCTGTCGCAACGTGAAGAACCGCTTCGTGCGCGCGAATCTCCGCCTCGTGGTCTCCATCGCCCGGCGCTACAATCGAGGGCGGCTCCCGCTGAGCGACCTCATTCAAGAGGGCAATATCGGCCTTATGAAGGCGGTTGAGCGCTTCGACCATACGCGTGGCTATCGCTTCTCGACGTACGCTTCCTGGTGGATTCGCCACGCGATCAGTCGCGCCTTGGCCGACAAGGGGCGCGCAGTACGAATCCCCGTTCATATGCTCGATACCCACCATCGGGTGCAGCGAGCGACGCAAGGGTTCGTCTCCCGGATGGGGCGCGAACCGAGCGATGAAGAACTCGCCTACGAAACCGGTTTGGCGGTCGAGAAGCTTGAAAAGGTTCGCGGTGCCTGGACCGACACCCCGTTCTCGCTGGATCGCCCCGTCGGCGACGAAGATGGCCGGAAGTTCATGGACTTCCTACCCGACGAGACGACGCCCTCCCCCCACGATCGCCTCGTGACGGCCCGTTGGTGCGGCGAGGTTCAGCGCCTGCTTCAGGTCCTCACGCCGATTGAATCGCGGATTATTCGCTGGCGTTTCGGGCTCGACGACGAGGAGGAACTCACCCTCAAAGAGATCGGTGACAAATACAATCTCTCCCGGGAACGCATTCGCCAGCTTCAGGAGCAGGCGCTCGGCAAAATCCGGAAGCACATCCGCGATTGATGTAGCAGACGAAGAAAAAGGGGTGGCCCAACTGGCTGCCCCTTTTTGCGTTTGTGGCTCGCTACTTTCGCCACTGATAGGCGGCGATCTTTTCGACAAAGGCGTCGATGCTCTGGCGCGCGTTCGAGCCCTTCCCGGCGACGCCGTTGAAGATCACAGAAAAGGCGAGCGGCGAGCGGCCCGGCGGCCCATAGACGTAGCCAGAGAGCGCAATCGTGTCGTCGAGAGTGCCGCTCTTCGCGCGGACGATGCGTGCATGACGCACCTTTTGGAACCGGGTGTGGAGCGTCCCGTCGACGCCGCCGATCGAGAGCTGGGCGACGAACTCGCTAGAGAGGGCGGCGTCCCGATGGACGAAACGCAGCAATTTCGTGACGCTCGCCGTGGTGACCCGGTTTGCATCGAAGAGGCCAGAGCCGTTCTTGACGACGAGTCCGGTGTCTGAGAGGCCGTTCTTCTCCAGCCACGCGGTGCACGCTTCGGTCCCCTCTTTCGTCTTCGCCGGCTTCCCCTTCACCTCGCCGGCGAGCGATTTCATGACCATTTCCGCATAGAAATTGTCGCTTTGCTTGCCGAGCGCGTACAGCACCGTCGAAAGCGGCTCCGACTCATGGCGAACAAGGACGTTCCCTTTTTCGAGAGAACCAGCTTTCACTTCGCCGCCTACTTTGATTCCGATCTGCTCCAACGTCTGTTTGAGGACGTAGCCACCGAGGAGCGTCGGATCTTCTACACGGCGCGTGTACCTCGCGAGACCGGAGCGTTTTCCGATGGAACCACTAACGGTTGCGTCCAGTCGCGTGCCGGCCGGGGTGAGTTTCAAACCGACGGTGTCGGCCCCTTCGCCGGCGGTCTTGATCGATCCCTTCAGATCAACAAAGCCCGGAGGATCAAAGTAAGCACTCGCGTTTCCGTCCTCTTCGCCGGGGCGCACGTGGAGCGTGACCGTGTTCTCGTTTACGGCGAGGGCGCTCACCGGCGCACGGAAGTAGGCCCACTCGTTCGGCTGCTGCTCAAAGGCGGGGGGCGTATGCTCGCCATCGAAGAAGCGCTGATCGACAAGGATGTCCCCGACGACACGGCGGACGCCGTGCTGGTGGAGATCACGCGCCATTTCGAGGAAATCGGCGGTGCGGAGCGTCGGATCGCCGTAGCCGCGGATGACGAGAGCGCCGGTGATTTCGCCCCCCTTCATGGTTCCGGCGAGCGTCGTCTGGTAGCGATGGTTGCCGTGGAGCAGGGCAAGGGCACACGCGGCCGTGTAGACCTTCGCGTTCGACGCTGGATTGAGCAGAGCGTGCGGGTCGCGAGAAGCGAGGACTTTCCCGGTGTCGACGTCGACGACCTCCGCGGAAACCTTTGCATTCTGCAACGATTTGCCGGTGAGAGCGGCGACGGCGTCGACGAAGGCGGGGTCGGTCGCCTCCGCCTCTTTGGCAGCTTCCTCTTTGGGAGCAGCCGGTTCTGCGGTCGGCGCGACCGGTGCGTCGTCGCTGGCTGCGACCGGAGCGCGCGCGAAAATCACGGCGGAGGCGGCGCCTGCAAGGAGAAGGCGGGGGAACGGGCCGAGGAGCGACTCAGCCGAGCCACGGGCAACAGGACGGCGCATGGCGAGGACCCTACCCGCAGCGGTCGGTGGCGAGAAGTCCTCTCGCTGGCGGCCGCGGCGAGCCTCGCTTTTGGATGCACTCCACACCGATTGGATCCTACATCCAAAGATCGCCCCTTGGAAGTCCTCGTTGCCCAAGATGCCGAGACCCTCGACCCACGCTTCGCCGTCGATGCGACCGCCGCGCGGACGACGCGCTTGATGCACGCAGGGCTGTTTAAACTCGACGAAACCGACCTGCACCCGATCGCGAACCTTGCTCGGGAAGTGGTCTTCGAAGATCCCAAAACTCTTCGTATTTCCCTGCGTGAGGACGTACGGTTCCATGGCGGTAAGCCGCTCGTCGCTGACGACGTCGTCGCCACGATCCGCGCAATCGGCGACCCGGCAAAGAGCAATCGGCAGCGGCACGTCGTCGCCGCGATCGGCGCCATCGAGACGGATGGGATCCATGCAGTACGCATTCATTTGTCGCGCCCCCGGGCGACACTCCTTTCCGACCTTGAGCTGCCGATCCTTCGCGCCGACGAAGCCGACGCCCCGGCGCGCCCCGACGGCTCCCTCGACGGTCTCGGCCCCTACGAGCTGGCGACGCGCGAGCCAGGCGTCACCATCCTTCGGCCGGCAAAGTACGGAATTTCCGAAGCAAAACCGCCCATCTATTCGGTCGCCCTGCGCGCGGTCCGCGACGAAAATGCGCGCGCGCTCCGCCTCCTCGCGGGGCGGGTCGACGTCGCCCCGCAAGCCTTCTCCCCGCTCCTGCTCCCCCCGCTGGAGGCGAAGTTCGTCGGCGGACACACCGTGCGTACGATGGGTGCAAACCTCACCTACCTCGTCCCACGGATCGACCGTGGCCCGTTGATGAGCGCACCGCTCCGCCGCGGCCTTGCCCTTGCCATCGACCGCGAACGGATGGCGCGGACCTTCTTCGCCGGCCATGCGATCCCGGCGACGAGCCTCCTCCCTCCGCGACTGTGGGCCCATGACGAGGGCCGGTCCCCAGAGGATTCCCCGTTTCAATTCGACACCTTACGCGCAAAAATGGCCTTTGCGGAAGCAGGTGTAGATACCACGCATCGCGTCGCGCTCTCCTTCCTCGTCTCAACCGACCGCTTCCGAGGGACGCTCGGCCGCTTCCTCGCGCAAGAGCTCGCCCCCTTCGGCGTCGACCTCCACGTCGAGGTCCTTGAGCTCGGCGTCCTCCTCGATCGCCTGGGTCGCGGCGACTTCGATCTCGCGCTCCTTCAAATGCCCGAGCTCACCGAACCAAACGCGCTTCAGGTCTTTCTTCATAGCGGATTTATCCCGCCGCTAGGCTCCAACCGCGGGCGCGTCCGTGACGGAGAGCTCGACGCGCTCCTCGACGAAGGGGACCAAACGAGCGGCCTAGCCGAGCGAAAAGCCATCTATTCCAAAGTAGAACGAAGGGTTCGCGCCCTTGTGCCGTGGATTCCGCTCTTTCATGAGGAGCAAGTCGCGCTCGTCGGGCCGCGGGCCGCGGCGTTTGTTCCGCTCGCCGATGGGCGATTGAACGGCCTCGCCAAGCTCGAATAGTGACCTGCTCGTCCGCCCGGAACCGCCGTAGGCGGTGAGGAAACGGCGAGCACGCACAGTGACATGCTCGTCCGCCCGGAACCGCCGTAGGCGGTGAGGAAACGGCGAGCACGCACGCGGCTACTTCTCTGCCTTCGCCGCCGCTTGAATGTCCGCCCACGCGGGCTGCAGGGGCGCCGGTGCGGGGGCGCTCACATAGCCATGCGCCTTCGCCTCTCGGTAGAGATTGAAGAGGCGGTAGCAGTCGGAGTGATGGGGATCCGAGAAGCGGCCGATCGGCACGTAGGCTTCCGCCTCGGTGCCGTCCGCCTTTTTCTCCATGAATCCTGCCTGATAGAGGGTGGCGCACCGCTCCACGGGGATCACGTCCGTCGACGGCCCAAAGCTTGGGTAGATGCGATCGAAGGCGCGCATCGCCTCAAGCCAGCCGTCAAGGACCTCGGGGACCGTCAACCCGGCCTTCGTCGCGAGGTCGATGGCGAGGTCATCGGCCTCCTGTTCCTTGGTGTACCAACCGATGTGGTTCTTCACGAGGCGTGCCCGGAGCGCCGTCTCTTCCTCATCGCGGGAGCGGGCGAGGGCATCGACGGACGTGAGAAAATCCCCCAAAGATCCGCGCAGTTTGAGGGAACTTTCGTCGATGGCGCCGAGAGCCGTCCGCGCAGCGGTTACGAGCGTCTCCGCCTGGCCATCGATGCCGGTGCGCCCCGCGCAATCGAGGAGCTTCCCTTCGAAGGCGAGGTAGGCGGCTCGCGTCTCGGCGGTCGGCGCTTCGGCGTACGCGAGCGAAGAGGCCCACCCCTGATCAAGCATCGCGCGGGCATCCTTGCAGGCGTCGAGCTTCCCGAGCGTCTGCTTGAAGCTCCAGCCGAGCAGCAGCTTCGTCGTCCGCGGGGAGAGCTTCTGGCCATCGATGGGGGCCGTACCGCGACTCTCACCGAGGCGCTTCACGGCGGCACCGAGCGCCTCGGCGTCGGCGGCCGGGATGGGGCGCTGGGGCTCCTGAGCGGTCCGCTCGTAGAAGAAATCGTATTTGCCGTCGTAGGCCGCCGAGCCGTGGGCCCGGTAGTAGTGGCCCAACTCATGGGCAAGAACGACGACCATCGCCGGCTCAGAGAGCTCGGTCAAGATACGCGTCGTAATGTGGATTCCACTGCCGGTCGACCAGAGAACACCGGTACCGGGAAGCCCTGAATAGCTACTGATTCCGCACCCTTCTCCACCGACTTGGTACCCGGAGGTGGTGGCCTTCAACTGGCATTTTCCGCCGCTTCGATTGAACCAATTCGCGAATTTTTGATCACCGATTCCGGCCGCAGCCCCCGACACAACGGGCCAGTTCTTTGGCGAGAGGCATTGGGGATAGCTGTCAAATCCCTTGATTTCGTTGCGGGCGACGAGGAGCTTCCGCAAGGGGGCCGCGCCGCCGTCGGAACCGCCTGCATCCTGCACAGATCCGTCCGGAACACCGGCATCCGTGCTCGCCACACCGGCATCTTGCACCGACGTGCCGAGCGGGGTGAGCGTCCCCAGGCAGGTCGGAAACCAGGCGACCCACGCATTGACCGTCTCCGGATCGGCGTAAACGACGGCGCGTGGGCGCGGCGCCAGGAGGTTTCGCTTCTTCTCCGCCTTCACCTTCGCACGAACGACGGCGTCGAAACGGTCGATCCATGCCTGAAGGCGCACGGTGACCGGGTGGTCGGCGGCGAGGACGCGTTTCGGGTCCTCCTTGATCGCTTCGAAGGCGGCGTAGTCGGGCTCCGCCCACGCATAGACCGAATTTTCCTGAATATACTCCCCCTCGGTGTGATCGTCGGTGGCGCTCTCGGGCTCGGGGGCGGCGCAGTGGACAGCGGCAAGGACGGGGGCGAGGAGGAGGGCAAATCCGACGCGGCGCATCGAACGTCACGCTACGAAACTGCCCCGCCGGATGCACCAAAAAGGGCAGCGCGGCGGGGCGAATCGGGGCGGTCAGGTCGTCTTCCAGCTCTCGTGGTAGGGCAGGTGCTCGATCGCCTTCGCCGCCGTCGCCGGAATGAGCGGGAGGTAGCTGTCGATCATCACGGCGAGTTCGTCGGTGCTGGTCGTGCCGATGCTCCGCTCGTAGGCGCCCGGGTGGGGGCCGTGGGCGATGCCTGCAGGGTGCAACGAAATGGCGCCGGGGCCGACCCCTTTTCGCGAGGTGAAGTTCCCCTCGAGATAAAGGATCATCTCATCGCAATCGACGCTCGAATGCGGGTACGGGCACGGGATCGCGTGTGGGTGGAAATCGGTCGTGCGCGGCACGAAGGAACAAACGAGGAATCCCGGCCCGGCGAAGGTGCCGTGGATCGTCGGCGGGAGGTGGATCTGCCCGATTTTCGGCTGAAAGGCGCGAATCGGAAAGGCCCAGGGGTAGACGCAGCCGTCCCAGCCGACGACGTCGAGCGGGCAACGCTCGAGCTCATATTCCGAGTAGCGTCCGCCCTTCTTGACGACGAGTGTGCGTGGCCCCTCCGGCAATTGATCGAAGGTCGCGATCGGCCCCTCCGGGCGTTTGAAGTCGCGATGCGTGTAGGGCGCATCCATCCGCAGCTGACCGACCGGATTGCGAAACTGCTTCGGGACGTGGGTGCCGCCGTGAGCCTCGAAGACGAGGGCGCGCACCGGGCTCTTCATCTCCCAGCGATGGATCAGGGAGCGGGGAATATACACATAGTCCCCTGCAGTCACCGCAAGGCGCCCGCAAACGCTCTCGAGGACGGCGTCGCCGCTCTGGACGTACCAAAGCTCGTCGCCGTCGCCGTTCGCGAAGAAGGCGTCGTCGCTCTCGACCGGGCAGGTGAACCAGATCGTTAGATCTTTGTTCGTGAGGATCGGGGTACGTGCATCGAGGGCCTGCCCTTCCGCCGGGAGCTTGTCGGAAAGAAAGAGCTTTCGTCGGAGCGGATGATTGGCCTCAGCGTCCGGAATCGCGACGCCGAAACCTCGTTTGGAGGCTTTGACCTCCGTCGACGCCGTCGTCGGAAACCGGTGATAGAAATAGCCATGTTCCCCGTCGAACCCGTGGCGCGTAATCATCTCTTCGTAGACGATCGCGCCGTCGGGAGCGCGGAAAACGGTGTGGGGCTTCGGCGGCAACGCCCCTAACGCCATCCGATCGATCACGCGGCACCTGCCGGGTTGCGGCGTGCCGGATCGTTCGCCATCTGGGCGCGCTCAATGCTCTCAAAGAGGGCGCGGAAGTTGCCGTAGCCGAAGCCGGGATCCCCCGCGCGCTGGATCACCTCGTAGAAGAAGGGGCCCGCCTTGCGCTCGCCGTAGAGGAGCGCTGCTTCCTTCAAGAAGATCTGAAGCATGTATTTGTCGTTGCCGCCGTCGACGAGGATCTGGAGGCGCTCAAGCTCCTTCAAATCCTGAACAACGTTGGTAATTTTTAGCGCTTCGAGGCGGCGCGGAAGGTCGTCGAAGTAGCTCTTCGGCGTGCTCATAAAGTCGATGCCGCGGCGGGCCATCTCCTCGACCGTCTCGATGATGTCGGTCACGGCGAAGGCGATATGCTGGACGCCATTCCCCTGGTTGTCGTCGATGAACTTTGCGATCTGAGAGTCGCGGAACTGGGGGCGCTTCGGCTCGTTGGTGGCGAACTTCACGCCGCTCTCCGGGTCCCACATCACAATGCTCTTGAGGCCGGTGCCGGAGGCACCTTTGCCGAGCACATCCTGGGTGTGGAATTCGATGTCCCAGAACTGCTCAAACCCGAGCGTGGTGGCGTACCAATCGACGATCGGCTTCATCGTGAGGCCGTTCGAGGTGATATGATCAATCGCCGAAATACCGAAGCGATTCGTCGGATCATTTACGTGACCGGTGCCGAAGTCTTCGAAGCCGGGGGCAAATTTTCGGTACCCCTTCCGCTCGACGAAGCGGAAGTTCACATCGCCGAGCGGCGTCGCAATTTCAATCGCGCGGAAGGTGCCGTGGCCGTCGTTGTCTTCGACGACGTCGGCGACGAAGGTCGCGCCGCGCGCTTCAAGGGCGGCAATCGATTTGTCGAGGTCGGCGACGGAGAAGCCGAGGCTCATGATGCCGGCGGGGTGGCGGCGCAAGTAGCGGGAAGCTTTAGAGGTTTGCGTGAGGGGCGACGAGACGCACACGCGCACGCCCCCCGCGCCGAATACGGCCGCTTCCTGGCCGCTCTTGGCGACGAGGTCGGCGCCAGCGCGGGCGACCTCCTGAAAGTCGAACTTCTCCAGGTAAAACGCGCGCGAACGCGCCATGTTTTCGACGGCGAAGTGGACGTTGTCGTAGCCGGTGATACCGATGGAGGGGAGGGCCATGGGGCCGACCATGCCACAGCGTCTTGCTGGGGAGAAGGGCGGAACCCCTGGAAAATCCCTCGCGCGGGAGCGACGAAACACGACGCAACGCGTCTTGCCAACGGCGGTGACTCGCATGCAAATTACACCTACAGGCCGGTGAAATCCTCGCCGCGCGCCGATTGCCGCTTCCCGTAGCCGGCGCAGTTTGGTAGGGCGGCCTTCCCGTAGCGCGGAGCTTTCCGCGCTGCGGTTTTTCATTTTCGGACGCTCGGTCGCCCTGGGAGCTTCAGCCCCCCGTCGACCGAGCCCGTGAGGAGCATGCGAAATGAGCCGTAAGTCGACCAAATTTGTGTTTGTGACCGGCGGCGTCGTCTCCTCCATCGGCAAGGGGCTCGCGAGCGCTGCCGTCGGCGCGCTGCTTGAGGCGCGGGGTCTTCGAGTGACCCACATGAAGCTCGACCCCTATTTGAACGTCGATCCCGGCACGATGAGCCCCTACCAGCACGGGGAAGTCTTCGTGACCGACGACGGCGCCGAGACCGACCTCGACCTCGGCCACTACGAGCGCTTCACCACCGCGAAGCTCTCGCGCGGCTCGAACCTCACCTCGGGACGCATCTACGAGGCGGTCATCAAGAAGGAGCGCCGCGGCGAGTACCTCGGGGCGACCGTCCAGGTCATCCCCCACGTGACCGACGAGATCAAGGCGCGCGTCGAGGCGGCCACCAAAGAAGCCGACGTCGCGATCATCGAAGTTGGCGGGACCGTTGGTGACATTGAGTCACTCCCGTTCCTGGAAGCGATTCGTCAATTGAAGGTTGAGTCGGGGCCACAGAATGCCCTGTCGATGCACGTCACGCTCGTCCCCTACATCGAGACGGCCGGCGAACTAAAGACGAAGCCGACCCAGCACTCCGTCAAAGAGATGCGCGAAATCGGGATTCAGCCCGATATCCTCATCTGCCGAAGCAAGACGCTCCTCAATCGAAGCACCAAAGAGAAGATCGCCCTCTTCTCAAACGTCGCTCCGGAGGCGGTCATTTCGGCAATCGATGTATCTTGCATCTATGAGATGCCGGCCCACCTCCACAAGGAGGGGCTCGACGACCTCATTGCCGACCGCCTCAACATTTGGTCCCGCGAACCCGATCTCGGCCGCTGGAACGCGATCGTCGAGCGCTTCATGAAGCCCTCGAAGGGGACGGTCCGCATCGGCGTCGTCGGCAAATACGTGAACCTCAAAGACGCCTACAAGTCGCTCCACGAGGCACTGGTGCACGGCGGGATGGCGAACGACTGCCGCGTCGACCTCGAATACATCGACTCCGAGGAAATCGAGCGCCAGGGGCCCGACTCTCTCCTTGGTCACCTCGACGCCGTCCTCGTCCCCGGTGGCTTCGGCGATCGCGGAACCGAAGGGAAAATCCAGGCGATCGGCTATGCGCGCACAAACCGGATCCCCTTCTTCGGGATCTGCCTCGGCATGCAGATGGCGGTCGTCGAGTTCGCGCGGAACGTCGCCCACCTCGAAGGGGCAAACTCGCGCGAGTTTGATGCAACCTGCAAGTACCCGGTCATCGACCTCCTCGAGAGCCAGGTCGGCGAGCAGAACAAGGGCGGCACGATGCGCCTCGGTGCATTTCCGTGCACTTTGCAGGCAGGTACCCTCGCCGCTCAGGCCTATGGAGCGACGGAGATCAGCGAGCGCCACCGCCACCGCTACGAGTTTGCGAACGCCTTCCGTGACACGCTCACGCAGGCGGGGCTTATCTTTTCGGGCACGTCGCCGGACGGCGGTCTTGTCGAGATGATCGAGCTCGGCGACCACCCCTACTTCGTCGCCTGCCAGTTCCACCCGGAGTTCAAGAGCGCGCCGCTCGCGCCGCACCCGCTCTTTTCGCGCTTCGTGAAGGCCGGCCTTGAGCGACGCGAACTCCGGAGCAAGCTCGCCGCGAGTGCCAAGCAGAGCGCCTCCCGCCTGCCGACGTCCTGAGTCATCCCCATTGAAACCGGAAAAGAGCGGCGAGATTCTCGTCGCTCTTTCCGTTTGAAGCGCCTTCCTGAGGAAACCAAATGTACCTCCCGCGCCCCTTCACGAGCGACGCTGCGACCATCGCCACGGAAGAAGGCTTCGGTTGGCTCGTCTGCGACGATCCCGCAGTCGCGCCGACGCCGGTCCCCTTCGTCATGGGCCCGCCAGGCGACCTCCTCTTCCACGTCGCCCGGAATAACCCGATCGCGGAAGCACTCACGGCGGGGAAGCGTGCAAAAATGCTGGTGACCGGCCCCCACGGCTACGTCTCCTCCTCTTGGTACAAAAGTCCCAAGCAGGTACCGACCTGGAACTATCTTGCTGCATCCTACACGGGAACGCTTTCCGTGGAAGATGCACCGACTTCGCTCGCAGCCCTCCTCGCCGCCTACGACCCGGCGCTCGTCATCGCCGCCGAAGTGACCGAAGCGCTGCTCCCCGGCATCGTCGGCGGCCGTCTTACGGTCACCGAGGCGCCGATCGGCAAGGCGAAGCTTTCCCAGAATCGCGCCCCGGAAGATGCGGAGGCCGTCGCAGAAACGCTCTGGCGTGCAGGGAATTTCCGCCTCGCGACGGAAATGCGACGCCGGCTCGGAGAACGCGTGCAGAACACACGTGTGCAGAACACATGGACTCTTCAAGAGGCGGACGGAGAGGATCTCCTGAAGGAACTGTTTCCGCTCGTCCGCCAGCTCCGGGAAGCGCTCGATCTCCCGAGCTTCATCGAACGCGTGCAGCATGCACGTTGCATCGGCTATCGAATTCTCATCCTTCGTGAAACGTCCACCAGCGCCGCGATCGCCTACGCCGGCTTTCGGCCGGTCACCACGTTGGCGCGGGGCTCGCACATCCACGTCGATGACCTCGTCGTTCGCGAGGATCGCCGGGGCACCGGGGCGGGCGCTGCGCTCCTCGGCCACATCGAAGAAATCGCTCGTACTTTCAGTACTTCCGCGGCAAGCGTCTACCTGGACGCGCGCCCGACGGCGCTCGGCTTCTACGAGAAACGCGGCTATTCCGTGCATCCTGCACCGGTCGTTAAGCGCTGAGGGCGTGCCCCGACCGGGGAACTTTGCTAGGTCGCCCCCCATGGCTCGCCTCCCCGCTGTCGTCCTTGCCGTGGTGCCCGCGCTCGTTGCGTTTGCGACCGGTTGCGGCCGACCGGCGACGGAGAGCGACTGCCAGCTCATCGTCGACAAGAACATTGAGGTCGCCCTCGATCCGGGGCTCGATGCGAAGACGCGGACAGAGAAGCTCGACGGCTACAAGAAGCAGCTCGAGGCGGAAGTGAAGGCGTGCGTCGGCAAGCGCGTGACGGAATCGTATTTGAAGTGCGTGAAGGCGGCGAAGACGGAAGCGGACATCCGCGACTGCGGGAAATGACGGCGAGCAGCGCGTCCTCTCTTACGCTGACTGAGCCGACAATTCGCGAAGAAATCCGAGCTATTGCAAAGCTCTCCGCGCCAATTTCGTTGGCGCAAGTGGCCCTCGTCGCGATGGGCCTCGTCGACACCGCGATCCTCGGGCGCGAGTCGGTCGACGACCTCGCTGCCGCCGGCTTGGCGCGCTCGGTCGGCTTTGCGGCGCTGTCGTTTGGTCTTGGAATTGCCGCCGCGCTAGAGCCGCTCGCCGCCCAGGCGATCGGCGCCCGCCAGCCCAATCGCGCATGGAAAGCGCAAACGAGCGCCTTCGCCGCCATCGCGATCGCCTGGCCACTGATGGTCCTCGGCTCGCTCGCAATCACCTTCGTGCTCCCGCGCTTCGGCGTCGAGGCGACCGTCGTCGATCGCGCGCGGCTTTTTCTCCTCGGCCAGGCGCCCGGTCAGCTCCTGTTCTTGGCATTTCTCGTCGCAAAGACCTTTCTCCAGGCCCACGGGAACACCTCGCCCGCGCTCGTCGCGACGGGGACGGCCAACGTCGTCAATTTCATCGCTTGCCAGCTTTTTGTGCGGGGAGACGACGCCCTGCGATCGTTGCATCTTCCCGCCATCGGCCTCCCCAAGCTGGGCGCCTTCGGCGCTGGCTGCTCGTCGTCGGTCGCGAGCCTCGCCCTCTTCGGCGTCGTTTGGATGGCGGCGCGCCGATTCCGCCCGACCGACGTTAGCGATGCGGGCCCAACGTCACACGGGCCCGTCCGTTCGCGACCGCCAGCGAATTTGCTGGGAGCGGCGTCGCGAGAGACGGCGGGCCCACTTCCACACCGGCCGTCGAGCGAC
The DNA here is from genome assembly GCA_020720045.1 of Sorangium cellulosum. Classification (GTDB taxonomy): domain Bacteria; phylum Myxococcota_A; class Polyangia; order Polyangiales; family Polyangiaceae; genus JAAFHJ01. Next base: position 29,996 of record DYPH01000005.1, on the reverse strand, counting down.
GAGCTCGGCGTTGGCAAGGTCCTCGGCGTCGGCCTCCCCATCGGCTTTCAGATGCTCGCGGAGATCGGTGTATTCTCCATGTGTGCCCTCCACGCCGGGGAATTCGGGGCGCGCGCCGAGAGCGCCCACCAGATCGCCCTTGGCCTCGCGAGCTTCACCTTTATGGGGGCGCTCGGCGTATCGGCCGGGACGGCGGTCCGCGTCGGCCTCGTCGTCGGCGAAGGGCGCTCGCCACGGCGAATCGGGCTCGTCGGCATCGGCGTCGGCGCCGGCGTCCAACTCTTCGGCGCGCTGATCTTCACGTTTTTCCCCGAGTTCCTCGCGGCGCGGTTCTCCCAAGACCCCGCGGTGATTCGCTTGGGGGGCCAACTATTGTATATTGCAGCGATTTTCCAACTCTTCGACGGCATGCAGGCGGTCGCCGGCGGGGCCCTTCGCGGGGTCGGCGATGTGCACGCCGCCTTCCTCCTCAATGTGTTCTCCCACTGGTGCGTCGGCTACCCGATCGCGCTGGCGCTCGCCTACGGGAGTGGCGATCTAAGCCGCTACAACCCTTCAAAATATATCGCTATTTTGCTTCATATTGATGAAGGACTCGGCGTACGCGGCCTCTGGATCGGCCTCACAGCGGGGCTTGTGACGGTCGCCCTTACGATGAGCGGGCGCTTTCTCGTCCTCTCCCGTCGGACCATCGCCCGCCTCTAGCGAGAAGCCTGTAGCCTGGCGCGATCATGCGTTCGGCCCTCCGACTCCTCCCGCTCCTTGTCCCCTTCACTGCCGCGTGCGGGGGGCCCGCAACTCCACCGCCGAAAGATGCCGTCGTCGTCGACGGCGGCAAGACCAAGGGGGTCGCCGCCCCCATCCACGCGGAAAACTACGCGTTTCAGAAGGGCTTCGGTATGCAGGTCTTGGTCGATGGCGCTGGGCTGCGCGCCTCGCCCTTTTACAGCGCGGTCCAAAACGGCCTGAAGACCCCGTGCTACCGGGACGTACTCGCCGCCGCCGAGCGCATTGCCTTCGGGAATCTCCTCGGCCACAAAACCGCTGTCATGGCGGGTGAATTTGCCAATGAAGAAGAGGCAAAAAAGGCATTCACCTGCGTCGGCGGGACCGACGAGAAGACCGTCGATGAGAGCACCGGGGCGATCTATCTACGCCGCGGTACGATTGTGATCGCCCTGTCGCCGGAAGCACTTGATGGGCTAAAAACTGAATATTCCTCAGCACTCCGCGTCGACACATCGACCTTTCGTCGCCGCACGCTATGGAGACGTCCCCGGCGAAGAGACCCCGGTCGTCGGCAGCGGCACGCTCACCATCGACGATCGCGGGATGCGACTTGTCGTCGATGCGGAGGCAGCTCAGTCGGAACTTGTTCCGCTGCTCAAAGCCAAATTCGATCACGCGATGACCGAGCCACTCCCCGACGTCCCTGGCGTCCGCGCCCTCGGCGAACGGCTCCGCGCCGGGGCGAGCCTCAAGACGGAAGGCGCCCGGCTCCATGGCGAGCTGAACCTCCCCGGCGATCGCGCGGCTACAGCAAAGTTCGGAAAGGACGTCGAGGCGGCCGTCCTCGAAGGGATCGCCAAGTATGTCGGCGCCACCAAGCAGGCGGAGGCAAAGAACGCCCTCGGCCAGATGGCCCGCGACGTGGTCATGAGTTACGAGCGCGAGACCCTCGACCCGAAGAATCCGAACAAGATTTTGCCCCGACGGAAGACGGCCTGCATCGGTTCGCAAAGTCGGACGCCGGCGGTGGTCCCCAAGGGGGAGAAGTACGAATCGACCCCGAAGGATTGGGCCACGCCGTTCTGGCAGAGCCTCCGCTACGAGATGACGATGCCCCAGTACTACGCGTACAGCGCCGTCGCCTCGAAGGACGGCCAGACGTGTACGCTGATCGCCGAGGGGGATCTCGACGGCGACGGCAAGACGAGCCGCTTTGAAATCGTCGTCACGCGCGACGCAAAGCGGGACCAGCTCGTGGTGACTCCGAACGTCCGCGAGACCGATCCCGACGAATGACAAAGAACGAAGTCCCCGATTCGCTGCAAGCGAACCGGGGACTTTTCAATTGCACAAGCGCGGTTCGGTAAACCTCGAAAGTCAGCCGGCGGCTGCCTCTTTCGCGAGGAGCGGAAACCCGAGCGCCTCACGCTGCGCGTACCAAGCCTCGGCGACCCCCTTCGCGATGCCGCGCACGCGCCCGATGAAACGGGCTCGCTCGGTCACGCCGATGGCGCCGCGCGCGTCGAGGACGTTGAATTGATGGGCCGCCTTGCAGACGAAGTCGTAGGCGGGAAGCACAAGCTTCTTCGTCGGGTCGTCGGAACGGGCCAAGAGGCGCTTCGCCTCACGCTCGTACTGGTCAAACGCAGCGAAATGAGCAGCAACATCGGCTTCTTCGAAGTTGTACGTGCTCCACTCCCACTCGGCGCGCTTGGCGACCTCGCCGTAGCTAACGCCGGGCGCCCAGGCGAGGTCGTAGACACTATCTGCGTTCTGCAAGTAAAGGCAGATGCGCTCGAGGCCGTAAGTCAGCTCGCCCGCGACCGGCTTGCAGTCGATGCCGCCGACCTGCTGGAAGTAGGTGAACTGGCTGATCTCGAGGCCATCCAGCCAGACCTGCCAGCCGAGGCCCCAAGCGCCAAGCGTCGGCGACTCCCAGTCGTCCTCGACGAAACGGACGTCATGATCCTCGGGCTTTGTGCCAATGGCGAGGAGCGATTCGACGTACTGATCTTGGATATCGAGGGGTGCCGGCTTTAGGATCACCTGGAATTGATGAAACTGTTGGAGACGGTTCGGGTTGTCCCCATAACGGCCGTCGGTCGGGCGCCGCGACGGCTCCACGTAGGCAACGTTCCACGGCTCGGGCCCGATCGCCCGGAGGAAGGTCGTCGGGTTGTACGTCCCCGCGCCGACTTCGCTGTTGTAGGGCTGCACGAGCACGCAGCCGCGCTTCGTCCAGAAATCCTGCAGGGTGAGAATCAGCTCCTGGAAGTACATGGGGCGTCCCCTATCACGGTGGCGACCGCGGCGTCGATGGCGCGAGGATTCGTGGTAAGCAGAGGAGCATGGGCGTTCTCCGTCATTCCATCGCACGCGCTTTATTTCTCCCGCTCCCGCTGTTTGCTCTCGTTGCGTGCGGGATCACGCTGCCGGAAGGAATGACCGACGGCGACGCGGCGACGACGACGCCTACCGACGCACGGGTGCCGGAGGTCGATGCCACCACCGCAGACAGCAGCGTCGCCGAGACTGGGGTCGCCGACGACGCTGCCTCTAGCGATGCAGCCCCCGACGACGCTGCCTCTAGCGATGCAGCGCTCGACGCAGGGCCCATCGACAGCGGCTTCGACGCAGGCCCGCCCGACGCGGGGCCCGTCGACAGCGGCCCCGCACCGTGCATCGCCGGCGACAACGAAAAACAGCCCATCGTCGATGCGGCCCTCGCCCGCTGCAACGCACTGACAAATCGGATCTTCGACGGTGCAAATTTTGCCCCCCAATTCGCCGTTGGGACCTACTGCGATGCGGCAACGAAGAAACGGATCGTTCTTTGTCTGTTCCAGCCGACGCCGACCGTGAGCGGCCTCGGTGTGGACGACCATTGCTCAAAGGCAACGATTCAAGAGGGGGCCACGAACATTGCCGGAAGCACTTATTATCGCTTCGTATCCGGCGCAACCGGAACCAAGACCTCCGACCCAGACCCCGCCGTCAGACGACTTTCGGTGGCCACTTCGGGCGTGTCGCAGTGGGCCCGTCAAACGGGCGGAGCGGCAAATGAGCAAGTCATTTCCCTGGACAAAGACGGTAAGGTCGAGGCCGTGACGCCTGATGTGAACAACGCCCAACAGAAGGCCGCCTGCAACTTCGTCCTCAAATGAGCACAGAAGACTCGCGGTTCGTCGACCTTGAGCTTCGGTACATGCAGCTCGATCGGTTGGTGGACGAGCTTTCCGCAGTGGTCGCCGATCAATCCAAGCTGATCGATCGCCTTCGCGCCGACCTCGCCGCGCTCGCCGCCCGCCAGCTCGGAAGCGGCGAGGGGGACGGCGGCGACCTCGACCCTCTCCAGGCCTTTGAGCGCGACCGGCCCCCCCACTATTAGCGCAGGTATTTCGCTTACTTGTTTGTGCCTGCTTTGCAGGCTCCCGAGCAAGGGTGGATGACCCCCTCCCCGTTGTAGAAGCGCTCAAGTTCGGTAAGGGCGTTCGGATCGACGCGGACCCCTTCGTGGACGTCATTCGTGGGGACGGGCGCGTAAGCGAGCGTCTGGTTTCGGTCGACGCCGAAGTCGAAGGTGGTGAGCCCGGAGGCGAGCGTATCGGTAGTCGTTGGAATTCCAGGAATTTCTACGGCAGCAGGGCCCGTCTGCGAGAGCTTCATGGCCCGGGCCAAGAGAAATGCGCCAACGTTGGGGACCGCCGAGTCGGCGAGGCCGGTCTGCGCGAGCACCTGGCGATCCTGGGGGGATTTCGGGAGCTTCCGTTCGAGAACAAACGGGGCCCAGATCCCAGGGTCGATCGGCTCCATCTTTCGCGCGAGGCCCGCAATAAAGACTTCAGTCGCGATCGGGTTCGGGTCGGTGTCGCTCTCGAAGCTGTTGCGGACGAGGCCGAGCAGCGGCTCAAAGGGGCGAGCACGCGGCATCATGTGTGTGTATGCGGCGCCACCGACGTTCACCCCATAGCGGGTAAAATCCGGATTAAGTGCCGCCATGACCATCCCAAGAATTTGCCCCTGACTCGCGCCAAAGTATCCCATTTTTTCGGTATCAAAGAGGAGCTTTCCCGCATTGGAAACCCCTTTGTCGTTCACGACGACGCCAGGCCCGGATGCGGGGCGCTTGAAGAGATCGATCGTGGGAAAGACGGTTGTCATGGCGCGCGACGTGACGAGCCAGTTCATCATCCCCTGCTCGACTCGCTCGCGGAAACTCGGCGTTCGCCCCGGGTTTCCGAGAATATCTCCGGCTACTTTCGCGGCGTCTGCGGTCGCGAAGCCGGCCCAATCGATGCCAACGAGGACGGCACCGAGGCGCATCGCGAGCTTCTGGGAGCCGCCGTAGGTCACTTCGTCGCGGGACCCGAAAAAACCGTGTCCGAGGGCGAGATAACGCCCCGGCTCAAAGCGATCACGAACGCTCGTCGGGATGGCGATAACAAACTCGAAGACGGTGACGCCATTCTCCTTCGGAAGTCCGTCTTCACCGCGCACGATCAATGCGCCAGAGGTGTCCTTGTCGACGAAGCGCGGCCCCTCAATCTTGCCCCGGAAGACCTTCCAGAGATCCCCTTTCTCTTCCGCGGGATCCTCGACGACGTCAAACACCCGCGGCGTGTGCGTATCGAGCCAGGCGAGCGTCTTTTCGCGCATCGCGAGCAGATCGGCGGTGACCGCCTCTTCGCTCCCGGTCGTGAAGTCCCAGGCCAGCTGGAGCCCCGCCCGGTCGACACCCGCCTTTGCAAGCACTGGAAAGATATCGTTTTCGTAGTGGGGCCCCAAGGCAGCAAGCGACGCCGACGCGGTCGCCTTGTCGCGAAGTCGCGCAAACCCGGCACCGGCGTCGGCGAGGGGGCCCGCTTCCGTCCTCACCCCGTGGATGGCGACGATGTACCGTGTCTTGGGGGCGAGCACGACGGTGGGTCGAAGGACGATGGCACGGGCCCCCGTCACAGTGTTTTTCGTAGGAATATCGCTGTAATGGGCTACAAATTCGCCGGTGTCGGCCCGTAGAATCACCGTGGCTGATTTCGCGCTCATCGAGACGGCAGGGGCATCGAGCACCGTCGGGAGGCCGGTGGCGACGATCGCGCCGTGGAGGGCGCCGACGATCGACGGGAGCCGCGAAAACCCGTCGTCGGGCGCATAGGCGTTGACGTCGCCGTCCCGTCCGTCCGCCGTGAGCAGCTTTCCGGGACCGCTCGGCGCGACGACAAAGCCGGTGCGTGATCGCGCGTCCGCCACGCGGAAATAGTCGGAAGGGAACGGGGCGACGCAGTCGGTTTCGCCGAGAAGGGGCTCGCAGCCGGCCGGGTAGGAGGGGCCGGTGTCCTCCGTCGAGCACGCCGTCACCGAGGCAGCGAGGAGTCCCGCGAGAACGGGAAAGACCGGGAGGAGACGCAAGCGCGGTGCACGTTTCATCGCGGCAGAACATACGCGAAAGATGCGACCGGCGCCCACCCCTCGGATCGCGGAAACCTCATTCCGAATGCCTGTTGCGCTTTTCGAGGACGGCGCGTTGCGTCACTTTTCGCGGGCACAGAATGCCAATTCAATGGCCGCCTCCGGTCGTTTGCTAGGGAGCGCGCGAGGGGCCGCCGCCGCTCGATGTCCCCTTGCAACCACCGGAAGGTAGGGAAATCCACGACCTTTCCGAGGTACCTTCGCGAACAATCCCCCCACAATGCACGTGGTTCCAAGTAGGCTGTTTCGACCATGGGAATCGCGGTGGGCATCGACCTCGGCACCACAAATACGGTCGTTGCGGCGGTCGTCGATGGGGTGGCGACTACACTGGCAGACGAGCACGGCCGCCGCCTGCTTCCGTCGGTCGTCTCCTTCCACCCATCGGGTAACATTCTTGTCGGGGATCTCGCCCGCGAGCGACGGATCGTCGATCCGGAAAACACCGTATATTCTGTGAAGCGCCTCCTGGGGCGCTCCTACGGGACTCCAGAAGTCCAGCAGGCGCGGCCGCGCTTCCCGTTTCCGCTCGTGCAAGGTCCCCGGGACGCCGTTCTCGTGGAGGCGCGTGGCCAACGCTACACACTTCCTGAAGTTTCCGCGTTTGTCCTGCGACGCGCGAAGGCCATTGCCGAGTACGCGCTCGGGGGCACGGTCGACAAGGCGGTCATCACCGTCCCGGCGAACTTCAACGAACTTCAGCGCGCGTCGACGAAGGTTGCGGGACGCCTGGCGGGCCTGGACGTCCTCCGCATTCTCAACGAGCCGACGGCAGCGGCGCTCGCCTACGGTCAACAGGTGCAAGGGTCGGAACGCGTTGCGGTATTCGACCTCGGCGGTGGCACCTTCGACATGACCGTCCTCGATCTTTCCGGGCGCGTTTTCGAGGTCGTTTGCACCGCCGGAGACACCCAACTTGGCGGCGACGACATCGATCACCTCGTCGCAGAGCAGATCGCCCAGGAATATGTGGCGCGATTTCGGTGGGATCCGCGGACCGATCCGATCTCATTTGGGCGACTTCGACTCCTCGGCGAGGAGATCAAGAAGCTTCTTTCCGCGCGCGAGGAGATCGCCGAGGATCTCCACGATCTCGGGTTCGGCGAAGACGGTGTGCCGCTGTCGCTGCGTTTCAAAATGACGCGGTTGGCCCTAGAAACACTCGCGAAACCGCTGCTCGATCGCGCAATGGCGCTCACCCGGAGCGCCCTGCAGGCCCATCGGTTGGAGCCGTCGCACATGTCTCAGGTGCTCCTCGTCGGTGGCGCGACGCGGATGCCGGTGGTGTCGCGGAGCGTCGCCGAGACCTTCGGTCGCCCGCCTACGCTGAAGGTAAACCCCGATGAGGTCGTCGCTCTCGGGGCAGCGATTCAGGCGCACGCCCTCGCCGGTGTGCGTGCCCCGAATTCCCAGGGGCAGTCTCCGGCGGCAACCGTGCCGGCGGCAGCTCCTGTGGCCCCGGCCGCGCCGCGAATCCCGCCGGCCCGCCCGGTCGCCCCGGCGGCGGCGCGCCCTCAGATTCAAAAGAAAACAGAAGCTATTCCGAGCGTCGAGCGCGGGAAAGACGAACCGATCACCGCCAAACCGATGCTCGTCGATGAGCCGGCCATTGCTGCGGCGCGAGAAGCGTTCCTCCAGGGGAATCGGCCACCGCCCACCCCCTCCCCGTTTGCCGCCCAGGAAGCGGCCGGCAACCCCGGCGAATCGACGTTCACGACGAATCTGACGCTGGTTTCGAAGGGGGCGACGAAACCAGCAAAGCCGGTCCCGGCGCCGGCTTCCTCGACACCGGTCGTCGGCGTCGCGGCGATCGCGGACGAGAGCACGCTCGATCCGAAAAAAATCGATAATTTTCAGTCTGTTGTACGCACGCTCCCCACAGATCCTTTTGCCGATCGCCCCGATGCCGCCTTCGCAGGCGCGCCGGTACGCCCCGGACTTCCGCCGAGCCCTCACGGGCGCACCGAACCGGAGGTTTGGCGTCCCCGCCCCCAAGATCCGGAACAATGGCCGGCGGAGCCCTCCCAGAGCGTCAATAAGCTTCTAGGAATTTCAGAACTTGAGTTCGTTCCCGTCGAAGCCGCCCGCGTCGGCCTTCGGCAAGAACGGGCGCTCCTCGTCGACGTAACGCCGCTATCGCTTCGTGTGGAAACGACGGGAGGCTTTTCGGATGTGCTCATTCGCGCCAACACGCAGGTCCCTTGCGACCGCACGCGCGGCTTCTCGACGACCCGCGATGGGCAAGACTCGGTGCTCGTGCGCGTCGCCCAGGGGGAGGAGCGCAGCTTCGCAGCAAACATGTACCTCGGCGAAGTTCATCTAACTGATATTCCTTCACTTTCACGCGGCGAAGCCAACGTCCAAGTGACCTTCGCTCTCGACGCCGACGGCACCCTCGAAGTGAAGGCCGTTGAACAAAAGAGCGGCCGCGAGGCCTCGGCGCGGCTCCGACTCGTCGGAATGAGCAACGACCTCGAAGAACTTTCCAGCATGGCGGCGCGACAGGCTTCTCGCCGCGTCGTCGGTTGAGCATTTCGCGAAACTTGTTCCTCGATCCGCGCTAGCGGGCGAGGACGAACTTCACGCGCCGCGCCGCAGAACTCCGTATGTTGAGGGGACCATGGGACTCGCCATCGGCATCGATTTGGGGACGACAAACACAGTAATTGCAGCCGTCGCCGACGGCGTCGCGGTCACGCTTGCCGATGAGCACGGGCGACGCCTCTTGCCGTCGGTCGTTTCGTTTCACCCCTCAGGGAAGGTTCTCGTCGGCGAGCTCGGACGCGAGCGGCGCATGGTCGACGCGGAAAGCACTGTCTATTCGGTCAAACGCCTGATCGGCCGTCCGTTTTCGTCGCCCGAGGTTCAGGAGGCGGCGAAGCGATTCGCCTTCCCCCTCGTCGAGGGGCCGAAACAGAGCGTCATGGTGCAGGCGCGCGGCCAGCGGTACAGCTTGCCGGAAATTTCCGCGTTTATTCTGCGCCGCGCAAAGGCGATGGCGGAGGCGGCCCTCAGCGAAACGGTCGACAAGGCGGTCATCACCGTCCCGGCGAACTTCAACGAGCTCCAGCGCGCGTCGACGAAGGTCGCCGGCCGCCTGGCTGGCCTGGAAGTGCTCCGAATTCTTAACGAACCGACGGCAGCAGCCCTCGCCTATGGCCAGCAGGTGCAGGGTTCCGAGCGCGTCGCAATTTACGACCTCGGCGGCGGCACCTTCGACGTCACGATCCTCGATCTGAGCGGTCAGATCTTCGAAGTGCTCTCGACGGCTGGCGATAGCCAACTTGGCGGCGACGACGTCGACCTCGCCCTCGCAGACCGTATCTCCCTAGAATACCTACAGAAACATCGCTACGATCCGCGGCCGGACCCGTCGATGTTTGGCCGCTTGCGGCTGGTCGCCGAGCAAATCAAGAAGGACCTCAGCGCCAAGGAATTCGTCGAGGAATCGCTCCACGACATCGGCTACGGGCCCGACGGCGGACCGCTTTCGTTGAAATTTCGCTACACGCGCGCGGAGCTCGATTCCCTCGTTCAGCCGCTCATCGACCGAACGCTCGGCGTGACCCAGCGTGCCCTCGACGCGATCGGCAAGACGCCCGCGGACATCGGGCAGGTTCTCCTCGTCGGCGGTTCGACGCGCCTCCCGCTCGTCACAAAGCAGGTTGGTGCCTACTTCGGACGCCAACCGACGCTCAAGGTCAATCCCGATGAAGTCGTCGCCCTCGGCGCTGCCATCCAGGCCCACGCCCTCGCGCGCACGAAGGGACCGAGCAGGACGGTCGTCAACAAAAGTATTGCTCCTGCAGGGAGTTACGAGACGGCGCCCGTCGTCAGCGTCGCCGCAGGGCCCCGTCTCCCGCGCAAGGAGGAGGCGCCCGCGACGCCCCGATTTTCGCCGAGCGAGCAGCCGAAGTCTTCGAATCCGTACGGAGTTTCGACGCCGCAGGCGCCGCAGTCGCCCCCACCGCTCCCCTCGCAGCCGAAGCCTGCGAGCTACGAATACGGTGCGCTCCCGGAGCAGCCACAGGGCCAGGGGCAGCCGCCGAACCAGGTGCAACCGGGCGGATTCCGTATTGATTTCCCGGAAGCGCCCCCCTCGCAGGGCCATGCACCGGTCGCCGATTTTGGCGCGCCCGCTCAACCGCGCAGCTTCAGCGCGACGAGCCCGGTCCGCATGGAGTTTTCGGAAGCGACGCTCATCCAGCGATCGCCAGTGTTTGCGCCGCAAGCGATGGCCGACGGCCGGATGCTTTTGAACACCCCTGAGACGAGTACGATTACACCCAGGAGCGGGAATGCGCTCTTGATCGACGTGACGCCTCTTTCGCTGCGCGTCGAAACCGCGGGCGGCTACAGCGACGTCCTCATTCGTGCGAACACGCCGGTGCCCTGCGATCGCAGTCGTGTATTCTTGACGGCACGAGACAATCAAACGTCCGTCGTCGTGCGCGTCGCCCAGGGGGAACTCCCCAAGTTTGCTGAAAATGCCTATCTTGGTGAACTGGTTCTCGCGAATCTGCCCCAGGGGGTCCGCGGCGAAGTTCGCGTGGAAGTCACGTTTGAACTCGATGCCGATGGCATCCTCAACGTCCGCGCCATGGAGCTCGGTTCCGGGCTCGTCGCCGCCGCAACCATCCGGCTCCTCGGCGTCGCCCAGGATGCCTCCGAGCTCGCCGAAATGCAGGCGCGGCAAAACGCAGCGGCCGTCTTCGGCTGACCGCCACTTTCGTTGCCTGAGGACGGTTTTCGTGTAGACGATGACATTGTGCGCCGATCGCCAGTCCCCCGCGTAACGCCCGTGACCGAGGGAACGACCAGCGGAGTCAGCGGCCGCGTTCTCGTCGGAGGCCAGGCGAGCTACTGCGTCGGAGAGCCGATTGGTGAAGGGGGGGCGGCGGTCGTCTATGCGGCGTCGCTCCTCAACGGCGCAACTGATGAAGTTTATGCGGTAAAAATCATGAAGCTCGAGGCTGCAGCCGACCCCGAGCTGCGTGCCCGCTTCGAGCGCGAGGTGCGGGTCCTCGGAAAGCTGGACCACGGCGGCGTCTGCGCGCTCCTCGATCTGGGCACCGTCGACGGCGTCCCCTTTTTCGTGCAAGAGCGTCTCCGTGGTGAGACGCTTCTCGGGCGAATTCGGCGCCTTGGGCCGATTCCCGTCGAGCCAGCGCTCGAGTTTCTCGACCGCATCCTTGAGATTCTCGGCGCCGTCCACGACACCGGAATCGTCCACCGCGACATCAAGCCGTCGAATCTTTTCTGTTGCGAAAACGGGCGAGTGGTCCTTTTGGACTTCGGGATCGCTCTCGACGCGGAGTATGCGGGCGGCTCCGGCGCACGTGCGCGGACCGAGCCTGGGGGCGACTCCCTCTTCTCGGAGGACGAAGACATCGACCGCCTCACCCAACCGGGGGCGCTCATCGGGACTCCTGCCTTTATGGCACCCGAGCAAGCACGCGGACTTTTTGACGAAGTTGACGGTACGAGCGACGTTTTCGCGGCAACTCTCACCGTGCTTTCGGCGGTGCATGGCCAGCGTATCCGGCGCGCGGGCCCCTCGTGGCGGGAGCTCCAAGACGCGGCGACGGTGCCGCTCCCCCCGTTGGAAGATCTCGCGCTCCCGATATCGCGAGACGTCCTTCGGGTGCTCGCCCGCGGCGTCGCCTTCGAGCACGGGCGGCGTTTTCCGACGGCGCGCTCGATGCAGCGAGCCCTCCGCGCCGCGCGTGGGCTCCCCGAGCGGGACGCACCCGCGCCGATGCAACGGAGCAACGACGGCGACGCAACTCAACAAATTCAAGCGCTTTCATCCGCTTCGCTCCCGAGCGACTTTGAGCGCCCCTCCGCCTTCGACGGGCTGATCGTCTCTGCCGCGAGTGCCCCCATTCTGGAACGATTCGACGCTCCGGACGAAGCGGCCACCATCGAACTCCAAGCCGCCCCGGCGTTCGCAAACTCCACTGCTTTGGCAGAAACAGACCTGGCGGGAGACGGCGGGCACCCTTCGCGAGGTTCTCGGAGCAGGCCGCCAGCACCGGTGACCGCACCGAACCACTCCGCCGACGGCTCACGACGCGCCGTGGTCCTCGCCTGGCTGATCGCCGCGGGGATCGTCGTCGCGGTCCTTGTACGAATGGCGCTCCGTTAGCACCCGGACGCCGGGACTCACCCCTCGGTGATCTTCGCCAAGGTCGCCTGACTCATCGCGATTTCGCCGGCGAGCGCGACGTCCTGGGTGCCGGCGAGGAAGCGGCGCAGATACCGCTCCGCCGTGGGAAATTCCCCGGCCGCGTAGGCAAGATGGCCAAGCACAAAGCCCCCGTAACCGGCCGCCGTCGGCGACGCGGCGAGCGCGTTCACGATGGCTTGAAGGTCGGCTGGGGGCTCGCCTTGGGCGGTCTTTACGAGTGCCAAATGGCCGCGATACAAGGCTTTTCCGGGAGCATCGCCGCCGGAAAGTCGCGACGCACGGGCCAGCGACGTCGCCGCTTCGCTGTAGCGCTTTGCGAGAAATTGCAGCGAACCGAGCGTCCAGTGATGGAAGGCACGACGCCCCTTGGGCGCCTTTCGTGCGGCGCGCTGGACGTGGGCGATCGCCGTCTCCCCGTCCCCTCGGGCAAGCGCCGCTCGGGCGGCCAATTGGAGGAGCACATCTTCCAGCGGCTCCGCATCTTCATCGCGGTTCTTCGAAAACACCGCCGCCCCTTGGAGCGCCGCTTCTTCCGCAGCCTCAAAGAGCCCCTGGTCGAGGAGCCCCCGATGGAGTTCGCGAAGAAGAAGACCTTGAATTTCGAGGTCTTCGAAGGTTGGCGCCGCAAGTCCGGTCCGCGCGAGGCGGACGCGCGCAACCGCCGTCGTCGCCCCGAGAGCCTGTTGAAGGCACTCCTCGGGACCGAGCGGAGGTACTTCCCGAACCGCTGCTTTGGCCATACGACGGGTGTAGCATCCACACATCATGCCGTCACCTAGTCGAACGAAATTCCTTGGTACACCAAGGAATTTCGACCAAGCGCGAGCAAAGATTCGGAATTTTTTGCGGACCACACACATCCTTGCGGAGTTAGCGAGGAGCATCGGGCAGCGACGCCGACGATCACGTCGCGTGATTCCCCGCTCGGAGCCCTCGCCGATTCGCACTACGATGCCGGCTGGACGTTCCTAGACGCGCCCGCTCCCCCACGACGCAGAGAAAAAGCCCGTGAATTCGAAACTCTTCCTTCCGATCCCCCGTCGGTCTGCGGCCGTTGCGAGCGCGCTCGCCGGTGCACTCCTGCTGCTTCCGGCGCTCGCGCACGCGGAGGGCTCCAACACGTCGCAGTTCGCCGCCTACGCGCAAAAGAGCATGCCGCTGGCCCTCGCGATGTCGCTCGTCTTTGGGCTTCTCGCGTCGCTCACCCCCTGTGTGTGGCCGATGGTTCCGATCACCGTCTCTATTTTCGGCGCCACCGACGGCGGCTCGCGAGCACGAGGGTCGGCACTCTCCGCGACGTTTGTCCTTGGAATCGCAGCTCTTTTCACGCCGATGGGCGTCATCGCCGGTTACACGGGGAGCGTCATGGGGTCGGCGCTCGCGAACCCCTACGTCGTCGGGGCGATCGTGGTGATTTTCGCCGCCCTCTCGGCGAGCATGTTTGGCGCCTTTGAGCTGACGCTCCCCTCGGGAATGACCAACAAGCTCTCCACCGTTGGTGGCGTCGGCTTCAAAGGGGCGTTTTCCCTCGGGTTAGTAATGGGTCTCGTCGCCGCGCCGTGCACGGGCCCCTTCATGACCGGGATGCTGATCTGGATCGGAGAGACGAAGAATGTCCTCTTCGGTTCGCTCGCGATGTTCGCATTTTCCCTCGGCCTCGGGATCCCCTTCTTTCTGGCGGGCGCCTTCGCCGTCAATCTCCCAAAGGGGGGCGCCTGGATGATGGGGATCAAATGGGGGAGCGGCGTCGTCCTTGCCTACATGGCCCTCTCGTACACGCGGGACCGCTGGCCGAACCTCTTTGCCGGCATGATCCTCCCTTCCCCGACATTTGGCGCGATCGCAGGCGTTCTCGTGATCGCCGGAATCGCCCTTGGCGGGGTTCACATTGCGGCGGAGCGCCGAAAGAGCCCGATCGCCCACCTCTCAAAGCCGACGAAGTTGGGCAGTATTCTGCCGTCAGTACTCGGTTTGTTTCTCCTGCTCGGCTGGACCGATGCCCGCAAAGCAGATGCGGCCCGTACGGAGGCGCTCCGCATGATGAAGGACGAGCCGCCGCCCCCGAATATGGTCTTTGTGACCGACGAAAAAGTTGGGATTGCCAAAGCGACTGCCGAAAAGAAGCCGGTCCTGATCGACTTCGGCGCCTCCTGGTGCAAGGCCTGCAAAGAGCTTGAGCACGAGACCTTCCCCGATCCCCGGGTGCGCAAGGAAGGGGTCCGGTTTGTTCCGATTTCTGTCGACGCCACCGACGACGATCTCCCGGAAGTCGCCGCGGCGAAGAAGAAATATGATGTTCGCGGGCTCCCGACGGTCGTGCTTCTCGATTCTTCCGGCAAAGAGGTGGCGCGGTTTACCGAGTTTGTGAAGCCGGAGGCCTTCGCCGCCGCGATGGCGAAAGTGCATTAGAGTTCGACCAACTGGAATGCAAAACCCCGGGAAATCCAAGCGGATTCCCGGGGTTTCTTTTGGAGGGTCCCAGCGGCTCAGTTCTTGAGCGTGAGCCCCTTCAAGGCGGCGAACGGGTTGTTCTCAAAGGCCTTTTGCGCCGGCATCTTGGCCTGGTTCTGGGGGCGCCCCTGGGGGGCACGACCACCGCGGTCGTTGGGGCCGCGGGGCGCCTGCGGGGCGATCCCCTCGCTCTTCGCGGTGACGCCGCTCTTCGCGGTGAGGGCGATGCGCTTGCGGACGAGGTCGACCTCAAGGACGCGAACCGAAAGCTTTTCGCCGACTTTCACCACTTGGTGGGGGTCGCTCACGAAGCGATCGGAGAGCTGGGAGATGTGGACGAGCCCATCCTGGTGGACGCCGATGTCGACGAACGCCCCAAATGCGGTGACGTTCGTGACGACCCCTTCCAGGACCATGTCCTGCTTCAGGTCTTCCATCGTCCGGACGTCGTCGCGGAAGGCGGGCGGCTCGAAGGCGTCGCGGGGATCGCGCCCCGGCTTCATGAGCTCCTTCTGGATGTCTTCGAGGGTCGGTAGGCCGACGTCCGCGGAAACGTAGCTGTTCCAACGAATCGATTTTACAGCCTTTTCGTTCCCGACGAAGTCGGTGAGCGGGATGCCGGCGTCGCTCGCGATCTTCTCGACGAGGGCGTAGCGCTCCGGGTGGACGGCGCTGCCATCGAGGGGGTGGGCGCCGTTGCGGACGCGGACGAAGCCGGCCGCCTGCTCGTAGGTCTTCGGGCCGAGGCCGGTGACCTTCTTGAGCGCGTCTCGCGAGGGGAACGGGCCGGTCTCTTCGCGGTGCTTCACGATGCGCTTGGCGAGGGTCGGCCCGATGCCGGCGACCTTCGCGAGGAGCGGCGCGCTCGCGGTGTTGAGCTCGACACCGACAGTATTTACACAAGATTCAATGACTTCCTCGAGCTTGCGCTTGAGGAGCGGCTGGAAGACGTCGTGCTGGTACTGGCCAACACCGATCGCCTTCGGGTCGACTTTTACGAGCTCGGCGAGCGGATCCTGGAGGCGGCGGGCGATGGAGATCGCGCCGCGGACGGTGAGGTCGAGGTCGGGGAATTCCTCGCGGGCGAGGTCGCTCGCCGAGTAGACCGACGCGCCGCTCTCGCTGACCGAGACGACGACGGCATCCTTGTGGCCCGCCTTCTTGAGCACGTCGCGGACGAATTCGTAGGTCTCGCGGCCGTGGGTCCCGTTGCCGACGGCGACCGCGTAAAAGTTATACTTTTTCGCGAGTTCGACGATCGTCTTCTCCGCGTGAGCAACAGCGGCGCTGCCGGTCACGAGGTTGATCAACGTGTATTCGAGGAGCTTCCCGGTGTCGTCGACGACGACACACTTGCAGCCGGTCCGCTGGCCGGGGTCAACCCCGAGGACGACTCGGCGACCGAGCGGCGCCGCAAGCAGCAATTTCCGCAGGTTTTCCGCGAAGATCTGGACGGCATCCCGGTCCGCCTTGAGCTTCATGTCGATGCGGACGTCGCTCTCGATGCTCGGGACGATGAGGCGTCGCGTCGCCTCGCCGATGGCATCCCGGTAGAGGTTGGTGAAGGTCAGGTTTTGCGTCGCTGCGCCACGAACGCCACGCTTTTCGGCGATGCGGCCGGCGAGGGCGAGCTCATCGACGACGATTTTCCCGCGGAGGACGTTCTCCGTCTCCCCACGCCGAATCGCCAGGTAGCGGTGCGAGGGGATCGTCGCGACTTTCTCCTGGAAATCATAATAAATTTCAAATTTTGTCGGCGCCGTGGAGTCGTCGGCTTTCTTGCACTCGACGACCCCCTCCTGCTCGAAGGTCTGCCGGACGAGGCCGCGGACGTCGGCGTCTTCCGCCACAATTTCGGCGACGATGTCCTTCGCGCCAGCGAGGGCCGCCTTTACATCGGCGACCTCCTTCGCGGCGTCGACGAAGGCGAGCGCCTCCGCCTCCGGATTGCCCGCCTCCATGCCGAGGATCTTGAGCGCGAGCGGCTCGAGGCCGCGCTCCTTGGCGATCATTGCGCGCGTGCGGCGCTTCGGCTTGTAGGGGAGGTAGAGATCTTCGAGAGTCGCCTTTACCCAGCAATTTTCGAGGGTTTTGCGAAGCTCCGGCGTGAGCTTCCCCTGGCTCTCGATCTCGGTGAGGATCGCGACACGGCGCTCGGCCACCTCGATGTAGTAGGCGCGCTTCTCCTCGATGGTGCGGATCTGGACCTCGTCGAGCCCCTGGGTCTGCTCCTTCCGGTAGCGCGCGATGAAGGGGACGGTCGCCCCCCCTTCGAGGAGCTCGGCGACGACCCGAACCGCCGCAAGCGGAAGCGCGAGCTCCAGCGCGATCATCGGTGCCGGGTCGAATGTCGGCTTCTTGGCGGGCGTGGAAACGGCGGCGAGGTCGTAGGGCTCGGTCATCGCCGGCACCCTTAGACTGAACGCGCGTTCCGACAAGTCTTGACTTGCAAGGAGCTCTTTTTTCCTCGCGAAGTCGACGCTCGTCGATGTGGCCCGCCCTCACTCGCAGAGCACGCGGCTCACGACGAGATCGAAGCCGCCAGCCTCGGTGGCGTGGAAGAAGGCGACGCCCCCCTTCCCGTCTTTGCCGAGGGCGGCGGCCGGCTGCCCGGCGTTGAAGCTCGGTTCCGAGAGGACAACCGGCGGCGAAACGGCGGCACCAGTCGCGTCGAGGACTTCGCCGCGGACCTGGTGGTTGCCGTCCTCCCCTTCTTCCGTCCAGGCAAGGAGGAAGCGACCGCCGGGGAGCGCGGCCAAAGACGGCGAAAATGCTCCGGTTCCAAGTCCGCCGGCCGGGCGCGCGAAGGCGACCGGTGCACCGACCGCCTCGGCATCGCCGAAGGCGAGACGGACCTGCCAGGGATCGTCTTCGCCGACGCGATCGGCCCAGGCGACCGCGAATTTGCCGTCCGAGGCGGCGACCGACGGCGCGCCGACGACCTCGCCGAGCCCTTGGAAGGTGCGCGGCCCTTTGCCACTGCTGGAGACGGTGAGGGCGCCTGCCCAGATCGCACCGCGTCGACGGAAGGCGTACCCGACGAGGGTTCCGTTCGAGGAGTGGGCGCGGAGCGCTTCGAGATCGGCACCGACCCCTTCCGTTCCGGGAACGGTCTCAACGTTCGACGAGCCGCGCGTCACGACGGCGAGCGCTTTCTTCTGAATCCCGAAGTCGATCGGTGCCCCTTGCACGCGGCGGCGCGAGGCGAAATCGGCAGAAACATCAGCCCCTTCTGCCGCGACGGCGAGCTTCCCGTCCGCATCGAGGAACGGGACCGCCCGCTTGACGTCGAAGGTCGCTGGCGACGCTTGGGTGGTCGCAACCGACAAATCTGCACCGAGGCCGAAGACCTTCGCGTTGCGGGCCTTGTCGGCAAAGGCGACCGCGAGGTCACCGGAGGGCTCCACGAGCAACTCCGCAGGAACTCTAGCAAATACGCCGGTCGCCATCGCTTTGGCGCCGCCTTCTTTGCGGCACTTTGAGTAACTTGCGACCTTCGCCGGCTCGGCGCTCGCGACGGCAACAGAAGCGGCGGTCGTCGAGGCGGGCGCCGTCACGGAGACCGTCGCCGAGACGAGCGGCTTCACGCCGCTGTCCGAAGACTGGCGTCCGAGCACGTAGGCGCCGCCGGCAGCGACGAGGACCGCGCCGACGATGGCAAACGTCGACATTTGGCTGGTTCCGTCGCGCTTCATCGGCTGGGACGGTCGCCAGGTTTCTAGATCGCGCGGCGATTTCGACGGGCGCGGAATGGCAACGTCCGGCGGCGCCGAGGACCGCGCCGGGACTTGTGGGGTCGCGGCGACCGGCTTCAACGGCGTCGGCGGGATCGTGGCGACTTGAGGCCGCATCGCCGGCGGAGGCACGCTCGGCGCCCGAGGACGGACCGGCGGGGGCGGAAGCGACGGCGGCGGGAGCGTCTGCACAGTTGCGCGCTTCACCGGCGGCGCCTTCGCCGGAAGTTCTTCAACGATCTCCACCTCAAGCGCCGGCTCCGAGGGGGACTCGGGGAGCAGCTCCGAAGAGCCGACGGGGAGCGCCGGCAGCGAATCGGTCACGAGGAGGTTCGACGGGAGCGACTCTTCAACGGCGGGGACGAGCGTCTTCTTCGCCGGCACCGCCTTTTGGACGAGGTTCACCTTCGCGATCGCCGAAGGCGACGAAGGGCGCGTCGTCGTCGCGACCTTCCCCGGCGGCGGGGTCGCCGGCTTGGCGACGACGGGGGCCGGCGCGGGCGTCTCCCCCTTGATTCCCATAAGCGTCGGGCGGGCAGAGCGGATAGGTGGCGCGGGCGTCGCCACATATTCGCCCGTCGTCAGAAGTTCGCCGGTCGAAGCGAGGTCGATCGAGACGCGCTCCGCGGTCGCGGCGAGGTCTTCAAGAGCGACCGAGCGCTGCTCGGTTGTTGCGAGCAAATCCTCATCGATTTCATCGTGAACCGACGCACGCCCCGGATCGAACGGCGGAGGCCGCGTGATCGCTTGGCGGCCGCCGTTGGGTGCCGTCGGCGCGGGGATCGGCGCCCCCTTGGAGGTAACTCCTTCCCCCTGCCCGACGAGGGTACTCACACGGCCGCGAGGCGGCTCCGGTCGATTCGGGGAGGTCACCGGCGACGCCGACTTCGTACCGACCGTCGAGTTCATCGGCTTCGCCGCCGGCGGGTGCGGGCTCACGACGAGCGGCCCCGGCTTCGCGGCGGGTGGTTGAATGCGTGCCGGCAGCGGCGGGGGAATCGACGGCGCCTTCGGTCGCATCGCCGGCGGAGCGCCGAGCGGGGAGTCGGCGTGACCGCGATCGGTCGACGCTTTCGGCGGTGCAGGCTTGTCGGTCACGGGCGCTCTCGTTGTTCCAGCCGAAGTTATCGCAAAATCGAGGAGTTATTTCGTCCCAAGCCTGAGTGGTGGGGCGACCAAAAGCCTTGGGCCGTCGGGCGCGGCGAGCTTATCCGAACCGTGGCGGGAACTCCAGGATGCGACAGCGAATCGGCCTGGTCGGCGGGGAAGCGCGACCTTACTCTTCCGCCATGGGCCTATCCCCGCTCCGTGCTGCCCGCGATCGCTACCTCGCCGAAAATGGCTTCCGCGTCGAAGAATACGACGCCCCTTGGACCGACGCGTCCTTCTTCTTCATCCCGCTGAAAATCCCGAACACGCCCCGTCATCGGACCGCCCTCCGTGCCCACGACCTCCACCATGTGGCAACCGGCTACGGGACCGACCTCGTTGGCGAGGCGGAAATCTCGATCTTTGAGTGGCGGAGGAACGGCGCCCGGCTCGGTGTGCTCCCCGGCTGCGATGCCTACGTGTCGGCGATCGTCACGAGCTTGGCACTCTTTGGGGCCGTCTTCGCGCCGCGACGGGCGTTGGCGGCGTGGAAAGCGGCTGCATCTCCGGAAAATCAAACCAAAACAACACTTTTTCACGTCCACGACGACAACGAGTACGAAGCGCTACTCGATGGCGACGTGGAGACGCTCCGCGAGCGCCTCGGCGTTCCCCGGTCGGGCATCGCCATCGGACCTCAAAAGCGGCATCCTCGCGCCCCACGTGGATAGTTTTCACGCAACAAACAGCGCGCCGCGGACGACCAGAGCGCCATGTCTGCCTGGTTCCCCCCTTTCGCGATTCTCCGCCACCTCGTCGCCGTCTACGCCCCGCGCACGTGTGCGAGCTGCGACGCCACCGTCCCGGAAAATCATGTATTCTGCACGGGCTGTGTCGTCACGATTGAGCGCGTGCCCGGTCACCGAAACGACGCCGACGTCCACGCCCCCTACGTGCACGGGGGCGCTATCGCGCTCGCCGTCCAGCGCTTGAAATACGAAGGACGGGGGGATCTTGGCGCGCCGCTCGGCGAACTCCTTGCCGCTGCGCTCCTGCCCGCGCCCGCGAGCTTCGCCAGCGAGATCGATTTCGTGGTGCCGATCCCGTCGACACCGGCGCGTCTCGCCGAACGCGGCCGAAACCCAGCCGCCCAGCTCGCACGCCCGATCGCCGAGCGCCTCAACAAGCCGATGGTCGTCGACGCCCTCGTCCGCACAGAGACGGCCCGTCAGGCGACACGAAGCGGGCAGGAGCGGCGCCGCGGCATGCTTGGCGTCTTCCGAGCGTCGACGACAAAGGTGCAAAACGCACGCATCCTCCTCGTCGACGACGTCGTCACGACCGGTGCGACCCTCGCCGCCGCCACGGAAGCGCTCTACGCGGGGGGAGCGTGCATAGTGCACGCATACGCCCTCACGCGGGCGATTTAGCAACGACCTGTCCGCCCGCGAAGCGGAAGACGGCGCGGAGTTCTTCGCTAACGTGTTCTCCGATCCGGCGCCTCGCCGGGCGGAGACAAATGCATTCTCCGATCCGGCGCCTCGCCGGGCGGAGACAAATGCATTCTCCGATCCGGCGC